>DASWFF010000012.1:0-22836 GCA_036394375.1 Puia sp.
GGGTCCGGGAACCATGAAGTTTTGTACAATAGGGTAAGTACTCCGCGCGGAGGGCAATATAAGCTCAGCTTACCGGACGGCTCTTCCATATGGTTGAATGCCGCTTCTTCCATCCGGTATCCGACGGTTTTTTCCGGTAAGGAAAGAAAGGTCGAGATAACAGGCGAAGCTTATTTCGAGGTGGCTAAAAATGCGGCAAAGCCTTTTAAAGTGAAGATCGTCCGTGCAGGGGATTCCCCCTTTAGGGGGCAGGGGGGAGGGGATGGAGGCGAGGTGGAGGTGCTGGGTACTCATTTTAATATTAATGCTTATGATGATGAAGCCGTCATAAAAACGACGCTGCTGCAGGGATCGGTCCGGGTGACAATGGGCGGGGCCAGTAGGTTGCTTCTGCCGGGAGAACAGGTGCAGGTAACTCCTTCCAATGTTCCGCAAGGGCAAATAAAATTAGTAAAAGAGGCTGATGTGGATGAGGCTGTCGCGTGGATGAAAGGAGTTTTTAAATTCAAACAGGTGACCATCGGTCCTTTGATGAGGGCGATAGCCAGATGGTATAATATAGATGTGACTTATGAAGGTAAGATCACCAATCACTTTATTGTAACGATACCCAGAAATGTGACCATTACCAATGTGTTCAAGATCCTGGAACAAACGGGAGAAGTGCATTTCCGCATTGAAGGCAAGAAAGTGACGGTAACCCCCTGAGTTTTTACGGTTGACTACAGAAAAAAACCGGGCCCGATTGCCATCGGGTCCGGGGGTATCCGCTTTTGGGCGGATATAGTCTGGGTTAACCTTTTAATACAATCGATCCAGGACTGCTTAATTGTTTAACCAAAACTATTGCAAAACTATGCAATTAAATGTTATTTGCGCATCCCGGCCCCTAAAACCGGGGTGGCTACACACCAAAACTCTGCTGATTGTGACCTCGAGCGAAGCGAGAAGCCATCGATCCGCTGAGAAATCAATTATTCTTGCGATGAAACTAACAGCAATGCTGCTTCTTATCTGCTGCTTACAGGTAAATGCAAAAGGGTATGCCCAAAGCATAACCCTTTCTGTAAAGAACGTCTCCTTGGAGAAAGTGTTCAATGAAATTGAAAAGCAAACAGGGTATTATTTTGCTTATGCGGAGGAAGTATTGGCAGGCGCCGGTCCCGTGAACCTGGAAGTAAAAAATGCCGGTCTGAAAGAGGTGCTGGACCAGTGCGTACTGGGGCGGTCCCTTTCCTATACGATCCTCGACCGGGTCATCTCGATTAAACATGCGGTGGTGGCGGCTCCTTTGCCTGTAACGGAGGAGAATTCCCCGCCTGTTGACCTACACGGCAGGGTAGTCAATGAAAAGGGCGAACCGATTGCCGGAGCGACCATACAGGTAAAAGGGTCCAGCAGGGGGGCGATCACTAATGACAACGGCGAATTTACCTTGTCCGGCCTCGACGCCAATGCTACGCTTGTCATCAGCGGGGTCAATATCGAGCGTTTTGAAGTGAAGGTGAAGGGCCAGAGCTCTCTTGGCCCGTTGATAGCAAAGACTAAGATCATTGAAGGGGAAGAGGTGACTGTCCAGGTCAACAACGGCTATCAGACTTTATTGAAGGAAAGGAGCGCCGGTTCCTATGCCAAGCCGAGTATGGATGTGGTAAAGAACAGGACCACGAGCATGAATGTCCTTCAACGACTGGATGGCCTGGTGCCCGGCCTGGTGATCAATAATACGCCGAACAGTGAAAACCTGAGCATCGGGGGTATTAATCAAAATGCCGACAACGGCGTCATGATCCGGGGCCTGAATTCCATTTATGCCAACCGACAGCCCTTGTATGTGGTGGATGGTATTGCCCTGCCGGATGTCAGCAATCTCAACCCGCAGGACGTGGCGGATATCACTGTCCTGAAAGATGCTACGGCGGCCTCCATCTATGGGGCGAGGGCCTCCAACGGGGTCATCGTGATCACCACCCTGAAGGGGTCGAACAACCAAAAGCTGCGGATCGATTATGACGGGTTCGCCAATTTTCAAGGTGAACCGGATTTCAATTATTATCCCATGATGAACAGCCGGCAGCTTATTCAAGCCAGTCGTGACATATTCGACCCGGTAGCCCTTCCCTGGGGAAATGTGAATGTGAGCCATAGTTTCACTGCACCGCATGAGCTGATCCTCTACGATCAATCCAGGGGGCTGATAAGTGCGGCCACTGCAAATTTCAAGCTGGACAGCCTGTCCAATATCAATAACACCGGTCAGGTAAAAAGCCTCTGGTACCGCAATGCCATGCTGATGAACCATACGCTCTCGCTCAGCGGCGGCGGGCCGGTCTATTCTTTTTATGGTTCTATTGCCTATACGGATAATAAAAGCAATACTCCCGGCGAAAAGAATAATGCGTATAAGATCAACCTGCGGCAGGACTTCAGAGTCAGCAGCAGGATCCAGGTACACCTGATCTCCGATCTGACCGATGGTTTCACGAGCGCTAAAAGACCTATCTATATCGATGACCGCGGACTGCCTTACAACCAGTTCAAGGATGCATCCGGGAATAGTGTCTCGATGCCTTATATGAAAAGCATCTTCAGGGATCAGTTGCCGACCTACGAAGCAAAGAGCGGCATCAACCTGGACTATAATCCTGTAGATGAGTTCAACAGGGGGTATTCAAAAGGAGAGAACCTGCAGGCAAGGATAACGGGGGGCATTTCAATAGCGCTGTTGAAAGGATTGAGGTTCGAAGGCTTATATGGGTATGTACGAAACGATAATAAGAGCACGACCTTCGATGGCGCAGACAGCTATGATGTGCGGCTCGAAAATTTTCAATTCACCGCACCCGCCACCACTCCCGGAGGCCTTCCTACGCATTATCTTCCCATCACAGGAGGCCATTACGGTACAGGCAATGCCTATGAGCGTGACTGGACGGTCCGCAACCAACTTGGCTATGACAAAGCCTGGAAGGACAGAAAACATCAGCTTACGGCCATCTTCGGTCAGGAAGCACAGGAACAATACAATTCAGCCGTAAGCACGATGGTCAGGGGTTATGATCAGACCCTGGAGACCTTTCCATTCATCGACTATCTATCCCTTGCAACCAAGGGAGTAACTGCCGCTGATGGATACGCTCATTTATTATATCAATACCCTTTTGCGCAAACGGAAGGCGACCGCAGGTACACTTCTTATTATGCCAATGCGGCCTATACGTATAATGAACGGTATGTGATCAACGGAAGCTGGCGCATCGATCAATCCAATTTATTCGGTAAGGATAAGTCGGCGCAGAACAAACCGGTATGGAGCGTTGGCGGCAAATGGATCGCCAGCCGTGAGAATTTTCTGGACGCGGCCACCTGGCTGAATTTCCTGGCAGTAAGGGCTACCTACGGCATCACGGGCAATCCCCCTGCCCCCGGAACGGCTTCGTCTTACGATATCCTCAAGGCGATGAACGATCCGATCGTGCCTGGCGGAGTATCGTATGGCCTCATTACGCCCTCCAATTCCCGGTTGACCTGGGAAAGCACCAAAAACCTGAATGTCGGGCTGGATTTCGCCCTACTCAAGAACAGGATCAGCGGTACCCTTGATCTTTACCAGAAGAAGACATCCAATATGATCGGTCAGTTGCCTATCAATACTCTTTCGGGATTCAGCAGTATCGTGGGCAATTTCGGAGACATGAAGAATACAGGAATCGAGCTCTCCCTGAATACATTTAATGTACGGGAGAAAAACTTTATCTGGCATACTATCTTTAACCTGGCCTATAATAAGAATAAGGTCACCAGCCTGAACCTCGCCGCTCCGATCACCACAGGCGCACAGCTCCTGACCTCCCGTTTTGTTCCTGGGCAGTCGGCCTTTACCATCTATGCGTATAAGTACGCCGGCCTGGATAATATGGGAGATCCGCAGATCAGGCTGGCCAAGGGAGGTGTCACCAAAGCCCGGAATGTAGCGGTGGCAGGGGATATGAAATATATGGGCACCTACCTGCCGGTATGGACGGGGGGCATGACCAACAGCTTTCGTTATAAAGGCTTCGGGTTGGATGTGAATATGGTCTACAGCTTAGGCAGCGTGATGCGCAGGGACGTGAATACGTATTATACGGATATACCGACGACGGCCAGTTTTGAAACCGGCAACATCAATACGGAATTCCTGAACCGCTGGCAAAAAGCGGGCGATGAGACCAGGACCAATGTTCCCTCCTATGTGGCTGTTTCATCTACCAGCAACAGCCGGAGGGATGTAGGCTATTATGAAAATGCCGACATCAATGTGCTTTCTGCATCCTATATCAAGTTCCGGGATATCACGCTTTCCTATAGCCTGCCAATGTCAGTCATCAGAAGGACCAATACCCAGGGAGTAAGCCTTCGTCTGCAACTATCTAATTTGATGTTGTGGAAGGCGAATAAGGGCAATATAGACCCCGAATTCCAGAATGCCTTTGCTGGTACAAGATCCACTCCTTTCGGTCAGCGATCGATCAGCATGGGCCTGCATATTTCCTTCTAACTCATTTAAAATACGTTCAGATGAAAAATATATTCAAAAACAGTTGGCTTACCGGTTTCAATAGCATCCTCGCCGGACTCGTTGTCATCCTGCTGCTGGGAACAACCGCCTGTAAAAAAGATTTCCTGACGGTCGTGCCGAAGGGAAGCCTTATTGCGCAAAATACCAATGACTACAGCGATATGCTGAACAGCCAGAATCTGTATGCATTTATCTCGGCAACCGACCAGGTGGTCATGTCCCCGGAGGTTTGTGCGATAGAGCCCTATTATACCGCCGCCTCTCTGGCCGAAAAGAGGGCTTTTGGCTGGGAAGCCGATCTCTATGAACCGAATGACGACATGAATGAGATCACCTCTTATATGAGCAAGATCTATATCTATAATAAGATCATCAACGAGGTGGAATCTTCGTCGGGGGGAACCGAAGGGCAAAAAGCTTCCTTACAGGCCGAGGCCTATGCCAACAGGGCCTGGTGTTATTTTCAACTGATCAATTATTTCGGCAAGCCCTATAACGCCAGTACGGCTGCCACCGATCCGGGCTTTCCTATTATTACGGCTGCGGATGTGACCGCCACCCATTTCTCCAGGGCCACCGTTCAGCAAGTGTATGATTTCATCCTGCAGGACCTGAACAAAGCGATCCCTGCTTTGCCAACGACTCTTACCACTTCCATCCGGATGACGAAGGGAGCGGCGGAGGCCTTGTTGGGGAAAGTGTATGTGTTCATGGGGAAATACAGCGATGCGCTTACACAGCTCAATGCGGCCTTCGCAGATTTTGGCAATGCCCAGATACCCCTTGGCCTGTATGATTATAACGTTACGACCCTCCCGGGAGGTGTAAATACGCCTACGCCAGTGGGTCCGGCCCGGCCTCCGCTTGGCTATAATGTAGAGGAAGCGTTTAGCAAAGAACTGGTTCAGCGATATACTTATATCTTCAACACTATTTTGATAGGCCCTCAAACCAGCGCGCTCTATGGACCAACCGATATCAGGTTCACCGCCTTCTATACCAAATCCGCTTTTTTTGCAGCCCCTTTCGGTATTCCCGGGGTTTACAGAAGAACGGGTGTATTGTATGATCCGGTTGGTGTTTTCATGCCTGACGTCTATCTTTTGCGGGCCGAGTGCAAAGCACGCACCAATGATCTGGCCGGTGCGATCGCAGATGTGGAGACACTCCGTAAGAACCGGATGCCAGCCAATGTTGTGTCCGTACCTGCCGGTCTGTCGCAAACAGACCTGATCAAATTCATCATCGATGAAGGCACCCGCGAGTTTGCGGTATTGGGCTACAACTGGTTCACCATACGAAGGCTTTCTCTCGACCCTATTTTCGCGAATACCGTTTATACCCATACCGTATATAACGCAGACGGAACGGTAGAAAAGACCTTTACATTGACTCCCGAAAGGATGGTGCTCCGGTTCAACCAGAAGATCATGTTGCAGAATCCGGGATGGACCAACAATCCCTGATAACTATTGCCTATATCACTGTTCATTTCACGAAAAAAAAATTATGGAAAACATTGTAGAATGTAAGAATCTCACCCATTATTATGGGAAGAAGCTGGTGTATGAAAACCTGAGCTTCAATATCAAAAAGGGCAGCATCCTCGGGCTTCTTGGCAAGAATGGGGCAGGGAAAACCACTACGATCAATATTTTAAACGGGTTTCTTACGCCCCGGAGCGGGAACTGCTTCATCCTAGGTGAGAACTCCCGGAATCTATCGCCGGCGGTGAAAGCAAAAATCGGTTTCCTGATAGAAGGCCATGTGCAATATGCATTTATGGATATCTACCAGATCGAGAAGTTCTATTCCGGTTTTTTTCCCGGGTGGAAACGGGAAGCTTACTTTGACCTGATGGGGAAGCTTAAAATTACGCCAAAGCAAAAGATCGCCTCTATGTCCTGCGGTCAGCGCTCGCAGATAGCCTTGGGGCTTCTTCTGGCGCAGGACCCGGAATTATTCGTGCTGGATGATTTTACCCTGGGGCTGGATCCAGGATACAGGCGATTATTTATCGACTACCTGAAGGAATATGCGAAGGCTGAAAATAAGACCATTTTTACCACTTCCCATATCATCCAGGATATGGAGCGCCTGATCGACGATGTCATGATCATGGATTATAACCGTGTGCTCGCCTATTCGTCCTTGAGTGATTTTATGGCAAGCTTTAAACAATACAATTTTGAGGTGGAACAAAGCGATATAAAATTTGACAGGGATAGGGTAATCGTAAATCATGAGATGGTAAAAAATACCGTGGAATTGTATTCTTATGTATCGGCAGAGGAGGTGCAATCCTATCTCGATATCCGGGGGATAAGATATAATAATTTCAGGAAGGTAGAAATGTCCCTGGAAGATGCTTTCATAGGTTTAACCGGTAAATATTAAAATTATGTGGAAATCAATAATATATAAAGAATGGCTTAAGATCAGGAAACCAGCCATCATACTATTTCTGGCAGGGATCCTACTTATTATAGGAATCTATTCAGGGGTGCGGCACGATCTGATCCTCCGGGATGCAGAATTGGTGTGGGTGAAAATCCTCATCATGAATTCTGTCTATTTCACGATCCTTAAATTTTTTCCGTTGATCATCGGGTTGCTGGTGGGGATTGCCCAGTTCGTTCCGGAAATCATCGATAAGCGTATAAAGCTTACCCTGCACCTGCCGGTCAATGAAGAGACGGTGGTGCTGAAGATGATCGGTTTTGGCGTATTCAGCCTGTTCATAGTGTTTGGAATCATGCTGCTGTTATTTTATTCCCTGGGCAGTTATTATTTCCCTTATGAGATCGCCGGTCCTTCCCTGGTAAGCATCCTCCCCTGGTTTATGGCGGGGTTGGCTTCCTATTTCCTGGTTGCTTTTGTTATTATGGAGCCCATATGGAAATACAGGATATTTTATATCATCCTCGGGGCTTCTTTCATCAGCCTGTTCTTTAAGGGAGGCATAGTGGGAGATTACGCACCTGTTCTATTTTCATTGCTGTTACTTGTTGTCTGCAGCAGCATCGCAACATTATTTTCAATTTACCGATTCAGAAAAGGAGAATTATGATACCTAAAATAAGCAGATATTTACTGATCATCGTTGCGACGGTGGTGTTGGCCCAGGTGATACCCGGCATATACAATAACCTTTTTGACGTGAGGATCAACACGCCTTACGTCTCGTTTGGCGCTGAAAAAAAGGTTTTCTACAGTTATAAATACGAAGAGGGCAGGGATGCGCTGTTTGTGGATTCCAAAGGCAGGAAATATACAAAGACCGAATATCTGGACGCCACTCCCAGTATTAATACGTTCTACCATGTAAAGAATGGTACGATGCCTGACAGCATAAATGGGGTAAAGGTCGATGTCCGGCAGCTTCAACGGGAGAGCTTTAATCAGATGACTTTTTCATTCGAGTTTTCGAAACCCGAATATCAGTTATATCCTTTAATGGAGTCGGCCCCGCAGCTTGAGTTGACCTGGCCAAAGGATTTTTTTCGTATAAATGACCGCATAGAATTCATAGATGCCAAAACGAACCGTGTCAATGAATTGAAAAGCGATAAATATACGGCGGCGATGAAGAAGGAGGGCTTTGTGTTCCCTGCCGGTCTGGTGGCAGGGTTGCCCACCAATATGAAACAATGGGATGACGGATGGTTCCTGACAGATAAGGAAGGATCTCTTTATCATTTGAAAATGGTGAAGGGGGAGCCTTATTTTGTTAAGATCCGAAAGCCGGATAATCTTAAAATAAAGAAGATAATCTGTAATTCCTTTCAGTCAAAGGAGTTCTATGCTACCCTGGTATCAGAGGACAACAGGATCTATCTTTTGCGGGAGGCCGATTATAATCTGATGAAGCTGCCTGTTGACGATTATAATCCGGATACGCAGGCGCTTCAAATAACCGGCAATCTTTTTTATAAGACAGTGGAATTAGTCGCCGAGGGATTCGTTAAAGTCTATGCGATCGACAGGGCGTATAATAAGGTAGATGAATATTATCAGTCATGGCCGGTAAAAGCCGATATGCCTGTCGGAAAAATGTCTGCCTGGCTGTTTCCGTTCAGCATAGAGATGGAGCCGTCAAATTCCCAGTTCATACATTTCCGGTTCAACGGCAATCCTTCCTATAAATGGGTATACCTGAACCTGCTGTTATTGGGCTGTTCCTTTGTGATCATAAAAAGACAGGGGAGGAGATTTTCAAGAAACATCCTGGATTTGGTTGTGGTGGCGGCAACCGGGATATTCGGTTTTATTGCGGTAAATATTTTTTCGAACAAGGAATATTAAGATAAGCCGGATAAACTTAGCTTTGACCGGACATTACATCCGGGCTATTCCCGGCACTACCTAATAAAACCTTGGATTTATGCTTATGCCGCGTTTTTTGCCGAAGATATTCCTGTTGAGCCTGTTGATCCCGTTTTGGATAACGTCCGTTCGCGCTCAGGAAGGGACTGCCGGACAGAGCCGGGCTGGCGTCCTCCCGGCACTCAAAAGCGCAAAAGAGTTCATTTCCCCGATAAGATCGATTGATCCGGCCGATACGAATTTTTCAGACCTTGAAGGATTGAAAAGGGCCATCGGCGATGCCCGGATTGTGCTGTTGGGAGAGCAGACTCATGGGGAGGGGTCGACTTTTCTGGCCAAGACCAGGATTATAAAGTTCCTGCATGAGAAGGCAGGGTTTGAGGTGTTGGCTTTCGAAAGCGGGTTGTATGATTGCGCGCGTATATGGGAAAATGTGCGTAACGGGGGGCGGCTATCGGATGAGGTGGTCGGCAGTTTGTTCTATATGTATGCTACCAGCCGGCAGATGCAACCTTTGTTCGATTATATTCAATCCGGGCTTCGGGCCGGAATTCCGGGAAATCGTTCTTTGCTCGTGGCGGGTTTTGAAAGTCAGCATAGCGGCGTAAAGGCTAAGACGGAATTATTTGCGGACTTCGGGCGGTTCCTGCAAGGCCGCGATCCGGGAATGCTGGATAGCGCCTGGCGATTGTTCCGGCGGGTCAGTGTCGCCACTTTTGCGTCACGGGGGTACCGGCCGGATGAGGGCGAGCAGAAAGTTTTTTTCGGGGAGTTGGGGATGCTGAAGCAGGCGCTGGCGGAAGGGGGGAAGTTGGGCGATCGGGCAGGGATCGACTCCCTGACGGGTTCGGCGGGTTTCTGGTACCAGGTTGTGTGCAGTATTGAATCGCAGACATTGCGCTATTGGCAGCTAACGAAGGGGAATGAGGTGAGCGTCCGGGATCTGCAGATGGCGAAGAATCTTATATGGCTTGCGGAGAAAGCCTATCCCGGGAAGAAAATCATTGTGTGGGCGCATAATGTGCATATTGCCAAGAGCCTGACGAGTTTCCGGCCTGTTGGGGAGGGGAATGGCGCTTCGGGGTCCGGGGAGACGGGGGATGCATTTGTTCCGATGGGCGCCACTGTTCATAATTATTTCGGCGCCCGGGCTTATCACATTGGTTTCTCCGGAGCCGAAGGCAATTATATGGATTATGTGGATAGCCATATCATTTCTGTGGCGCCCAAACCGGATACGAGTATCGAGGGGAGGCTGGCAGGTATGGGCGCCCCTTATGCTTTTATTGACTATCGCCGTGCGCCCGCCTTGTACCGGGAAAAACAGCCTGCGTCGCTGGCGGATTATGGGGATTTGAAGGGGATATGGCCCGATGTGTTCGATGGGCTTTTTGTTATCAAAAAAATATTTCCGGTAGAGCGGACGGGGAAGTAACCCGATTTAGTTGATGGGTTTGTTGAAAGCATTCCTCGCCTCGTCCGCTTTGCCCTTATCTCCAAGGTAGGTCCAGGTGACGCCCGCAACATATTTACTGAAGGCATCTGACATCTCACTGCGGGTGGTCCGTTGGATGATGGCAGGCAATTGCTCCTCTATCTCCCAGCCGCCAAGTGTCTCAGCCAGGCCCAGCGTTTCTGCCAGCGCATCCGTGCTTTCCTGCCGTTTGTAGCTGGCAGTGATATACAGGTTTTTTATCTGATTAAGACTTCGGTTGGCAATATTCTTACTTTTCATGAATCGCAGGATATTACCCATCACTTCCACCGAAGTCTTCGGGTCTGTGGTGCTGACATACACGTCGGCATAGGGCAGCAGGGTAGAATGCAGACTGGCGTCAGGCGCATAGGACAGATGCCGCCGGACACGGATTTCCGAGTACATCACTCCATGTAATTCCGAGAACGATAACATGAAGGGGACATAATCGGGGGAGGAATAGGCCGGCGCATTCATTATGCCAAGGATATAATTGGTGGAAATGGCTCGTTCTTCCACCGTTACGGGATTGGAGCCGAAGGAAGGCGCCTTGGAGAGGTGCGAAGCATAAGCGCCTGCCGGCAGGGCGCTGAAGGTCGCCTTTATCTTTGCCGTAATATCTTCTTTGGCGACATTTCCGACGACCACGATGAATATTCTCGACTTATTCAGCAAGGTGCCGAAATAATAGTCTTTAACCTCACTGGTCGTAAGGGCCGACAGTGCGGCATTCGTTCCATTCGGGTTAATGGCATAGGGCGTGCCCTTGAACGCCATACCTACGGCCAGCGTCCGTAGTTTTGCATCCGGGTTGCCGTCCGCCAGCTGCAGCTCGCCGATCTGCTTTTGCTTCATGATCCCGAAAGCGCCGTCTTCGTATACAGGAGTCGCGACCGCGGCGGCCAACAGATCCCAGCCTTCGTTAAAATATTTGGCAATGCAATTCAGGCTTATCCTGCCATTGTCAAGGCCGGCGACGGCTTTCAGCCTCGCGCCGATGCCGTCTGCCTTATCTTTAAAGATGCTGGTCGCGTATTTCACCGTACCGCAATCCAGCGCTCCGTTCAGGGCCATTTTCTCTATGCCGGCCTTTTCGGCCGGATAATTGCTCACTCCGCCCCGGAAATAAATACTCACGTTGACGATCTGCTTTACCGTGGGCTTGAAGATGACTTTGATGCCATCTACATCGAAGGAACTGGTTGGGGCCACTTGCGCCCTGGCCGTCAGGACCAGCGTTGTTATGGCGCCGATGATAAGGATGAAATTTTTCATGTCGAATAAATTGGGTTGTCGGGGTTATTCCGATTTAAAAAAGGTTTCCGGGCTGACGCCGGCCCTGGTGGAGGGATTGAGGAGCAGTCCTGCGCAAAGCGGTCTGCCTTTGATATACTTACGCACATAGTTCTTTATATCCTCCGGGCTCACCTTATTCAGGTTGTCAAGATAGGTATTAAAGTAATCGATACTCGCAGAACAGAACCAGTAAGCTAATGTATGTGTGAATTGCGAGGTCACTTCCTCCTCGCGCAGCGACCGTATCTCATATTGCTTCTTGGATACGGCCAACTGGTCATCCGTGAAATAGTCGTCGCTATCCAGCAAACGCAGCTGCTCGTTGAAAGCGGCCACGCATTCTTTGATCTTCCCGGGATTCGGCGTGATCAGGAAGGCGATGGGACCTGTATATTTCTTCGTGCTGTAGTTGGCTGTGAAGTCCAGGGCCAGTCCGGATTCGACCAGTGCGCGATGGAATTTACTGGAATTCTGCATCAGGATATAGGAGAAAATATCGGCCACGTATGTATTCAACGTATCCCGCCGGGTGTCCGGCCCCTGCCAGCTGAATAGCAGCATGGGCTGTTGGACATTGCTTAGCCCGACTACGAAATAATCGCTTTTCTCCAATGGCTTGAATTCCGGCACCTCGTACCTTTCGAAGGGGTCGAATCCTGACGGCTTCCAGTCTCCGAACACCTTCTGTGCCTGCTGGAATACCTCTTCATGCAGGACGTCCCCGGCCACGATCAGCAGGGAATTGTTCGGCCAGTAATACCGGTTGCGGATCTCCTCCATTTTGTCAGAGGTTGCCGACCTGATAATATCGTGATCGCCTATTACATTTTTGCGGCTATAACCTTCTCCCCACAGATGATGGTTCATCGCATCGTTAAGCTGCCATAAAGGGTTCGACTCGTGGCGCTGGAACTCCCCGTCTACAACGGCGTTCTCCTTTTCGATCTCCGTGGAATTGAAGGCCGGATATCGCACCGCCGAATTCATCAGCTCCAGGCCGGGCTTAAGATTATATTTGGGCAATGTAAAGTAATAGTTCACCATTTCATCCGACGTATTGGCGTTCCATGAAATGCCCAGTTCCTGCATCCGGTCTATGAATTCCCCCTGGTTCGAATATTTCTTATTCGCTTTGAAGAACATATGTTCATATAGGTGGCTCAGCCCGTTGTACTCCGGGCTTTCGGTATAGGCTCCGTTCTTCACCGCCATCTCGAGGGTGGCCAGGGGCACCGAATTATCCTCCACCACCAGCACCTCCAGGCCGTTGGACAATTTTTTCATAAATAGGTTGGAGGAAAGGGGCTTCTGTGCGTAGCAGTGAAAAATATTCAGGAGCAAGACAAGACAGGCAGCGGTCCATTTCATTAGAAGTAGAGGTTTTGTTATTAACTCAAACATAGTTAAAATATTGCTATCGCGGGATGCCTAGCATGATTGCCAGGAATTGGATAGGGGTGCCTGATTTTAGATGTTTGATAACCAGATAGATGTGTAGCAACAATTGTAATCTTCGGAGGAATATTGCTGATTCCCGGTGCTGCCAAAATCCCCACTCAGATTATTCCAATAGCTTATACGCTTATGACCTATTACCTTGTTAAACATTTTCAAGGCAGACAAATTATAGCACACACCAATGCGGGCGGCCAATTTTATAATTGGGGAAGAACAATCGTTATAGGGCTGATTGGCCTTGCCATTACTCTGGTTATTGTTATCGGAGTTATTTATTTTTCAGCTCTCGCCGGCTTTAATTTAGTATAGTTACCTGCGGGTCAAGGGTTGTCTCTGCCGCAGAGAAGGAGGGTTGCATGAGATAAGGTTTAATGAATAATAGGAATGATCTTAAACAAAATAATGTTTTTTCCGGAAGCCTCCTATAAAAATGTCCCTAAAATATCTTTGCTCTTAATACAGCTGATTACGCAGGATCCTTTTGATCATCCGGATGGAGGAGCGGCTGACCTGCCCGTTATATTTCTCCAGGATCTTGTTTTCACTCATACCGGCTTCCAGGTCGTTGACGATATAAAACCATTGGCTGAGGAATTCGGAGTTCGGGGTCTGATAGTCCAGCAACCTTCGCACGGTCTCGATGGTGGTCTTGCTGACACTGCCTTCATGTAATTCGACGATCTCCTGTATGGTGAGGCCCAGCTTGATATCATCCGCTACCTTGGAATAGTCGCGGAGGTATTTCTCATTGGCTTCCATCACCTGCATGAGGGGATCGTTGCTGTAGCGGATCCCGGGATAGGCCTTCACCTGTTTCTGCAATTTGGCCAGGGCGTAGTTGCGGGCGATATTGTCGCAGATGATCAGGTCCTCGTTGTTCAGTTCAAACCATTCCCCTTTTATCCGTTTATGCTGGAAGACTACATGGAGGCTTTCTTCCAGTTCGGCCATGTTGGCGGCGGGATAGTTGCGGACAACACGGAACAGAACGGGCAGGTGAGTGTGATAAGACGCCAGCCGCTTCTGCAGGTCGCGGGTTCTGCCGATCTTATACAGGTTCTTCCCTGTTTTCAGGATGTAGACACAATTTTGTTGATCACGCTGCTCTGTGCGCATTAGCTCACGGTAGTTTTTTCGACTTTTTTTTAACCGACCGTTCAGCAGGAGCAACTCTTTATTCACTGCATGCTGAGTTATGGGCGTTCACTATGTAAATTACTGAATTTTATAGTTCGGGGCACCTCGCGGCAAAATCTGTTTTTGCCGGCAATTATAAGTGGTATATTTGGTATGTGGATTTTATGTGTAAGCAAACTAATCTTTTCGGTATTTCTAAACCAATACCTCCTCCCGGTCAGATCATTCCCGAGGGGCAGGATCCCCGGCCGGCCTACTAGGCTACAGGCTATCGTATAGCCCGCTTCTATCGCGATTCTCCGTGTATAAATTATAAGGCTTTTTATTTTCCTTTAAAAACGGGTTTTCTTTTTTCGAGGAAGGCGCTGGCTCCTTCCTGCATATCTTCCGTGGCAAAACATTCCCCGAAAGCAACCTGCTCCCGTAAAAATCCATTACGGACGCGCCCACCCTCCTCTGACGCTGAGACCTCGCCGCCAAAGGGATCGGCTTCCCAGTCGGCAGCTCCGTTGGCGGTGGCTCCATCTCCTGCTGCGAGGTTGGCGCATTCGATGATCCGGGATATGGCGATGGGGGCTTTCTGATTGATGATCGAGAGGATCTCGCGGGTTTTGGCGAGGAGCTCGTCCGGCTCCGTGATATAGTTGACCAATCCCAGTTGCAGGGCTTCTGCGGCTTCGACCATTCTTCCGGTCAGCATCAGCTCCAGGGCTTTTCCTTTTCCCACCAGCTGTGTTAGACGCTGGGTTCCGCCGTAACCGGGTATAAGGCCGAGATTGACCTCCGGCTGGCCAAATCGCGCTGTCGGATTGCAGAGACGAAAATGACAGGCCATCGCCAGCTCACAGCCTCCGCCGAGGGCGAAGCCGTTGACGGCAGCCACGATGGGTTTGGGAGAGGCTGCGATCCGGAAGAAAATATCTCCTCCTTTTTTCGCCAGGGCTTGTCCCTGTTCCTTACTCAGTCCCTGGAATTCGGAGATATCGGCGCCGGCGACAAAGGCTTTGGGCCCTGCGCCGGTGATGATGGCGCTTCTTATTTCCTTGTTCTCATAGATCTCGCTGACGACTTCCCCCAGCTCTGCGATGACGGTCTTGTTCAGGGCGTTGAGCTTGTCCGGACGATTGATCGTTATCGTGAGGATGTGATCGTTGAGGTCTGTAAGTAAGGTGGAATACATAAAATTCTTTTATGATTGATCAAAAATCCCGGTGCGTTCGTACCCATTCGGTGATATAGCTGGCGATATCGGTGGTAGGGGTGCCCGGAGGGAAGAGGCTGCCGACGCCGAGGCTTTGCAATTCCTGCCGGTCTTCGTCGGGGATGATGCCCCCGCCGGTGAGCAGGACGTCGTCCATGCCCCTGGCTTTCATGAGTTCGATGATCTTGGGGAATACGGTCATATGGGCGCCGCTGAGGATACTGATCCCGATGGCATCCACATCTTCTTGCAGGGCAGCGCTGACGACCATGTCGGGGGTCTGGCGCAGGCCGGTATAGATCACTTCCATGCCGGCATCCCGCAGAGCAGTTGCGATCACCCGGGCGCCCCGGTCATGACCATCGAGGCCTACTTTGGCCACCAAAATTCTGATCGGGCGGGTGTTATGCTGCATGCAATGGGTGTTAGGGGTCAAAAATAAGCAATGCCCGGGACATTCGACGAAACGGGAGCGGTCAAATCGGACGAATCCGGCAGCGCCGGCAAGCTGCGAAAGGGCATTGTCGGTGGAATGACGCAGGAATGTCGCAAACAGGACGCAGGCGGTCTCTGTAAGTACGCGTACTTTTGATGTAAGCATTAACCGGGCGGAGCCCGGTTAGGAATTCATTAAATCTTTAAAAATGAAAAATAGTTCGCTGGCCCAAAAAATAAAAGAGCTCCGGATGAGCTCGGGTTCTTCCCAGGAGGAACTGGCAGAAAAGACCCAATTAAGTTTGAGGACGGTCCAACGGATCGAGAATGGGGAGACGCAGCCCCGGGGGGACAGCCTGAAGCGATTGGCGCTGGCGTTGGGAGTGGCTACGGAAGAACTGACCGATCTGATGGATTTCGGCGAGGCCGAATTGGAGGGCGTTGAAGAATTTCGCGAACAAAGAGGACTGCAGGGAATGGAAGGTCTTCGAGAGGATAAGGGCTTTCTGGCGGTGTTGCATCTTTCCGCGCTTAGTTTTCTCTTGTTTCCAGGCTTCCTGTTGTTGCCGGCGATGGGCATATTGGTGCCGCTGACGCTTTGGCTATTGAAAAAGGATCAGATAAAAGGGGTGAGGGAAGCGGGAAAGAAGATCCTGAATTTTCAGATCTCCTGGTTCCTGGTGTTTGCGATCTTATACGGGAATGTCTTCATCTGCAAGATCTTTCACGTAGGATTTATTATGGAACGTTTGACGATGTTCCGGATCCTGATAGGCCTCTATTTATTTAATGTGATTACTATCATCGTAAATGTCGTTCGTCTGGGGAAGGACAAGACGACGGTGTACCGGCCGGCGATCCCTTTTATGGCTCAGTAGATCGCGGGTGCAGTATGTGCATACGGGCTTCAGACCTTTAGCAGACCCAGCACGTGCTTGATGCGGTGCAGGGTCTCTTCTTTTCCCAGCAGGGCGGCGACGTCGAAGACGCCGGGTCCGAATTTTCCGCCTACGAGCATGATACGCAAGGGGAGTAACAGATCTCCCGGTTTGATGGCGGCGGCAGCCGCCATCTCTTTAAATTCCTTTTCCAGGATGGGGGCCTCCCAGGGAGCAATGAACCCGAGCTGGCGGACGAGTTCCGCGAAAAAGAGTTGCTTCTCCGCATTCCACTTAGGCTGGACAGCGGCTGTATCGATGGTTGCCGGCGCGGTAAAAAAGAAAGAAGCCTGTTGCACGAAATCGGACAGCAAGTGGCAACGGTCTTTTACCAACTCCAGGACCTTTTCGAATTTTTCGTCGTTATCTCCGGAGATGGCTGCTTCGAGCAGAGTGTCTTTTGGCTGATCGGTTCCCCCGGCCCGGACGCCCCCCCCGATAAAAAAGTCTTTCACCCGATCCTTGTAATCCGCCACCGGAAGCCGCTTGATCCACTCATGGTTGAACCATTTGGCTTTGTCGAAATCGAATTTGGCCCCGCCTTTGTGTACGCGGTCCAGGGCAAACTTCTCCACCAGTTCCTCCAGGGTGAAGAGCTCCTGTCCGCTGCCATCATTCCAGCCCAGCACGGCGAGCAGGTTGATGAACGCCTGCGGTAAGAAACCGATCTCCCGGAACCCTTTGTTAGTCTCGCCGCTGGTGGGGTCCGTCCAGTTCATGGCGAAAACGGGGAAGCCAAGGCGGTCTCCGTCCCGCTTGCTCAACTTGCCGTTGCCATCGGGTTTGAGGATGAGGGGAAGGTGCGCCCATTGGGGCATATGTTCCAGGCCGAAAAGGTATTTCCAGAGTAAGATATGTACGGGAGCACTGGGCAGCCATTCTTCTCCCCGGAAGGCATGGGTGATCTCCATAAGCCGGTCGTCCACGACAACCGCCAGATGATAGGTGGGCATGCCATCCGCCTTCAGCAATACTTTATCGTCGAGGCCGGTAGTCGAAAAATGGACTTCTCCCCGGATGAGGTCCGTGAAGCCTACGTCTTCACCGGGATTGACCTTGATCCGGATGACATGGGGCGTGCCGGCCGCCAGCAATTGCTGCACTTCTTCGGGGGAAAGGGTGAGCGAATTCTTCATTTTCTTCCTTAGTACGTGGTTGTACTGGGGGGAGGGGTTTTCGGAGGTTTTGTATTTTGCCCTCATTTCCTCCAGCTCTTCGGGGGTGTCGAAAGCATAGTAAGCCTGCCCCTGTTTCACCAGCTGCGCGGCATATTTTTCGTAGAGTCCCTGGGCTTTGCGTTCGCTCTGTCGGTAGGGGCCGTATGCTCCGGGGCGTTCGGGGCTCTCGTCGGGCTCCAGTCCGCACCATTTCAGGCAGTCGAGGATATATTCTTCGGCACCGGCTACATAGCGGCTTTGGTCCGTGTCTTCGATGCGGAGGATAAAATCGCCGCCGTGCCGGCGGGCAAATAAATAGTTATACAGGACCGTGCGGACACCTCCTAAGTGTAAACCCCCGGTGGGGCTGGGGGCGAATCGTAGCCTCACTTTTTTGCTCATAGGCGGCAAAGATACGTATAACAAGGAGACACTAATACCCCTCGTTCAGCCGTTATTAATCAGTGAGATCTCTTTTGTCCCTTTTGCTGCTTCTTACCTTTGCGTCCGGCTACGCCCAGCTCACGTATGAGACTTTGTACGTCGATTATGACAGCGCGGCGGTATTCAAAAACTTAAAATTGATCCCCATCCGGAGGAAAGCGGGGGGAGATGGAGGGGGAGCCGGGGGCGTGGTGTCGCTGAACCAGGCGCTCAGCCAGGGGCTGGTGACGGTGACGGAACGGGGTACGACTTCTATAGATAATGTGCATTGGCTGCGGTTTAACACCCATTCGGATAAGTCCGTTTATATAGCCGGCGGAGAGATCATCGCCGGGGGGCGGCAGGACCGGATGATCGTCCGGGATACGATCCTGGCTCCTTCTCCGAAGGACCAGTATGTGCCGGTTATGTGTGTGGAAGAGGGACGTTGGAGCGAGAAGGAAAAGAAATTTGCCTACGGGAATTTTGCGAATATGCATTTGCGTAAGGTGCTTGACTCCAGCCATAACCAGGTATTGATCTGGAAAGAGATAGAAAAGCAATTGGATTCCGGGAAGTTCAAAAATAACAGCCTGGCCTACCTTTCCCGCGGTCAGGACAAGAAATATACGTTTGCGGGGGATGAATATTTTCGCTGGTTCCGGGACAGGTTCCGGGAGAAAGACAGTACGATCGTGGGTTTTGTCGCGGTGTCGGGGGATAAGATCATCGGAAGCGACATCTTTGCGGGACGGAATCTGTTCTACCAGCAATTGGAGCCGCTCTTGAAAGGGTATATCGACGAGGCGGTTCTTTTCGGGGCGCCGCCGATGTTGAAGGACCCGCCGGTTCAGCGGTATATGGATAAACTATTAAAGGACGAGAAAAGCCAGGAAGAATTTGTCCGTAAGAACGGGAAGATATTCCGGCAGAACGGGCAGGTGGTGCATGTGAATACTTTTTTGAAGGATCAGTAGAAAAGCTGGAAGCTGCTCTTAAGCTTGAGGCTATGCGCCAGTGGCTTTTTCACGTAACTTGCAGACCGTATGTTCTATTTCATAAAAACGCCCTGGTGGCTGAAGAAATGGTATTCCCGGCTGGTATGGGATATTCCTGTGCGTGAAAAGGTGCTGTACCTTACTTTTGACGACGGGCCGCATCCGGAAGCCACCCCTTTTGTGCTGGACGAGTTGAAAAAAGCCGGGGCCAAAGCGACTTTTTTCTGCATCGGCAAGAACGTGCAGGCCTATCCGCAAATTTATAAGCGGATCCTCTCCGAAGGCCACCGTGTCGGCAATCACACTCAGAACCACCTCAATGGCTGGAAGACCCCGGATAAGAAATATCTCGAAAATATCCGCGAGGCGGCGCTTTATATCGATTCGGATCTTTTCCGGCCGCCGTATGGAAGGATCAGCGCTTTCCAGTCGGCACTTCTGCGGGGGGAGCCCTTTCACTATACCATCATTATGTGGGATGTGCTGAGCGCGGATTTCGACCGGTCGCTCACCCGGGAAAAATGTGCCCGCCATGTGATCCGTCATGCGCGTCCCGGTTCCATCGTTGTATTCCATGACAGTGAAAAAGCTTTGGACCGGCTGCGTGGGGCTTTGCCGGAGGTGCTGAAACATTTTGGAGGACGGGGGTATCGGTTTGAGCCGATCAAAGGTGAGACCGCGGCGACTACCGGGTGAGACCACGGTGACTGCCAGGTGAGATGATTCGAAAGATTGACCGGTGCCCCATCGGGATGAGGAGAATGACCAGATGAGATGAAAAAATGCGTAGTTATACCTGTGGGGTGGAATGAAAATTGCATAGGAAGTAAGGCCTTTATTTTTAGGGAATGAGGAGTGCGATCGGAAAATGGAAGAGAGGGGGAGGCAAAAGCAAACTGTGATAAATAAACGCTGGAATGCAGGCTGGGTGGGCTTGTGATGCCTGGCATGGCTATAAAATAAATTGGGCCTGGGTAGACACCCTGGCCCGTTTTTAATCCGTACCCTATGAAAACTAGTTTAAAGGTAAATCTTTTTTTGATTTATCCAAAGTAATTTAGCGGTGGTCTTTTCGTTGCGATTTTTTAAAACCCCGGCAGGGTTTGAATTCGGGCGCGTAGGAGGATATCGTTCCTCATGTAAGTGGTGAGTTTTTATTCCGGTTGGTGAGTTTTTATTCCCGTGCCGAATTGCGGTTCGGGGTTCGGAGAAGTTATTCGCGGGGCCGTGTTGCTCCCGGAAGAGAGTAGGCTAACCGGAGGTTTTTGTGATTCCGGAAGCCGCTGCTGATATCCGGCATTTTTGGGATATTTGCATACATGAATCCATTGATCGACACCCATTGCCATTTATACGGCAGCGAATTTACCAACGATATCAATGATGTTATACAGCGTGCTGAAAAAGAAGGAGTTGAGAAATTTTATCTCCCTTCGGTCGATCATGAAAGCCTGGAGGCCCTTCTGGCTTTGGAGGAGCGTTATCCCGGGAAATGTATCGGTATGATCGGGCTGCATCCCTGTTCGGTGAAGGCGGATTATGCGGCTGAGTTGAAGCTGGTGGAAGAATGGCTGGGCCGCCGTCCCTGGGTGGCAGTAGGGGAGATCGGGCTGGATTTTTATTGGGACCGGACCTTCGAACCTCAACAATATGAGGCTTTTCACCGGCAGACGGAGTGGGCCCTGCAGTATGATATTCCGATCGTGATCCATTGCCGGGACTCGATGGCGGAGAGTATCGGACTGGTCCGGGAGCATCAGAAGGGGAAGTTGAGGGGTATTTTTCATTGTTTTGGGGGGGACGCCGAATCGGCCCGGCAGATCATCGACCTGGGATTCTACCTGGGCATCGGGGGGGTGCTGACCTATAAGAACTCCGGTTTACCCGAGACTTTAAAAGAAATAGACCTGGAACACCTGGTACTGGAGACGGATGCACCCTACCTGAGTCCGGTGCCTTTTCGGGGCAAACGCAATGAAAGCAGCTATCTGAAGTGGGTGGTAGCCAGGCTGGCCGAGGTCAAAGGGGTATCTGTAGAGGAGGTGGCCCGGGTTACTACCAAAAATGCTCAAAAAATATTCGGCTACTAAGCTCGGAAATTGTATTTTTGCCGCCCTTAATGGGCAGGCCACGGGAGAGTTTCGTTCCGGGGCGGTGAGAGTGAAGGCCCATTATAAGATTCGGAGGGGTGCAGGAGTGGTTGAACTGGCACGCCTGGAAAGTGTGTATAGGAGAAATCCTATCAAGGGTTCGAATCCCTTCCCCTCCGCAAAAAATTTCTTTCTTTTCAAACCCGCTCAGGCAGCGGGTTTTTTTGTTCGAAGTCCGAGCCTTATTCCAAGCGGAAAATATAAAACATTGTGAATCAGTAATTATTTGGTTCGAATCCCCTTCTGAAAAACCTCTCGTACAGATTCTAAGTGCTTTAAATGTCTATTGACGGGCCTGAAATCAGGGAAGGTTGCATAATCCTTTTCTCTTGTCGCTTTATTTCGAATGGGAAGAGTTAAACCGAATTAGGCGTGATCCTTCTCATTTTTGTCCCCACCGCCCTGCACCATCAATTTATCCGCAAGAAGTTACAAATAACGGCAATTTTGGGCCATCGGATTCCAACGGAAAGCCTTCAGAGTCATTCGAACTGAGGGCTTTTCTGTGTAACTTAGTTGGTAAACAAATTAGCCATGAGAAAATCACTATTTGCCACTTTTGCACTGTTGTTGATTATTTCATGTAAGTATCGAAACAATTTGTCGACACAATTGACTAACAGCTTCGCCAATCACTTAAAAAAGATAGATTCATTCGCTGCACTGGATTCGGTTCATATTCTTTGGAATATTACAGTTACTCAAAGATTGTCCAGAATAATTGACGATTCTGTGTATATAAGAGAATTCATGAGAGTACAAGCGCAATTATCGGGGGCTCAACGAAAAAACAATAAAGACAGCATTGATTTTTATCAATATGAAATAAACTATATGGAACAGGCAATTGATTCGGTGACTAAATCGATTGCCCGAGGAGATACAACCCGCAAATATGGATACTTGATCGACTGCGCGTATTACATTACAAAGAACGGAAAAACGAAAATTGACAGCACATTAGTTTATATTGATACTACTTCCACGATACGATATACGGAATTTATGGACTCGTCAATAAAGCGAACAATCAGAATGTTGAATTGAAATAGCGTTTCATCGTAGTGCAATTTTAAGTTGGAAATTTTTTATATCCCTCCTTGCCAACTTTCAACGTCAACCGTACATTTTATTTCGAACTTTCCGCGAAGCAAGGATTGCAAAGCAAGGCAACGTGTTCCAATCCGAATTATAATTGTTTGGAATGGCTGTCCAAAAATTGCCTCACCATAACCCAATCATCGTCTGCAGAGTTCGAAATTTGTCCCCTCCGCCCCGC
>DASWFF010000013.1:0-79677 GCA_036394375.1 Puia sp.
GGAACAGGGAGCCGGGGATACCGCTCATGGTAAAGGCCGGGGCGAACACCGCCAATATACAGAGCAGGATCAGCAATTTGGAGAAAGCGATCTCCCTGCAGGCATCCCAGATTGCCAGCGATTTGGGCTTGTGCATGGCCAGGTGCTGGTGTATATTCTCAATGGTGACAGTGGATTCATCGACCAATATACCGATCGCCAGGGACAGACCGCTGAGGGTCATGATATTAATGGTCTGGTGAAACAAGTTGAGGAACAGGACCCCGGAGATAACGCAGATGGGTATCGTCAGAATTACGATGAAGGCCCCCCGGGCATCTCCCAGGAACAGCAGCACCATCAGACCCGTGAGAATGGCCCCGATGGCTCCTTCTGTCAAAAGGTTCTTAACGGCATTGATCACATAAACGGATTGGTCGAATACATAGTTAAGCTTCACGTCTTCCGGCAAGGCTGCCTGGAACCGCGGAATAGCTTTCTTCAGGTTCTGCACCACTTCCCAGGTACTGGCGGAAGCTGATTTAGTAATGGGCAGGTAGACGGAACGTTTGCCATTGATCAGCGCATAACCGGCGGTGATATCGGCGGCGTCTTCCACCGAGGCCACATCTTTCAGGTAGAGGTTCTGAACGCCGGAAGTGTAGATAGGAATATTTCCGAAATCCTTTACCGTCTCGATCGTGGAATTGGTAGGCGTGAAATAGTTCATATTGCCGATACGCACGTTACCGGATGGAAGGGCCTGGTTGTTATTGCGAAGCGCCTCTACGAGCTGGTCGGGCGTCAGGTTGTGGGAACGCATGAGATCAGGGTCCGCCTTGATGACAATGGTCCGGACATTACCCCCGAAAGGAGCCGGAGCCACCAGGCCGGGTACCGTGCTGAAGGACGCCCGGACATAAATATTGGCCAGGTCCAGCAGCTCATTATTACTGCGGGAGGGGCTGCTCAGCACCAGCTGCCCTACCGGGAGGGTACTGGCATCGAAACGCAGGATAAAAGGCGGTTGGGAACCCGCAGGGAAGCTGGCCTGCGCCCGGTTCGTATAGGCGGTCACCTCCGCTGCCGCCTGCGCCATGTTGGTGCCTTCGTAAAAAGTAAGTTTGATCAGGGTCAATCCCTGGATATTCTTTGTTTCGATGCTCTTCACACCGCCGACATATAATAAGAGGTTGACGTATTGCTTGCCGAAATAGGTTTCCATCTGATCCGGCGTAAATCCACCATAGGGATGGGAGATATAGATCACCGGGAGGTTCATATCCGGGAAGATATCGATCTTGATGCTACGAACAGCGCTGATCCCGAAAAATAGCATGCCGGCCACCAATACTAAGATGGTAATAGGTTTTCTAAGCGCGCTTCTGATTAATCCCATATTAAAAAATTAATACAATTTCTGGTTTCGGGTTTCGGGCAGGTCCAGTTAAAACTCATTAAAAAATAATCCAAAATCGCCGCTGGCGGCGGCTTTGTACAACAAGGCCTGCCAGACATTATTGAAGGCGATATCCCTGTCCGTCTCAGCACGGTTGAGAGTGAACAGGGCCGTTGTCACATCCACGATCGTGGCGAGCCCATTCTTATACAGGACACTTTTTTGCGTATAGGCATCGGAGGCGGCCCTGACCTGAATGGGCGCTTCCCGGTAATTATCGAGGGCGTTCTTGATCTTCGTCTGCGACAGCGCCAACTGAGCTGCCAGTTGTTTATCGATCAGGCCATATTCTTCCTGCAGGCCCTGCGAAGTATATTGCTGGGATACCACCTGCTGATGAACACGCAGGGGACTGGTCAGGTTCCAGACCATGCCAATGCCCAGCAGGTAATTCGCCCGTCCGAAACTCACCCCTTTCAGGTAATTGCCGGTATAGGCGTCCGGGAATTGTGTTCCGTAATTATAATTGAAACCCGATCCCCGGTCCTGCATGACGCCGAACAGGGAAAAAGTAGGGTAATTAAAGGTCTTCAAATAGCTGGCCTCCTCGTTACTGACGTTAATACGCTCCTGGAAATATTTCAACAGGGGGTGCTGGTTCAGCGGCAGCGCGGAAGGGGTATTGAGCGCCGTGGGGATCCTGGATAAGAAGAGGCTATCCAGTACATATTCCGCAGGAGGGATACCCATCAGCTGAGCCAGTTGATTGGCCTCTTCCTGCTGGAATTCGATGGCATTCGTCAGGGCTATTTTGGCATTCGACACTTCTGCATTGGCCAGGGATGAATCCACCCCGGGGTTCAGGCCGTGGCTCGCCCGGGCTACCACCAGGGCCTGAAAGGACTGGGCCCTGTCGAGGTTATTCTGCTGGGAAAGGGTGAGTCGCTGGGCGGCCAGTAAATTCAGGTAGGTGGCGGAGACCCGGACGCTTTGCTGAAAACGCTCCTGCTCCAGGTCGTCCTGGTCGCGCTTTAAGATGGTTTGCGCCACTTTGGTCTTTTCCTTTGCCCGGCCGAATGCAAAGAAATCCCAGTTGACATTGGTCAGGTACAGGGCCCCGAAAGCGGCATTCCAGTTCTGGTTGGCCAGGATGGGACCTGCGGAGGATACACCCGGAACCTTGTAGGCTGCTAAAGGGCCGTACTGACTGTTTACCGTTCCATAGCTCTGCTGGGCGGAAATATTCAGGTCCGGCAGGTATTCCCTTTTTGTCTCGGTGACATTGGCCTGGGATGCTTTGGCATAGTTTGCCTTGGCACGGATGGTACCGTAATTGGTAAGAGCCGTCTGCACGGCATCCTTAAGAGACAGCGCCTGGGCATTCGCCTTACCGGTAATTATACTGAAGAACAAGGCCCATGACAGACCTAAAACGAGGTTTTTTGACATGATAGATGAACAATTTTATTTTATTCAATTCATAGGACGACAGGGAGATGATTCTCAGGTTTGAGATCAGCCTGACAGGAAGAGCTCCTGTTCATAGATCTGGTACTATCCTATGGCTGCAATGTCGTCTGTAAAGGGACTTCAAGATTTTGAAGTAATTTTGAAGCCGGCGCCGGAGAAAGAAAGCTGATCGCTACATGGTGCCAGCCGGAGGTATATTCATACACGATATTAAAATTCATCATATCGCAGATCTGGCGTACGATAGCGAGGCCGATGCCGATGGAATCGCCACGGGGATTCCCTTTTTTGAACCGTTCAAATAATTCCACGGTCGGCACCCCGGGCTCCCTTCCGGTATTACTGATCACCAGTCCTGCTTTGCTCAGGTTCACCCGGATCCTGCCCTGCGGAATATTATGACGGATCGCATTGCTCACGAGATTGGTCAGCAGCAGATCGGCCAGGGCGGCATGCAAAGGCAGGTAAATATTTTCTTCAATACTTATTTGTAAGTCTATGTCTTTCATTTCAATAAGCTCATCGAAAGCGTTCAGGATCTCCCTGGTCAGCGCGCTGAAACAGATGGGGGTTGTTGCTTCATATTCATGGTTTTCCAGTTTGGTGAGCAGGGTCAGGGAGCTGTGGATGCGGGAGAGCCGTTCCAGGGCATTCTGCATTTCGGCGATCAGGATAGCCTGATCATCCCGGATATCCGATTCCATGAGGAGTTCCAGCTTACCCCGGATGATCGCGGTCGGGGTCTGCAGTTCATGGGAGGCGTTCTCGGTGAACTCTTTCAGGGACTGGTAATCTTCCAGGGCCTCGTCGGTCATTTTTACCAGGAACTCATTGAGCTCCCTGAATTCGGAAGTGCGGGTACCGGGCAGCCGGATGGGTTCCTTTTTTTTGAGGTCGAAGGACTGGATGACGCGAAGGGTGCGTTTAAAGGGGGCCAGGATATATTTGGAGATCAGTCGTCCGGATATGCCCACCAGCACCAGCAGCAGGAGCAGGATCCATTTGAAGGAATCCACGACCCCGGGCAGCAATTGATAAAAGGAAGGGATAAAGGAATAGGTAGAGATCCGGTAATGCCGGCCGCCGATCGTATAAAAAGACGTTACCACCAGCCGGTATTCGTTCTCCTGGAATTCCGGGTTCCAGCCCGTGCCCCGGGTGTAATAAGAAGAGATGCCTTTGGGAATGGAGTCGGCGGGGATCAGGGTCACGGTAGCCCGTTTGCGGGTCGGATGATCGGAATAATCGCCGCCCGACCGGATCTGTTGGGCAATAATGTCATTCAGCCGCTGGTGCCTGACCACTTCCACGCGGCCTATTTTCCATTGGATCTCGTGGTAGACGATAGCGCCTCCTATCAGCAGCACTACCAGCATAATACCGAAATACCAAAGTGTGAATTTATTGGTCAGCTTCATAATCTGCCTTACTCAGGCTCGTGTTTATGTGAATTGAATTTGTACCCCAGTCCATATACCGTACTTATATAATCCATTCCACCTGCGCTGCTGATCTTTCGGCGGAGGTTTTTTACATGCTGGTACACAAAATCAAAATTGGCCAGGTTATCCGTATAATCCCCCCAGAGATGGGCCGCGATGGATTGCCGGGAGAGCACCCGATTCTTATTGACGAGGAAATACAATAAGAGGTCGAACTCCTTCCGGGTAGTATCCAGGAGCGTTGTACCGATCCTGGCTTCAAAAGTATCCGTGTTCAGGCTGATCTCGTTGAATTCGACGATATTGGCTCCTCCCAGGTTCTTCCGGCGGTAAACGGCCCGGATACGGGCGTGCAATTCCGCCAGGTGAAAAGGTTTGGTGATATAATCGTCGGCTCCTTTTTCCAGGCCGATGATCTTATCGTCCAGCGCATTCCTGGCGGAGATGATCAGCACATTACTCTCCTTATGTTCGGAGCGGATCAGGTTCAGTAGACTAATGCCATTGCCGTCCGGCAATCCGATGTCCAGCAGGATACAATCATACTGGAATAATGCCAGCTTTTCCTGGGCGCTGTCGATGGTATTGGATAATTCGCAGATATAACCTTCCCGGGCCAGAAAATCATGAATGTTCCGCGCCAGCTCCTGGTGATCTTCTATGATAAGAACTTTCATATATTACAAAAATAACAGGTTTTCAGACTGCTATTTCAGCAAAAAGTTTGAAGCAACCTTGAAGCAGGCTGCGGGAACTCATTTTATCACCGGTATCCCTGCGCCTGCAGGTGGAACAATTCAGCGTAACGCCCATCCTTTTCCAGGAGCTCTTCATGGCTGCCGATCTCGATCAGCTCGCCTTTCTCCAAAACGAGGATACGGTCGGCCATCCGTACGGTGGAGAAGCGGTGGGAGATCAGTACAGCGGACTTGCCTTTGGTCAGATCGGCAAAACGCTGGAATACTTCGTATTCGGCCCGGGCATCCAGGGCGGCAGTAGGTTCGTCCAGGATCAGCAATTGCGCGTCCCGCATGTAGGCCCTGGCCAGGGCGATCTTCTGCCATTCGCCTCCCGAGAGCTCGACCCCCTGGCGAAACCGGCGTCCCAGCGCCTGGTCATATTTATCCGGCAATCTTTCGGTCAGGACATCGGCCAGGCTCTGCTGCGCCGACGTTATGATCAACGGCCGGTCGTCCTTTTTCGGAATATTGCCCACCGCGATATTCTGAGCGACGGTCATCTGGTAGCGAAGGTAATCCTGGAAAATGATACCGATCTGGCTGCGCAGCTCTTCCGGGTCATACTCCCGCAGATCTACCCCGTCCAGTAAGATACGGCCTTCCGTGGGTTCATAGAGTCTTGCCAGTAATTTGATCAGGGTGGTCTTACCGGCTCCGTTCTCCCCTACCAGGGCCAGTTTTTCTCCCGGTTGTAAGGTAAAGCTCAGGTGCCTGTTGGCCCAGCGGTCAGAGTTCATATAACGAAAACCTACATCCTCGAACTGAAAGCCTTTTTGGATCGGACGTGGAAAAAGCCGGGGATGGGGGGAGCGTATGATGCGGGACTTGATCTCGAAGAATTCGAAGAGGTCCTGAAGGTAAATAGCGCCCTGCGAGACGCTGGTAAAGCGGGTCAATATTCCTTCCAGCAGGCTGCGCAGTTGCCGGAAGGAGCCGGCCAGAAAAGTCAGGTCCCCGATGGAAAGGCTGCCGTTGATGGCCCGGAGGATGATCACCACATAGGCGGCATAATATCCGGCGCTCCCCAGTAAGGCGAATAAAGTGCCCCAGCCCGAACGGCGAATGGCCAGGCCCCTGTTGGCCTGGTAGAATTTATCCGACAGTACGCGAAAGCGATCGATGAGAAAATCCGAGAGAGCGAATATTTTCACTTCCTTGGCCGTATCGTCGCTGGCGCCCAGGTAACGAAGATAGTCCAGCTCTCTCCGTTCGGTGGTCTGCTGGCGGTTGAGCGCATAGGTCTTGTCATTGAAATAAGACTCCCCCATAAAGGCAGGGATGACGGCGATGAGCAATAATATAATGAGCCAGGGGTTGAAGGCCATCAGCCCCACGGCCAGGAAAGCCATCGTGATCAGATCCTGGACCTGGCTCAAGACCTGGGACAGTAGAACGGTACGGCCGGTCGTCTGCTGCCGGGCCCTTTCCAGCTTGTCATAAAAGGTGGAGTCTTCGAACTGGTCGAGATCCAGCTCGGCGGCATGACGCATGATACGTACTGAAGTGAAATTAGAGAACAAATCACCTAACAAACTATCCATCAGAGAAATAGCCCTACTCAAACCATCCGAAAAAATAGCGAGGCCGAACTCCAGGGCCACTAATTCCCAGAGATGATGGGTACCGGCCGTTCCGGTAAGGGCCGTGTGACCTGTGAGGCCATGAGCGCCGCCTGCGGCTCCGGGATGCGCCTTAGCGAGCTGTACGACCTGGTCGATAATCAATTTACCCACATATAAGATAGCTACCGGGATAGCTGACCGGATGATCCGAAGGATGGAATTAGCGATCATGATCCGGGGATTGGTATCCCACACCAACCGGAAAAAGCGGGGCAGGTTGCGCAAGGCGGCCAGTCTTTCCCGCAGGGTCAGCGGCTCCGTTCCCTGCCCGGTTGGTGCGTTGCGTCCCGATCCGTTGTTGCCAGGAGGATTCTTTCCTGCCGGGCTGCCGGCCGATGAATTCCTTCCCGATGAATTTTTAAAAAAGCGGTCCCCTACTGTCATTGCCGAATGTAACAAAATATTCATGGATATGTTGTGGACAACCCGCTAATCGCCACTTTGCGTATTATTTAGTAATTTTATCCGAATGTCAATGATATCAACAGAGGCTCTTCTTCAACATTACCATAGTGATCATTCCTACGATGAATCCCTGGAAAAAGACGGCAACTTTCGCCCTCTCTGGAAGACTTTTTTCCAGTCTTTCAGCGGACTGGGGCAGGAAGAAGTACAAAACCGCCACAATGATATCCTTCGCCTGCTGAAAGAGAACGGGGTCACCTATAATATTTACGGAGATCCGGCGGGGATGAACCGGCCCTGGAAGCTGGACCTGATCCCCCTGCTGATCAGTAAGGAAGAATGGACGATCATCGAGTCGGGGCTTGTGCAGAGAGCCACCCTGCTGGATATGATCCTGAAAGATATCTACGGTCAGCGAAAGCTGATCCGCAACGGTCTTCTGCCCATGGAGCTGGTCTATCACCATGCAGGCTTCCTGCGGCAATGTGCAGGGATCCCCTTACCGGGCAAACATTCCCTGGTGCTGTACGCGGCCGATATAGCCCGGGGCGCTGATGGAAAGATATGGGTGGTGAATGACCGTACGCAGGCGCCTTCCGGCTCAGGTTATGCATTGGAGAACAGAATGGCCATGGCCCGTATCCTGCCCGAATTATTCAACGGGCTGAAAGTACGGCGTACTTCCGCCTGGTTCGACGCGCTCCGGCTGGCGCTCCATGAGATGTCACCCGGGCGAAAACAAGACCCGCGGATTGTCATTCTTACCCCGGGTCCCGGCAATGAAACATATTTTGAGCATTCCTATCTTTCTTCCATCCTGGGCTACACGTTGGTACAGGGGAATGATCTCATCGTAAAAGATAATTATGTCTGGCTGAAGACCATGAACGGGCTGGAAAAGGTAGATGTGATCCTGCGCAGGGTGGACGATGTCTATTGTGACCCGCTGGAATTAAAAGAAGATTCGCAGCTGGGTGTGCCAGGCCTTCTCAACGCCGTGCGGTACGGGCATGTCAGCATCGCCAATCCCCTCGGCAGCAGCATCCTGGAGAATCCCGGCCTCATGCCTTTCCTGCAGGGGATTTCCCGGTATTTTCTGGGCACCAACCTGCTGCTGCCCGCTATCGCCTCCTGGTGGTGCGGACAGCCCAAGGAAATGGCCTATGTCATGGAACATATCCGATCACTGGTCATCAAAAGGATCTACCGTTACTCCACCGGAAGCAGTTCCATAGATGCGGCTTCCCTTTCAGAAAAGCAGCTGCAGGAGCTGAAGCAGCAGATCAGGATACACCCCCATCTCTACGTAGGTCAGGAAAAAGTGAATTTCTCCTCTACACCTTCTTTGGTCAATGGAAAACTGGAGCCCCGCAATGCGTTGTTCCGAAGTTTCCTGGTCAGTAATAATGATACTTATGCCGTCATGACAGGCGGGCTTACCCGCACTTCGACGGGCCAGGGCAATTTCCTGATCTCCAACCAATCGGGAGGGATCAGCAAGGATACCTGGATCATCTCCCCTGAACCGGAGCGTCCCCAGGCCGTTCGTGATGAATGGGCGCCGCACGCGATGGCACAGGCTACGATCAGCCAGACCCAGTCCATGTCCCCCTCTACCCTTCCGGCTGCGGGGGGTGCGCTCCCCAGCCATACGGCGGAAAATCTTTTCTGGGTAGGGCGGTATACCGAGAGGGTGCTGGGCAACGCAAGATTCCAACGCACCGTCATGCAGTGGGTAACGGAAGGCAACAGGCTGATCGCCGGGAATGATATTCGTTCCGGTCTGCATTTGCTGCAAGCTCTTACGCACTATACTTTTACCTATCCGGGTTTTGCAGAGATGGAGGAATCGGATGAACGGATCCATCATTCCTCGAAGGAATTAAGAGATACGCTCTTCGACGAAAAAAGAACAGGCAGCCTGAGCTGTAATCTTTCTCTTTTCAACCAGGCCGTCTATGCAGTCAGGGAACATTGGTCCACCGATACCTGGCGGGTGTTGCGGGGAATGGAAGAACAATGGACCGCCGCCGCCCGGATATCCAATCCCGGACATCTTCGGATGCTGGGTGTTCTGGATAGCTTAATTACTTCCATGGTGGCCTTTATAGGATTGAACAGGGAGAGCATTTCCCGGGAACAAGGCTGGATCATGCTGGACGCGGGGCGTAAAATAGAGCAAAGTCTTTTATTGGTGAATATGCTTCGGGTGACCCTTACCGAACAGCATGACGAGCAGGTGGAGTATGACCTGCAGGAATCCGTACTGATCAGTAATGAGAGCCTGGTGAATTACCGGTACAAGTACCGGGCGCCGCTGCAACTTTCGCTGGTGCTGGACCTGATGTTGCTCGACCCCAATAATCCCAGGTCCCTGATCTACCAGCTAGAAAGATTGAAGACCTACCTGGCAGGTCTTCCGCGGATACAATCCGGAAATACCCTTTCCGAACATGAAAGACTGATCTGGGAAGCCTATACGCTGTTAAAACTTTCCGATAAGGATCTCTTATCGCGGCCCGACAGGATTAAAAGGGTCTATCCTTGCCTGGAGGAATTGCTGTCAAAGATACAGGCGCTCCTTTCAGCGATTCCCGATATTATTTCCAAGACCTATTTTAAACATGCCCAGACGCAGACTCAATTGTTTGCAACGGACAATAACTGATCTTTCATCCGGCCGACAACCCGCCTATGCACTATAAAATCACTCATACAACCCGGTATATCTACAACGAGCCTGTCAGCTTATGCCATAATATCGCGAGGCTGATCCCCCGGTCCACCGGCAAGCAAACCTGTAAGAACACGCAGGTCACCATCGACCCGGTACCGGATGTGCTCAATGAGTATGAAGATTTCTTCGGCAATAAGGTAACCTATTTTGCCGTCCAGCAGGAACATACTTCCCTTACCGTTACGGTCAGCTCTGAAATTATAACACCGAAATCCGCCGCCCTGGAGATCGACCTTTACAGTCATATTTCCTGGGAAGAGGTGAAACAATCTTTAGCGGCTTCGGGACCGGATTATGCAGAGGTCCTGCAATATATCCCCGAAACGCCCCTGACGGCCGCCAACCCGGAGATCAACGCCTATGCCCTGCAGTCTTTTCAGCCGGGGCGTTCGCTTTTCGAAGCGACCCGGGAGCTGATGCGGCGCATTTTCACCGATTTCCGTTTTCAGCCCGGTTTTACGACTATCACCACTCCGTTGTCAGAAGTCATGAGCGCCCGCAAGGGGGTTTGCCAGGATTTTGCCCATCTGGGTATTGCCTGCCTTCGGTCGATGGGGCTGCCTGCCCGTTATATAAGCGGTTATATCGAGACCATTCCTCCTGCAGGAACGAAAAAGCTGATCGGCGTAGATGCGTCCCATGCCTGGTTCTCCGTATTTATCCCCGGTACCGGCTGGATCGATTTCGATCCCACCAATAATCAGTTCCCGGGAGACCAGCATCTTGTTATCGGCTGGGGCAGGGACTATTCGGATATCACCCCGTTGAAAGGGGTCATCGTCAGCAGCGGACCGCACCGGTTGTCGGTGTCGGTAGATGTTAGGCGAATAGGCGCCACGGGCGCCTAGCCCGAAGGGCCACCATCCTTCCGCCAGAATTGCCGCATGTCCAACGTGCAGGGATATTCCCGGTTCACCTGTGGGGGTGGCGCATCGAAGAAGAAGGGCTGCCTGTTCTGTTCTATATACCGCTGCAGGCCGGTGAAATAGGTCCTGGAAGGCAGCACATCCTGGGTATGAGAGGTAATCCCGAACCGGCTGCCCCGTCGTGATTCCGCCTCGTAGCTGTTGACAGGGAAAGTCTCATATCCCCTGCCTCCGGGATGCGAGACGTAATACGTGCAACCGCCGATGGAGCGGCTGTTCCAGGTATCCACGATATCGAAGGCCAGGGGCGTATCAATGCCGATGGTGGGATGCAGGGCGGAATAAGGCTGCCAGGCCCGGTAGCGAATGCCGCAGACATATTCCCCTTTTACCGGCGTCTCCCGCAGCGGTACCCTATTGCCGTTGCACAACAACACATATCTCGCGCCATTGAATCCTCTCAGTTTCACCTCTATTCTTTCCAGGGAAGAATCCACGTAACGGGCCGTTGCCGTACCGGTCACTTCTTCTCCCAGGACATGCCAGGGCTCGATGCCCATGCGGATCTCCATTTCCATATCCCGTATCCGGACGGTGCCGTAATGAGGAAAACGGAATTCCAGGAAGGGGGCGAACCACTCTTCCTGGAAAGGATAACCTGCGCTGTTCAATCCCTCGACCACCTCTTTCAGATCCTGTTGTACAAAATGCGGCAACATGAATTTATCATGCAGCTCGGTGCCCCATCTTACCAGTCCATGTTTGTAAGGGGTCTTCCAGAACCAGGCTATCAGGCCCCTGATCAGCAACATCTGCACCAGGCTCATCTGGCGGTGCGGCGGCATTTCAAAAGCGCGGAATTCCAGGATGCCCAGCCGCCCGGAAGAGCTGTCGGGGGAATATAATTTATCGATGCAAAACTCAGAGCGATGGGTGTTACCGGTAATATCCGTCAGGAGGTGCCGGAAGATCCTGTCCACTATCCAGAAAGGGATAAAGCCTTCTTCCGGCACCTGGCTGAAGGCTATTTCCATTTCGTATAATTTTTCATCTCGGCCTTCATCGATACGGGGCGCCTGGCTGGTCGGTCCGATAAAGGAGCCGGAGAATAAATAGGACAATCCCGGATGATGCTGCCAGAACGTGATCAGGCTACGAAGCAGGTCCGGCCTTCTCAGCAGGGGGCTATCGGAGGGAGTGGCTCCGCCGATCGTGATATGATTGCCGCCGCCCGTTCCGGTATGCCTTCCGTCCAGCATGAATTTTTCCGTACCCAGCCTGGACAGCCGGGCCTGTTCATATAAAGTGGTGATATTATGCGACAGTTCCTTCCAGTTGGCGGAAGGATGTATATTCACTTCTATCACACCCGGATCGGGCGATACCACCAATCTTTCTACCCGGTAATCCCTGGGCGGCTCGTAGCCCTCGATCCGAACGGGCTGGTTCAATTTCAAGGCAGTGGCTTCGATAGAAGCGACCAGGTCCAGATAATGTTCCAGGTATTTAAGCGGAGGCAGGAAGACGTACAGGATGCCGTCCCTGGCTTCCACACATAAAGCCGTTTTGATAACGGGGACTTCGAAAGCGACAGACCTGGCCTTATCGGCGGCCTTCTCTTTGAGGGAGCTGCCTTTTGGTTCATCGGTTGCCGTTGACTGGTGATGGATCTTATAAGATGGGGCCGGATGTTCGGTCACCAGTCCATACCTGCTTCCGATGGCCTCATGATAAGCCGCCAGCTCCGGTAATTCTTCAAAAAGACTACGCTCCGTCCTTTCTTCTTCATTGTCTTTTGCCAGTTCAGGCAGGGAGTCCAATGGCAGGCGGAGCCCGATAGGAGAATTGCCGGGCACCAGGAACAAACGGGGTCTGTTCATCAACCACTCACAGCTTTGCCAGGAATTATTCCAATGGTCCCATTTGAGGGGAAGCACGTAACCCACCGGCTTATCCAACCCTTTATCCAATAAATGCATCAGGGTCCTGCGTTCGGCCGGCTCTTTCATCCTTATTCCAAAGGGATCGATGTTGGCCGGTAATTTCCCTTCGGTCCACAGGTAATAGTAGGCATCTTCGTAAGCAGGGCTGATATTTCTCGCGCTGACCGCCAGGTGCCGTGTCAGTTCTGTTATAAAGTTGTCCGCATCTTCGTGTGTAGCCTGCGCCTTGGTCTTTTCATGCGCGATCAGGCGGGTATTCTTCCAGATGGGATAACCATCTTTCCTCCAGTAAAGGCCATATTGCCAGCGGGGCAATGGCTCGCCGGGATACCATTTACCCTGACCGTAATGAAGCATCCCATCCGGGCCGAACCGTTCCCGCAACCGAAAAATAAGATCATGGGACAAAATACGTTTTTGCTTGCCATCGGCATCCGTATTCCACTGGGCGGATTCCATGTCATCGATAGAGACGAAGGTGGGTTCCCCGCCCATGGTCATACGCACATCTTCCCGTTCCAGATCTTCATCCACCTGGAGCCCTACGGCCTGAATAGCTGTCCACTGCTCTTCCGTATAGGGCTTGGTCACCCGTGGATCTTCATGGAGGCGGGTGACGGTATTGGAAAATTCAAAAGTAGTTTCACATTTATCCGTGGCGCCCGTAACGGGGGCGGCGCTCGTATAATCGGGTGTGCCCGCCAGTGGAATATGCCCTTCTCCGGCAAAGAGGCCGGAAGTGGGATCGAGTCCTATCCATCCGGCGCCGGGAATATAGACTTCTGTCCAGGCGTGCAGGTCCGTGAAGTCGGCCGCTGGTCCGGAGGGGCCGTCCAGGGCTTTGACATCGGCCGTCAGCTGCACCAGGTAGCCGCTCACAAAACGCGCCGCCAATCCCAGACGTCTTAAGACATGCACTAACAGCCAGGCCGAATCCCGGCAGGAGCCGATGGCCCGGTCCAGGGTTTCTTCACAGGTCTGTACGCCCACTTCCATGCGAACGGAATAATTGACCGTCTGGTAGATCTTCTGATTGATGGAAACCAAAAAGTCATTGATGGTCTTTTCCCCTTTGTCGATACCGGCCAGCAAAGAATCGAGCAGGGGGCCCTGCTCTTTTACTTCCAGGTAAGGCGCCAGTTCCTTGGCCAGCTCACCCTGGTAAGTAAAAGGATATTTTTCCGCATACTCCTCTACAAAGAAATCGAAAGGATTGATGACCACCATATCGGCGATGATCTCCACTTCCACCCGCAGCTCCCGCGTTTTTTCAGGGAAGACCACACGGGCCTGGTAGTTCCCGAAAGGGTCCTGCTGCCAGTTGATAAAATGTTCCCTGGGAAAGATCTTAAATGAATAAGCTTCAATGGGGATACGGCAATGAGCTGCCGGCCTCAGCCGGAACACATGCGGGGATAAAGAGACCAAACGATCGTACTGATAACTCGTTTTATGATTGATTGCGACGCGTATTGCCATAGACTGGGAATGGGAATGGTGAAATTAAATATGGCAGGCTCGTTGCTATTAAATTTAGCAGCTTTTTCACTACCCACAAAATTTTATAGGCTTATTCGTTTTTAAAGGATGCTTCTTCCAGGTTAATTAATCGTTATAAACTCCGGAGAAATTGGTCTGACCAGATAAAGTCATTAGATTAGGATACTATTTATTCTTCTACTTCCCAGTCATTTACGTTGATAATCAGCTCTTTTAAGCATCAGAGCACCGGCTGGCCCAATATAGATCATTAAACTATCCATCATGGCAATGAAAAAACGCATTCCCCGAAAAAATCTTAAAAAGTCCCCTGGCAAAACGATAAAAAAGGTCCCAAAAAAAGTCCCGAAAAAGAGGCCCGGAAAGACTCCGGGTGATTTTGCGCTTCCGGATCCCCAATTCGGCGAGATTTTACCGGGTAGTCCCGACCCGGCTTCTTTCAAAGTTCCCCATGGCTCCGATACGGCGCTGTATGCCAAGGTAAATAGGCATCTTCTTCAACCCATTCCCCCTCCGATGCGCCCCAAGGACCTGGTACTTACCCTGGAAAAGGTATATGGAAGCGGAGGCCCTGCGAAGATGGGAGCTATCCAGGGCAATGGACAGATCGTGTTTCATGCGGGGGGCGACACAGGCCCGATCAAGGGACCTCAGAGCGTAGAGGAAGTGGCAGACAAAATGGCTGGCGATGCCGCCAACGAACCTGCGGCTAATCATCCTTCGTTTTTCTTCCACCTGGGAGATGTGGTGTACAGTTTTGGGGAAGCCCGATATTACTACGATCAGTTTTACGAGCCTTTCCGCAATTATCCTGCTCCCATTCTGGCTATTGCGGGCAACCATGACGGGTTGGTCTATTCCGGTGACCCGGCTCCTACGCTCGATGCATTTTGGAGGAATTTCGTGAACAACGATTTTGTCACTACCCCGGAAGCCGGCGGCCTGCGAAGGAGCGCCATGATACAGCCCGGGGTATATTTTGCCCTGGATGCGCCCTTTGTCACCATCATCGGCCTCTATAGCAATGTGCTGGAAGATCCGGGCGTCCTCTCCAGTGAAGGCGTTGCAGGCTCCCCGGTCAGTGATGAACAACTGGTATTTTTAACGGACCAGTTGCAGCGTGTTAAGAACGGCGGACAGGCAGTGATCGTTGCCATGCACCATCCGCCCTACACGGGCGGAAGCATACATGGCGGCAGTCCCCGAATGTTACAGGACCTGGATGATTGTTGCAAAAAAGCGAATTTTTGGCCGCACGCTTTTCTTTCGGGGCATGCCCACAACTATCAGCGGTTTACCCGGACCGTTAGTCAATTCGATGTTCCCTATATAGTTGCGGGAAATTCCGGTCACGGATTATCTGCCATCAGGAGCAATAACAACTCGCCGTTGCGGACACCGGTGAAAATTTCAGCCACCCTGCTATTCGAAAATTATGATGATACGAATTACGGCTATTTGCGGATCGTCTGCGATGCGAAACAGATGCGGATCGAATATCATGACTCCAATCCGCTTCAAAAATCATATAGTGACGCCGTTACCATCGACCTGAAAACGCATACCATGATCTCCAATTAAAAGACATTTTTTAGTTTCCGGGTTTATAATATTTCAACGCTTCGGGCATGAGCTCCTGCAGTTTTGCAATCCGGTCGGCATCGGCAGGGTGATCGCTTAGCAGGATCGGGGGCTTGTTGCCGCCCATGGCAGCCATTCGTTGCCAGAAAGGGATCGCTTCGCGGGGGTCATAACCTGCCATGGCGGCAAATATAAGTCCGTAGTGGTCTGCCTCATATTCATGCCTGCGCGAATAAGGCAGGAGCACGGCGACTTGCGAGGTCGGCGCATATACCTGGTTAAAAATATCCACGGTGCCCGGGTTGCTGCCTAATGCCACGTCTCCCGCCACCTGTATGCCCTGGGACAGCAGTTGCTGACTCATTCTTTCCCGTCCATGGCCGGCGACGGCATGGGTGATCTCATGACCTAATACGATGGCCAGGGCCGTCTCGTTTTGCGTAAGGGGCAGCAGGCCGGTGTAGACGACGACCTTACCTCCGGGCATACACCAGGCATTCACCTCCTTGCTCTGTACTAAATTAAACTCCCAGTTATATCCTTCCAGGGCGCCTGTCAGTCCCTGATCCTGGTAGTATTTGTTGATGGCATTGGCTATCCGGGTACCTACCCTCTTAACCATTTCCGCATCCTTATCATTGACGGGCACCACTTGATTGGTTGTTAAGAAATGATTGTATTCCGTGAGGGCCATCGACTGCACTTCTTTTTCGGAGACGAGCGTCAACTGTTTCCTGCCGGTGATCGGGTTACGTTTACAGGAAGGCAGAGCGATAAAGCCTACCAGGGAGACGATAAGAAGAAATTTGTTCAAGGTGATTTCATTTTTAGCATAGCGAAATTAGAATTTTTAACTGACTTTCTGATTCATCCGTAAATTTACAGGACATGAAACCCAAATTACTGAAAGTCCCAAAGACGGCCACGCATTCCTTCAGCGTCCGGGAGGACAGGGATCCGTTCATCAACAACCGCTGGCATTACCATGCGGAAGTGGAGCTGATCTATTTTCATCAGGGTAGCGGCACTCAGTTCGTAGGCGATCATATCAAACGTTTTCATTCCGGGGATATCATCCTGGTGGGATCCAATCTGCCTCATTACTGGAGGTATGATGACGCTTATTTTAAAGGAGACAAGGACCTGCCGGTGCATTCCACCGTGATCCATTTTTCTGAAAACTTCTGGGGGGACTCTTTTCTGCAGTTACCGGAGACCAAGCCTATCAAAAATCTGCTGGACAAGGCCCGCCGGGGCATCCTGGTCAGTGCGAAGGAAGAGGGGAGCATACAGGAAGGAATAGAGAAGATCCGCTCATCGGAAGGGGTGGGAAGGATCATCGCCCTGATCGAATGTCTTTCCGCTTTTGCAGGATCCAACGGCCAGCATCTGCTCTCTTCTATAGGTTTCCGGCATGACTTCTCCGAACTGGAGAATGACCGTATCAATGCTATTTATGATTATACCTTCCGGCATTTCACCCAAAAGATCTATCTCGACCAGGTAGCCGTCGTCGCCGGACTGGTGCCCAATTCTTTTTGCCGGTATTTTAAATCCAGAACAGGAAAGACCTACACGCAGTTCCTGACGGAAATACGCGTAGGCCACGCCTGCAAGCTGCTTATAGATAACCGGTTTAGCATCAAACAACTCTGTTATGAGAGCGGCTTCAACAATTTCACCTGCTTCCACAAGCATTTCAAGTCCATTACGGGCAAAAGTCCCCAACATTATCTGAAAGAGCACCAGATCCGCTGAGGAAAAGAGGCTCCTTTATAGACAGGACAAGGCCAGACAGGATAAGGCCGGCTACAGGCTATAGATTGCTCAACACACCCAGCCCGCTACAGGCGTCCCATCCAATTCCGGCCGTGTAACCTTCATTCGTAGTAGTGGTAATATTATTCCCTTGCGTAATATCGCGGCAGCTACCCGTGCCGGCATATATTTGTGGATTAATGAAGCCGGCAGCCGTACCTTTCTTCTCATTGACGAGGGCGATAAGACCCGCCATCAGGGGCGCCACGGCGCTCGTACCGCCGATCACCAGGTTCTGGCCGTCTACCAGCACTTTATAGCCGGTCTGTGGATCGGCATTACCGGTCACATCCGGAACCCCACGACCCTGGAATTGGGTATCGATCTCCAGGGGTACCTGGGCATTGGCCTGATAGTCGGGTATAGGGAAAAAATCACTCACGCCACCGCCTGTTGCCGAACCGGGCGACTCATTCCATACGGTTTCGCTGCTTATTGTAGTGCCGTTCGTGATCAGTTTAGTCCCTCCGCAAGCCAGTACATAAGGGCTACTGGCGGGGAAGTCGACATGTACTTTGCCATCTCCGACATTATCGTCGCTGCCCGTATCGCCCGCAGCCACACAGATCGTCACTCCCAACAGGGAAGCGGCTTTAAAAGCCTCGTTAAAGTTGTTCAGGGATTGCTGCGTCCAGGCTACTTCCGCCGAGCCCCAGCTGATGCTGATGACGGATGGTTGGTTGTCGGCGTCATGCACGGCGGTGGTGATCGCGTTCAGGAATCCCTGGTCCGTATTAGGGGAAAAATAAACCACGATACTGGCCCCCGGCGCTACGGCCCCCGCCACTTCGATGTCCAGCATTACCTCTCCGTCCGGGCTATCGACATTCGTGGGGCTGTTGGTTGCTCCATCTACGGAGATGGCTTTTACCGAAGGCGTGGCCATACCAAGTCCCGAAAAATAAGTATCGAGATCCGTATTCCGGAACCCGCCCCCTAATTCAATGATACCGATGCACTGGTTTTTCCCGGTAGCATCCTGGGGAAATCCATACAGGGCGCTCAGATCATTGGGATTAAATCCGGCGCTGGCAGCGTGGGCGACGAACATCCCATTTTCCTTTGTAGCTATCTGGAAATGCGGTTGTACATGCGGCCTGTCATCCAGGCCAAAAACGCCTTCTACGATCCCGTCCAGTTCGGCGGGCATGCTTATATCGCCGGCCCGGCCCCTGAAGGTGGCTCCGGTATTGTCTTTATAATGCGATAAATGTACCTGGAAGGCTGTTTCCAGATCGCTGATACGGCCCTTGAGGACCACGCTCCTCCGGCCTTTGTCGCTTTCCACTATCGATAGATGATGGGCGGCGGCAAAGGCTTCCACCCGGGCTATATCATCCTCGGAGGCTCCATACTGTGCAGCATATTCCTCCCTGCTAAGGGGTTGTCCTTTTCCCAGCGCCTGGTCAATGCTTTTTTTTCTCCTCACCCGGATCGTGACGGATGCGGTATCGTTAGGATTGAGGGTATCGATCACCGTAGCGTCGGGGCTAGCCTTTGTACTGCCGGGAACCTTTATATAGGCGCCGGCGATATCTTTAGCATTTTTCATATTTATTTCTTTATGACTTTTAACTTTTTAAAAAACCGGTTTCCGGAGAGACCGGCAGGCCATCAGGAAGGAGGAACCTTTAGCCCCTTTAAAACTCCAAAAACTATTCCATCTTGTCAATACCCGAAAAGTAGTAGGGGGATTATTGCTAACTTGCCCAAAAATAGCGGATGGCAACAGAAATAAAATGCCCGAATTGCGGTCATCTTTTTCCCATGGAGGAGGCTGTCTCGGAGGAATATAAAAGAGAGCTGCGGGAGCAGATGCTGGCCTTCAAAAAGGAAAAGGAAAAAGAACTGCAGAAGAAGCAAGAAGAATTCACCCGTAAAGAGGTGGAATGGCAGCAATCGGCGCAAAAGCTGGAAGCGGGATTCACCCAACGCCTGAGCGAGGAAAAGCAACGTTGGCAGCAGACGACGGAACAAAATCTCCGTAAATCCATCACTACTGATTTTGAGAATAAAGTGAGAATGCTGGAAGATGCCAATAAAGAAGGGGAGGAAAAGCTGGCGGTCTCCCGGCAAAAGGAATTGGAGTTCCTGAAAAAAGAACAGGAATTAAAGAACAGGGAGTCTGAGCTGGAACTCTCTGTTCAGCGCCAGTTACAGGAAGAGCGGGGCAAGCTGTCCAAAGAGATCCGGGAGCTGGAAGAACAAAAAGTCGCCGCCAGGGAGACGGAATATCAATTGCGGCTGAAAGAGCTGGAAAAACAACTGGACGATCAGAAGAAACTGGCAGAGGAGATGAGGAGAAAAGCCGAACAGGGCTCCATGCAGTTGCAGGGTGAAGTACAGGAGCTGGCCCTGGAAGAATTGTTACGGGTGAGCTTCCCCTTTGATGAGATCAGCGAAGTGGGTAAGGGAGTAAGGGGGGCGGATTGCATACAGACCGTCCGCAATAATTTCGGACAGGAATGCGGTAAGATCATTTATGAGAGCAAGCGTACCCGGGATTTCTCCCAGGATTGGATCGAGAAGCTAAAAGCCGATATGCGGAGCCAGGGGGCCATGGTAGCGGTGATTGTTACGCAGGCCATGCCGAAGGATATGGATCGTTTCGGGGAAAAGAATGGCGTGTGGATATGCTCGTTCACGGAAGTTAAAGCGCTTTCTTACGTACTGCGGGATGGAATTGTAAGGGTCTTTAACGCTTCCAGGTCCCAGGAAAATAAGGGGGATAAAATGCACCTCCTGTACGACTATCTCACCAGCACGGAGTTCAGCGAACAATGGAAGGCTATCCGGGAGGGGTTCCTTGCTATGAAACAATCCATTCAGAAGGAAAGGGACACGATGGAGAAGTTATGGAAGTCCCGGGAAAAACAACTGGAAAAGGTCCTGCTGAATGCCGCTCATGTCCGCGGGTCCATCGAGGGCATCGCGGGAAAGGACGCGATCGATGTGAATTTACTGGAAGATGAGGATGACGACCTGGCATTGGATTAGGGACTGACCCTCGCAGAATAAGTGCCCCATGCTGACCGGGCTAATCCGGATCCGGCCGGGCTAATCCCGGATCCCGGGCCGCGTAAGCACCCATGCCAGGACCAGCGCCTGCTCTTCAAAAGTCTTTGCTTCAATACCCAGGTGGATCTTTCTGCTTTTGTTAAAGACAAAAGGCAATTTTATCTGTTCCCCGTCCATATTGATATTTCCTTCCAGCTGCATGTGTTTCTTAAAATCCAGCTCTCCCCGGCCATACCATTTGAATATGGTTTCCTTGGCGCTCCAGATCAGGGTGAGAAATTCCTGGTGGAACTGGCCGTGCAGCCCCCATTGCTCCAGGAAAAGGATATAATCTTCATTGAAAAATTGGGATTCTTCCCCGCTGAGGAATTTTTGGGCTACCATCTCGATGCGGGGGGTGATCAGCTCGATGTCCACTCCTACCCTGCTGTTCCGGCTAACGATCGCAGCAGCATAACGTCCGCAATGGGAGATGGAAAAATGATACTTTTCACTTTCCAGGAAGGGCTGACGGGTGTCGGCTATCCGGATCTCCTCCAGCGGGAAATCGGGGAAAAGAAAAGAGAGCAGGTAGCGGCCTGCCAGGTGCTGCAAACGCTTAAAGGGATGCGATACATCTCTTTTCAAAGGTACTTTCTCCAGGAAAAAGGATTCCGGCTCCCCGATGAGCCAAATCCCCAATTTCGTTTCCTCGTTGATATTATGTTGATAAAACAGGGGCATCTTTAAAATTATAAGAGCAACTTTGCATTCCATGCAAAATTGCGGCAAATTTGAATTATCATCTATTGCGGCAACTTTGAGTAATTGTCTCAATTCGCAAACTTAACTAATTTCATCATGATCCTGTCCGATGCGCGCATTCTGGAAGAGATAGAAAAAGGAACGATCAAGATCGAGCCCTACGATCGCAGCTGCCTGGGTAGTAATTCCTATGACATTCACCTGGGAAAATGGCTGGCCACTTACCGCGAACATATACTGGATGCCAAAAAGCACAATGAAATAGAATATTTCGAGATCCCCGAAGACGGTTTTGTATTATACCCGCATATTTTCTACCTGGGAGTCACCGATGAATACACGGAGACCCATGCGCATGTCCCCTTCCTGGAAGGGAAATCCTCTACCGGCCGCCTGGGTATCGATATCCATGCCACCGCCGGCAAGGGTGATGTGGGATTTTGCGGCAACTGGACCCTGGAGATCTCCGTGAAACAGCCGGTAAAAGTTTATAAAGGCATGCCCGTAGGGCAGCTTATCTATTTTCCCGTAGAGGGAGAGATCCTGGTCAGCTATAGCCAAAAGAAAGATGCCAAATACAGCGGTCAGATCAATAAGCCTGTCGAGAGCATGATGTGGAAGAATAAGTTTTGATGCCTCAGATCGCCTCCCTGCCGTTCTTTTTGGCGTAAGCGATCAGCCAGGCGACGACCTCGTTATAGGTTCTTATTCCCTGCGGCTGATGGTTGGCCTTTAGATAATTTCCATAAAGTCGCCGGACAATGGGTTCGAAGGGGTTCTCATATTTCCGGTTGAAGGCCTGCAATTCCCGGTAATCCCTGCGAATACCCGGTCTCAGGCTCTCCCGAAAAGGTCTGACCAGGTTGGAATCCAGCATATACAATTCTCGGGCTGCATATAAATAGAGGTCGAAATAAACGGAATATTGAAAAGCCTTATCGGAGGACGATCTGGCAGCGAGATAGCCCACAAAATTGGCTTCATTCTCTTTAGCATAGCCCAGTTGATGGGCCATCTCATGGCAGGTGGTATAGGGTTGTGAAAAAACAGGAAGGGCCGTATTCACCTGCGCCTCGCCGGTGAAAGGATTGTAGTAGCCGCCAAATCCCAGGTAGTTGCCCACGAGGCCGAATAAAGAAGATTTGACGGAAGGAGAGGCATAGGCGAAGCGAATGTCCCTGGCCGATAAATCGGCGTAGGATTGAACGGCGCCTTTGAATACCGTCCGGGGTTGGGCAAGCATCTCCCTGTTCTGCCTGGCTGCACTGTCCAGCGCATTCAACCGGTCGGTGATGCCCCGCAACAGGTCCGTCAGTTCCTCCGTGGAATAGGGTTGTACGTTCAGCTGAAGCTGGTCGGCTATGCCCAACCGGTCGTAATTAAGCCCCCATAGCCCGTTGAAGAGTACGTAAACAAGCAGGCAAACGAAGACGGTACGGCGGAGACGGCCAAGCAGCCAGCGTCCATCCACTTGTCGTTTCACCAGTCGTCTGACCAGCCGGACCAGGCCAACTACCAACCAGATGATGAGGAGCCCATAAAAAAGATCGCCGATACTAAGGGGCAGCCATCCGAACAAAATACGCTGCAGGCGTGCGATCACCGGGTAAAAGCCCATTGCATAATATCGTTCTACCGCCCGGGGAAAAAGGGAAAAAATCCTGATACCGGCCGCCAGGACCACGAGGCATATCCAAGCTGTCTTAGTTTTACCGAACATAGGTTTAAAAATACTCCAAATATCAAATCATCCATGTTAAATTGCGGACTAAAACGCCGGAGGCGTTTTGCCCGATAGGGCCATCATTAGACCCGAATGACGGACAGTTTACTGTTCCGGCATTCGCTAAATAATTAAATTGCTTCCCATGAATATAGATTTTAATAAAAATGAAGATGCCATGAAGAGGTCGCTCAGCCAGATGAGAACCCGGCTGGACAAGATCACATTGGGGGGTGGGAAAAAAGCGATTGACAAGCAACGGGAAAAGAATAAGCTCACCGCGAGAGAACGCATCGGCTACCTCATCGATGAAGGAAGCTCTTTTATCGAGATCGGCGCTTTTGCCGGATATGACATGTATGAAGAACAGGGAGGATGCCCGGCCGGCGGCACGGTAGCGGGTATCGGATACGTCAGCCACCGGCAATGTATAATAGTAGCGAATGACCAGACGGTCAAAGCCGGGGCCTGGTTTCCCATCACGGGAAAAAAGAACCTGCGCATGCAGGAGATCGCTATGGAAAATCATTTACCGGTCATTTACCTGGTGGATAGCGCCGGTGTCTTTCTGCCTATGCAGGATGAGATCTTCCCGGACAAGGAGCATTTCGGCCGCATCTTCCGCAACAATGCCCGCATGAGCGCTATGGGCATTACACAGATCGCCGCTGTCATGGGAGCTTGCGTGGCCGGAGGGGCCTATCTGCCGATCATGAGCGACGAGACCCTGATGGTGGAAGGCAATGGCTCTATTTTCCTGGCCGGCCCCTACCTGGTAAAAGCGGCCATCGGGGAAGAGACCGATGCGGAAACGTTGGGCGGGGCCACTACCCATACGGAGATATCCGGCATCGCCGACTATAAATTCAAAACAGAACAGGAATGCCTGGACCAGGTTAAAAAGATCATGGGTAAATTGGGGGGTGCTCCTCCCAGCCCGTTCAACCGGGTGGCCCCGGTGGCGCCGGTCATGAATGTGGAAGAGCTGTATGGTATCCTTCCGGAAGATCCTTCCAAGCCTTATGATATGCTCGATATCATACATCGGCTGGTAGACGGCTCCTCTTTTGAACAGTTTAAGGAAGACTATGGTAAGACAATCCTATGTGGTTATGCACGTATCGATGGCTGGGCGGTAGGGATTGTCGCCAATCAGCGTAAGATCGTAAAGAGCAGGAAAGGGGAAATGCAGATGGGCGGCGTCATCTACAATGACAGTGCGGATAAGGCCGCCCGGTTCATCATGAACTGCAACCAGAAAACGATTCCCCTCGTCTTTCTGCAGGATGTCACCGGTTTTATGGTGGGATCCCGCAGCGAGCATTCGGGCATTATCAAAGACGGGGCTAAAATGGTGAATGCGGTCGCCAATTCGGTGGTGCCTAAAATTACCATCGTCATTGGCAACTCTTATGGAGCGGGCAACTATGCCATGTGCGGGAAGGCGTACGACCCCAGATTTATCTACGCATGGCCCACGGCCAGGATGGCCGTCATGGGGGGAGAGCAGGCAGCAAAAACATTATTACAAATACAGGTAAGCGCTTTGAAGAGCAAGGGGGAGATCATCGATCCGGCGGCCGAAAAGAAGTTGCTGGATGAGATCAAAGGGCGATATGAAAAGCAGACGACTCCTTATTATGCTGCGGCCCGTCTATGGGTAGACGCGATCATCGACCCTACGGAGACCCGGAAAGTGATTGCAGAAGGGCTGCAGGCCGCAGCGCATAATCCTCATATGCCGGAATTTAAGACCGGTGTGATACAGGTGTAGAACACTGTCATCGAACAACCTTGCCCTAAACGACCAAATGCCGGGACAATCCCGAACACTATCAATATGCAAAACAACGAACTGATCATGTACACCGACGGGGCTTCCCGCGGTAACCCCGGTCCCGGGGGCTATGGAACGATCTTAATGTGGGGCGCTATGCGCAAAGAGCTGTCGGGTGGATTCCGGCGCACGACCAATAACCGGATGGAGCTGATGGCGGTCATCGCCGGCCTGGAAGCCCTGAAAAAAGAAGGGATGAAAGTCACGGTCTATTCCGATAGTCAATATGTCGTAAAAGCCTGGGAGCAGGGCTGGCTGAAGAACTGGATCGCCACCAATTTCAAGGGGGGAAAGAAGAACAAGGATCTCTGGCTGCACTTCAATGAGCTGGCCAAAAAGCACCAGGTCCGCTTTGTCTGGGTAAGAGGACATGCCGATAACCCCTATAATAATCGCTGCGATGAACTGGCTACGGCTGCTGCTGACGGTAAGAACCTGGATGTGGATAAAGTTTTTGAAAGTGAGTTGGGGAAGTAATTAGTTTTGTATAAATAAGAAAGGAGGGGATATGACTTTAGCGGGTATACAACTATTTCAAACACTCAAAACCAGGTTAGGCGAGCGGGAAACCGAAGCCCTGGTTGACTACGTCGATACTACCTTAAAAGAAAACAACAAAGAGGTTCATGAGACCAATCTCAGGACTTTGGCCACCAAGGAAGAACTTTGGGCCACAAAACAAGAGCTTAAGAATGATATTGCAATGACCAGAGAAGAGCTCAAAGGTGATATTGCAAAGACTAGGGAAGACCTCAAAGACGTCAAATCCGATATTATCCGCTGGGTGTTTGCCTTATTTATCGCCATGATGCTGACCCTATTGGGCCTGTATTTCAAGCACTGATCCCTTACCATAATCTCTCCTGTCATTCTCTCCAGGAATCAATCGAGTTGAATTGGAGAAATAATTTTATTGTATAAATAAATTAAAGATTATGACCAATACTGAAATTTTGGCCAATAGGGAAGATATTGCAAAATCCAGGGACAGCCTCAGAGGGGAAACCACAAAAATCAAAGAAGATCTCTTAAAAATGGACACCAGGCTTACTATCAAACTTATAGAGCTCAAATCCGATATTATAAATTGGATGCTTGGCTTATTTGCAATTATAATGGCCGGCATCTTAGTTCTGTATTTTAAGCGCTGATAGCTGGAATTGACTGCCAATTTCCCCTACTCCCCCACTGGCACCGATGCCCGGTAGATCACCGCATTTTGCGGAGCGCGCAGTTCGAGCTTCCCCTGATCGAAGGCCAGAAAAACCTCTCCGATCTTACGGTGAAAGACATTTCCGGAGTTCTCTTCCACGACGACTTCACCTTCCAGCACGATGAAGATCTCGACCGAATGGGCCAGGATATTCACCTGCTCATTTTGCAGCAGCCCAATCTTGCTCAGCTCAAAATCCGGTGCGGGTGTCTTATAAGGGGTTATCGTTCCAGGGACATTGTTTTCGAAGATAATGCGGGGATGGGTAGCCTCGAATTTTATATGCTTCAGCAGTTCCGGCACATCCACGTGCTTGGGCGTCAGTCCCCCCCGCAGCACATTATCGGAATTGGCCATAATTTCTACGTTCTGCCCTTCCAGGTAGGCATGCGGCAGGCCCGCATCCTGGAAAATGGCTTCCCCCGGATGGAGGTTTAACAGGTTGAACAGGTAAATGGAGAAGATCCCCCGGTCGATCCTGCCGGGCTCATTATAAGTTGCTGCAGCCCTTGCGGCCCAGAAATGCTCTTCATTCCGGGACAAACGCCCGTCACGGTAAGCCGGGACGATACGGTCGAGTAAGGGTTGCAAAGCTTCGTTCACGCTGGACTGGGGCAGCTCCATCACCGCCTTGTATAATCCCTGGTATCCCTCTTTTTTAAATACCGGCGCCAGGAATGCCAGTTCCGGGACAGCCTGCAGGGTCTTCTCCAGCGCATCGGCGGGCTTAAATCCATGCAACAGCCAGAACTCACTCAGGGCCAGCATCAGCTCCGGCTTATGATTATCGTCTTTATAATTCCGATCCGGTGCGTTGAGGGCAACGCCTTTTTTATTTTCCGCCGCGAATTCCAGTTCGGCATTCTTCTTGGTGGGATGCACCTGGATCGACAGCATATCTTTTACATCGAGGATCTTCAGCAGGTACGGCAGTCTTCCGAATCTTTCGGCCACATACGAGCCCAGGGTGGCTTCGGGCCATTCTTTAATATACGTATTCAACGGCACGGTGAGGCTGGTCGAACCCGATTCAACCACCAGTTCCGATGGAGCATTGTCGTGCGCCCCCATCCAGTATTCGGCAAAAGGCTTATCCTCCGGATTAGGGATGGCCAACAGGCGGGGCAAAAACGAATGACCTCCCCAGGCATAATGCTGCACTTTCCCTTTCAATTTGAAAACTTTATCTTTTTGCTTCATGTGGATCATTTATTTAGCGGTATTTAGCGACTTTTTTTTGCGACCTTACCAGACGCAAGTCCGGTTGTGAACGCACAGGAACACTTCGGGCCGCCAAAATAAAACAAAAAAGAATAAGAATGGCCGGGCATATTGATTTGGGGAAAAAAGGGGAAGAGCTGGCGGCCGGATGGCTTATGCACAAAGGGTATGAGATCCTGCACCGTAACTGGAGGCATGGCCGGTATGAGGTGGATATCATCGCCCGCTACCAGGATGTTTATCATTTCATCGAAGTCAAAGCCGGGCAAACGGGGGTCTTTGGTCAGCCGGAAGAAAGGGTGAGTAAACATAAAATAAGGAATATGATGCGGGCAGCGGCTGCCTGGCTCTATCAGTTTCCCGGCCACAGAAAGATTCAGTATGATGTGCTGGCTATTACTTTCCGTAAAGATGCCGGGCCGGAGTATTTTCTATTCGCAGATGTGTACGTGTGAAGTCCGGCAAGCATTCTGGCGGCAAGCACCGGGATGCGCTTATAATTCCTTTTTTTCAGCCGCCTCCATGATATATTCCACTACACGGTAAGTAGCGGGACAGTATTCGATATTCTGCTTGTACATATGCATGTACTCTGTCATCTTCTTTTTATGGTGATGGGGGAAGCCAGCGCAATCCCGGGGGCGGATCGCATAGATATTACACATATTGGTGGTCAGGTCCAGGAACTGGCAGGGTTGTTTGACATTCATCCAATCCCCGGTCTTGTCCTTATACAACCATTTTTCGCGGAAGGCCTTATCCGTCATTCCGAAGTGAGCGGAGATCCGCTTCACATCTTCTTTCGTATAGGTGGGAGACATGGTCTTGCAGCAATTGGCGCAATCCAGGCAATCCGTCTTTGCCCAGGCAGCCTTGTCGGCGACGGCAACAAGCTTGTCCAGACCCCGTGGGGCTTTTTTCTCCAGCCGGGTGAGGAACCCTTTTATACGCTTCTTATTATGCCGGACTAGTTGTCTGAATGATCGCAGGTTGACTGTCACCATGAGCAAAGGACTTATTAGATAGTATAAAAAGCAAATATGCCGCAAAGGCCGGGAGTTTCAAAGAAAATTTTAGGGTTTCAACTAATTCTTTGCCGGAATATATTAAAAGAGTAAATTTCCCCGTATGTGGGAACCCTATAAAAAAGGATACAAAGGCTGGCTCCGGCTGGAGAAGTCTCTCTCAGATAATTCTGTCGAAGCTTATCTGCGGGATGTAGACAAGCTCACCCAGTTCCTGCAGGCCAACCAATCGATGAAAAGTCCCGACGCCGTGGAATTAAAAGACCTGCAATTATTCCTTCAGTGGATCGGCGAGCTGGGCCTCAACGCCGCCACACAGGCCCGGGTCCTGTCGGGCATCCGTTCCTTTTATAAATATTGCTATATAGAACAGATCGTCAAAAAAGATCCTACGGCCCTGCTGGAAGCGCCTAAGTTGAAAAGGGCCCTCCCGGATGTGCTGAGCTTTGAAGAGATCGAAGCCATTATCGGCCAGATCGATCTGAGCAAACCGGAAGGGGGCCGAAATAAAGCTATCCTGGAAACGATGTATAGCTGCGGCCTTCGGGTCAGTGAAGTCGTGAACCTGCGCATCTCCTGCCTCTACCTGGAGACCGGCTTTATCCGGGTGATCGGTAAAGGAGACAAAGAAAGGCTGGTGCCGATCGGCGGTGCAGCGATCAAATATATCCGGCTCTACCAGCGGGAGATCCGCGTACACATGCCTAATAAGCCCGGCAATGAAGATATTCTTTTCCTCAATCGAAGGGGAACTAAGCTCAGCAGGGTCATGATCTTTTTAATGCTGAAGGACCTGGTGGCAAAGGCAGCAATCCCCAAAAATATCTCTCCCCATACTTTCCGTCATTCTTTCGCCACCCATCTCGTGGAAGGAGGGGCCGACCTGCGGGCCGTACAGGAGATGCTGGGGCATGAGAGCATCACCACCACCGAGATCTATACACACCTGGACCGGGAATATTTGCGGGAGACCCTGCACCGGTATCATCCGGGGTTTAAAAATTAAATAGTATAACTCATTTGCATCGATCGCTTATTTGAGGTGCTAAAATTGCACTTCAAGCTCTTCCATTCATCCATCACAACACCACCAACTTTTGTGTGTATACTTTCCTAGTTCCCACATGGGATAGTTTTACAAAATAGACTCCTGCGGGCAGAGAGGCGGGTATGTTCAATGATTCGATTTGTGATGGATGGGTCCATTCCAACGATCTTGCCTGCAACAAAGAGCCTGCGCCGTTAAATAATTCCAGCTTACAGGCGCCCGATAAATCCGGTGACAAGGATAGCCTTACCCCGGTACCCCGAAAAGCCGGATTGGGATAAAGGGTCAATTCCTTCTCCTTTTTGGAAATACCCACCAAAGCAAGGGTATCTTTTACCAGGTCCATTACCCAGGAGGTCTTTCTATGCCCAACGGTCACTTCCCCAACAATCACGACATCGCCCATGATGTCGCTGCGCCTGATGGTGGAATATCCCTGAACTACCACCGGGGGCAGGGTGTCAAATTTCGGGGTATCAGCCTCTACCCGGACTTTGCCTATCAGGGGCTCTCCTGATAATTGCTTTTTATCACATTGGGTTACCGGCGCGAGAGAAACTTTCGTCTGGGCAGGAGCTTTGGAAGAGACCAGTAACCCGGCCAATAAGAAATTCCAGATTGCCCATCCCCTTCTTTTTCTTTCCAGCGCTGGGACCAGCCCCCTGTTCAGCTGATCGGCGGCAAACCGGCCACAGACGTTTTTGTTAGTATCTGCCAGCCAGGACAATACATCCTGGTCGCTCATAAGACTGAAATCCACTACTGTTTTCAAGCAGGAAGAGCAATGACGGCCGTTTCCAGAGGCTTGCATATCGTCCCAGTTCTCCCCGCAGGGATCGGTCACCCGAATTTGTATATTTTTTGACATAATAGCGGTTTTTTATGGGTAGATGCCGGGGAGGAAGAAAATACATAGTGCTTATAAATTTTTATTTACTTTAGGGAGAGATATTTCATTGGCTTTTTTAAAGAACATATCACCCCATTCCGTTAGCGACCAGGAGCTGGTCACTGCCTACCGGCAATCCGCCGACCTTAAAATACTGGCAGTCCTGTACCAGCGATATATGGACCTGTTGTACGGGGTATGCCTGAAATACCTGAAGGAACCGGAAACGGCAAAGGATGCCGTAATGGCTATTTTTGAGGAACTGGCACAAAAACTGCGCAAACACGAAGTGGATCACTTTAAGGGATGGTGTTATACCCTGGCTAAGAACTACTGCCTGATGCAGTTACGCTCGTCTAAACGGATAAGGACCCGGGAATTAAATGACGAACCTATGCAAACGGCCGATGAATTGCATCTGAATGGTATGATGGAGAAGGAAGAGCACTTGGATAAGCTGTCAAAATGCCTGGAAACCCTCTCTTCCGAACAAAAAACGACCGTTGAATTATTCTATTTACAGAGCAAGTGTTATAAAGAGATCGAAACGATCACCGGCCTGGAATGGAATAAAGTACGGAGCCATATACAAAATGGAAGGAGGAATCTGAAGATCTGTATGGACAGACAGGAACCGAATGGTGTGGAGGCTACGGCTCCCGCTGTAATAAGTACCATTATAAAATGAGCGGCAACGATAGAAATAGCAGCTTTTACTCCGCCTCGGATATTCAAAAATACCTGAGCGGGGAATTGTCTGCGCCCGAAATGCACCAATTGGAATTGGCTGCCCTGGAAGACCCCTTGCTCTCCGATGCCCTGGAGGGAATGGCAATTCACCCTTCGCTCCGCTCCCCCTCCTCTTTTCAGCAGGACCTGGGGGAACTGCAGAAAAGGCTGGATAACCGGGTAGGCAAAAAAGACAGAAAGGGGGTCCTCCTTCTTTTCCGCTCTCCGTGGAAGGTGGCAGCCGCCCTCATCCTGTTGCTGGGATTGGGCCTCACCGCTTATTTTACCTTTTTGAACACGGCCAGGCCAAGGAATGCCATGGCTATCACTCAAAGCAGCAGTACTCCCAGCGTCCCCGCTACCGCAGATACCATCACCCTGAAAGATCAAGCCGAGGTAAAGGAACAGGCTGTCGCAAAGAACTTTAAGAAGGAAGAGGAGGCTGCCTCCGGCAATACCCCGAAGGCCTCCGGGCCTGCGGAAGGAACGCTGGCCCGGGAAGCGCTGCCCCCGGCTGCTGCCCAAAAACAAGCTGCCGTAAAAGAGCAGGCCGCCCCTTCCCCGAAACCGGCTGTATTACCAGGCACTACGGTCACTCAAGACGACATAGTCCAGGCCGCACCGGCCACGACAGACAAAGAAAGCTATATCAATAAGGGAAGGGCAAAAGCCTCCTATAATTATAAAGAAGACTCGATCCGGATCCGGCATGACACGTCAACCGGTTGGGATAAATATACATCCCTGGATAAACAGCCGGCGCCGCCGGCGGATAATTTCCTGGCAAGAAAGCTGTCCGGGCTGAATATAACTGATCCCGCCGATCAGCTCGTCTTTACCGGAAAAGTGACCGATCAGAATAATAAACCCCTCCCAGGCGCCTCGCTCCACCTGAAAGATAATTATCTGGTCAACACAACCACCGACAAGAACGGGTTCTTCAGCCTTAGGCTCCCTAAAACTGATTCCGCTGCTAAGCTTACGGTAGCCTATGTGGGATATGAACAGGCTTCCCTGGGCCTGAGCGCAGAGAACCGGACAGGGAATATCATCCAGCTTCAGCCCCAGGACAACGCACTGAATGAAGTCGTAGTGACTGGTTTTGGCTCCAAAAGAAGAGAGATCATACGAGATAACAGCAAACCGAGCAAGGAATACCTTACAAAAAGAGCCGTTCCTGCCGATGGCTGGCCAGCCTATCAAAGTTATCTGGAGGTCAATAAGAAAGCTATAAATCCGGACTCCACGCTGAAAGGCAATGAGACCGTCTCCTTCCTTGTCAATAAAGAAGGGGGGCTGTCTTCTTTTAAAGTGGAGCAATCCCTCTCCCCTGCCCATGATTCAGCGGCGATCCATTTGATCCAACAGGGCCCCTCCTGGAAATTGCTCAAGGGAAAAAAGACCCGTGCCTGGGTGACCATCCCTTTCTAAATTGATCCGTAATGGACTACTCAGCTATTTTAAAAAATATCGCCAAACATATCACCCTGGATGAAAAAGAGGCGGCCTGTTTTACTTCCCTGCTCTCTTACCGGGAGGTAAAGAAAAAAGAGAGTATCCTGCAGGAAGGGCAGCTCTGCCGAAATATTAGTTATGTCCATAGCGGCGTGTTACGGGCTTACTATCTTGACAAGGAAGGTAATGAAAACAGTATCATGTTTGCCATCGATGACTGGTGGGTCACGGATATCTACAGCTTTGCGACAGGCAACCCGGCAGTCATGCATATCGATGCGCTGGAAAATAGCGGGATCTTTCAGCTGCAGAAGGATGACCTGGACCGGTTGTTCGGGCAGGTCCCGAAATTCGAACGATTTTTCCGGATCATTATGCAAAACTCTTACATCCGGGAGCAACTAAGGTCGATACAGAACCTTTCATTGTCCGCCGAGGAACGCTACCTGAATTTTTCGCAGAAATATCCCGATTTCATGCAAAGGGTTTCGCAAAAGCAGGTCGCTTCTTACCTGGGAATGACTCCCGAATTCTTAAGCGTTATCAGAAGCAAGCTGAGAAAACCCAGCGAATAGTCCGGTGCGTTTGACCGGGTATCCGAGGACCCAGCCCACCCGCATAAGGTCCTGTCACCCGTCTGGAACCAGCCTGCCGTTCTTAATGTACCTTAAGCGTTTTTGCTTCCAGGATCTATAATTTTGAAACTCAATAATCAAAACAGGTATTATATGATGATCTTAATTGCCGGTGCCTACCGTAGCGGTACAGGAGATGACCCGCGTTTGATGGCCGAAAATTTAAAGCGTCTGGAAGAAGCGGCCCTTCCCCTCTTCAGGGCCGGGCATATTCCTATGATCGGTGAATGGGTGGCGCTCCCTTTGCTGGACCAGGCGGGGTCGAAAGTACCGGGAGATGAACCTTATAATGAGATTGCCTACCCGGTTGCGCACAGGCTCCTGGAAAAATGCGATGCGGTACTACGCCTGAAAGGAGCATCCAAGGGAGCAGACGAAGATGTCCGGATTGCAAAGGAGCGGGGGCTTCCGGTCTATTACAGTCTGGAGGAAGCGCTGAAGGGGTGAATGCCGGCCGGATGATAATCCGGCAAGTCACCTCGGAGATGACGGTACTGTCGTTCCAGGCCGGATCGCTATGGCAGTCTGGCCGGATCGCTGCTCCTTCGCATCCATTGTATCCCCTCGCTCAGCAACACAACGCCTATGGCGCCCACGACGTTGAACCACAGAAAGCTCAGGTGTACGATCCCTTTCCGGCTCAGGATCGTAAGCGTGATAACGGCGATCTCCACGATCACGGCACTGGTGAATACGGCTACCCCTCCTACCTTCTTCCGGTAAAAAGCGACCAGGAAAATACCCAGGATCACGCCATAGAACATAGAGCCCAATACATTCACCGCCTCGATAAGGCTATTACCGAGATTATAGGCCAGTTGCGCTACCGCAACGCAGAAGATCCCCCAGAACAAGGTGTACATCCGGGACAACCGGTATTCTTTCTCATCGGTAAGCTCTTTTTTAGAATATCGTTTATGGAAATCCACGATCGTGCAGGAAGAGAGGGAATTCAGCGTGGCCGCAATGGAGCCCCAGGCCGCCAGGAAAATGACGGCGATCAACAGGCCGATCAATCCTTTGGGCAGATAATCCATTACAAAACGCAGGAAAATATAATTGGTGTCGTTATCGTCGCCTCCCACTTGTTTGTCATTGAGCCAACGTTTGATGGTGGCCTTGTATTGGAGCTTCTTCGTCTCGGCCGCCTGCAGCCGGTCTTCTGCCTGTTGCCGGGATGCAAACGCCTGGTCTTTCCCGGAAGCCTGCTGCTGTGAACTCGACCCCGGATCCGCTGTGGGAGCCTCGCGCCCGGCGCCAAGGGATAACCAGCTTCTCTCCTTAATCCGCTCCGCTTCCGCCGCATCATAAGCCTTATTGACCAAGACCAGCGAATCCTTGTATTTGGACTTCGATAAAAGATCTATCTGTGTCTGGTTGAAAAAAACAGGTTCCTTATTGAATTGATAAAAGGCAAATACCAGCACGCCTAACAAAAGGATCAGGAACTGCATCGGTACTTTCACCATTCCGTTCATCAGCAGGCCGAGCCGGCTCTCGCTTAGGGAGCGGGCCGTGAGATAGCGGCCCACCTGTGACTGATCTGTCCCGAAATAGGACAAAGCCAGGAAGAATCCGCCGATCACCCCGCTCAATAAATTATAGCGGTCATTCCAATCGAAGCCTTTTTTACTGATCCCGGTAGTAATAATATTCAGTTTTCCCGCTTTCCCGCCGAGGTGCAACGCTTCCGAAAAACCGATATGGGGAGGCAGCCGGTGAATGACCATATACCCTGCTATGCACATGCCGCCGAAAATAATGATCAGTTGCAGTTGCTGCGTATATGCCACCGCTTTAGCGCCGCCCATCACCGTATAGATGATGAGCAGGCCGCCCATGAAGATATTGGTCCATAAGATATCCCATCCCAAAAGAGAAGACAAAATAATCGAGGGGGCCGAAATGCTGATGCCGGTAGACAGGCCCCGTTGCAGGAGGAAGAGGAAAGAGGTCAGCGTTCGCGTCCGGAGATCAAATCGTTGTTCCAGGAATTCATAAGCTGTATACACCTTCAGCCGGTGAAAGACAGGCACGAAGGTGATACAAAGCACGACCATGGCCAGGGGCAGTCCAAAATAATATTGAATGAACTGCATTCCCTCCGTATAGGCCTGCCCCGGAGCCGACAGGAACGTAACGGCGCTGGCCTGTGTGCCCATAATACTCAGCATCACCATGTACCAGGGCACCGTTCTGTTGCTGAGAAAATAGCCATCCAGGTCTCTGCTGGTGCGTCCTTTATATAGCCCATAGGCGATAATTCCCAGTAAGGTAACGACCAATACTATCCAGTCGGGCCAGCTCATGAAAAATGTTTGGTAAGGAAATAAAAGAAGACGATCAGAAGCAACAGGAAGCCGATCACCAGCGCATACCAATAGCTCCATTTCTTAAATAACGGAACTTTGTCTTCCGGCAGGTTTTTTTTCATATCAAGCGATTCATCCGGTTGCATAGGCGTCCTTTATTACTTGTTGCGGTCCCTTTCCCGTTGTCTGTTCCTTTCGCGGTCTCTGTTCGCGATCAGCGAAGCCACCAATAGTCCCACGGCAAGGCCCACCAGCAATCCGAAGGTGGCCCTTTTGATAAAACGTCCCACGACCAGTCCTACGACGATGGCCGTTACAATAGCGATATCCCTTCTACGATGCATAATTTAAATTAATTTTAATAGCCTCCCATAAGCACCTCAAAATCCTTTCTTTTGGTTGAGCGCAATAATATTAGCCAGCAAACGGTAAGCGCCCGGTACTCCGGCGGGCAATTCCCGGAAAAAGACCAGGCCCGTATAAACAAATTTTCCCTTTCCGAAAGAGGCGATCACCAGGCTGCCTTTCTGCTCCTTTTCCTTTTCACCGGGATCCTTCATGGACAACACTGTTTCATAAGCCGTGTCGATTTGTCCGGCAAAATAGATCCCTCTCTCCTGTATCCAGCCTTCGAAATCTTTGTCGGTGATCTTATTGGGATAATTCAGCACGTCATGATCCGGCCGCAGGAAATTCACACGCGCATTTTCATCCGTCACCCGGATATTGGACACGGCAAAAGGGTATGGTCCGATATTGCTTTTCATCTGCTCCAGGTTGTCCCGGTTGTACTGAACGACCAGGTTGCCGCCTTCTTTAACGTATTCCATCAGCGCGTCATGCCGGGCCGTCAGCCAGTCATGGACGTCATAGGCGCGCACGCCGGCGAGGACAGCGTCGAAGGATTTCAGGCCGGGGGCGTTGATGTCTTTTTCTTTCAGCAGGACTACTTCATAGCCCATCTGCTGCAAGGCCTGCGGCACTTTATCCCCCGCTCCTTCGATATAACCGATACGGTGACCGGCCGTCTTTACGTCCGCCATCACGAATTTTTCGACGGCGGGGCGGAAATAATCGATGCGCGGGATATGATCGTAAGACAGGGTCCTCAATTGCAGGGCCGTATCCTTCCGGCCGTTATGATCGAACAAGAGGTTGGCCGTCACCAGCCCCATGGCATTGCCGGCGGGCCGCGCCGACCAGGAGCCGGCGGCCGTCGCCGTCTGCAGAACAGAAAGACCTGCCGTCGGGGTGAGTTCCATTTTCGGCAAACCCGTATGACCGTAATTTGCCGTCTCTATCCGGAACCCTTTCTCTTCCCCGTCGGTGAACAGCACCAGGGCAGGATCGAATTGCGCCGTGGCAGGAGGCAGGATCGTCAGCGGTTCGTAAAGTTCTCCTTTCACCGCATCGGTGTACTTGTATTGTACAGGACGGGTGAACACCATTTCTTCTCCGCCAACCGTCAGCCGGAATTTCACTTCGTAAGCGGGAGCGCTCTGCGGATCACCGATCAGGCGCTGGTCCTTTACGTTAAAAGAGCCCGGTGACATTTCTTCTGCCAGCCAGTAAGGCTGGGTAACTGCTTTTTGGGGAGAGACGAAGATATTATGAGAAAAGAGATAGTTCTTATCGCCTTCCAGTTGCTGCCGGTAGGCCGTGTCATAGTCAGCGTCATTTATGGAGATCTCCCGGACGGCTACCGGTGCATTGAGCCGGTTGTTGAGCACAAAGGTCACCGATAGGGAGTCTCCCTGCACCGCATAAGGACCGCTCACCACCGCCTCCAGCCATAAGCCGCTGCAGGCTTCGATCAGTTGTTGTACCTCTTTCAGCTTTTGCGTCTTCCAGTAACTATCTTTTAATGGTGTGATCGCCTTGTATACGCCTACCAGGCCCGGTACGGTGTTTTCTGGATGGAGCAGGGAGTAATCCCGGACCAGCTGGTCGACCATCCCTTCAATCTTCTCTCCGCCGGGGACGCGGCCCCAGGAGGTGACGACATCTTCCATGGGATCGCTGTGAGCAGGATCTCCTGCCACTGCCTTGAAATATTCCATGTACTGGCCGCGGGCCGGAGTGAGGGCGGCGCCCTGGCTTTTATGGTTGGTGCGGCTCTCGGCGGCTAGTTCACCATAACTCTTTCCCAATATCGGGTTGTAGGCTCCTACGTCGATCTTCAACTGGTCTTCACTGGTAGTATTAAAGCTGCCAAACCGGAAGGTATTCCAGAATAGACGTTTGGCCTGCCAGGGCTGGACGCCATATTTGAATTGTTCGGGGAAACGCGAAGGGTCTGCCGCCGCTGCGAAAGCCTCATGCGCCAGTACCGCCGAGGCGGAATGATGGCCATGGCCGGCCCGGCTGTCTTCGGGGAAGCGGGTGATGATGACGTCCGGCTGGAATTTCCGGATCACCCATACAACATCGCTGAGCATTTTTTCCTTGCCCCATGTCTTCAATGCTTCTTCTGTCGATTTGGTGAAGCCGAAATCGAAAGCGCGGGCAAAGAACTGATCGGCCCCGTCCACCCGGCGGGCGGCCAGCATTTCCTGGGTCCGGATCAGGCCCAGCTCGACGCCCTGTTCGTCCCCGATCAGGTTCTGACCGCCGTCCCCTCTTGTCATAGACAGGTAACCGGTGCGAAAGAGGCGCTCTTTTGCCATGTAGGCGATCAGTCTTGAATTCTCATCATCCGGGTGGGCGGCAATATACAGTACCGAGCCCAGGACATTGAGCTTTTTCAACCGGAGGTAAATTTCTGCCGATGTAATCGTTGCAGGAGCCTGGGCCGACAGGCCGGAGCCCGCTCCAAGGCTGGCGCTGAAGAGACAAGCGGCGAGCCAGCGAAAGATAATAACTTTATTCATTCTAAATTCTTTTATTGAGTATACTACAGACTTCTTAGAGCGGGCCTTCGGCCCGCTAGGCCTCAGGTCCGGATCTAATGATGGCCCTTCGGGCTAAACGCCTCCGGCGTTTACTGTCCAACAAGGAAAACCGCATTGCAAAAAAGCAATTTCCCATTCTCCCAGAAGCTCCGGAACAAGGGATCGTCGGCCATATAAATGATCTCTCCCCGGCCCAGATCCTGTACTCCGAAGATCACGCCGTCCTTTAATTTCGCCTTTGCTTTATTGCCGGTAAAGCCGCTGACATAATTGTCTTTTTTGATGATGCCTACATTCCAGCCGCCTTCCTTAATGAATTCATATACATTATCGCCCTGCTTCAGGGTATAATAATGATCCGGGTAACCGAAAGCGAGGGGGTGCGAGTTATCCAGTTCCACCTTATAGATAGAGCCCGGAACGCTGTTCATTATTTCATCCCGCTGCCGGTTCCCATACCGATGCAGCAAGGAGTAATCATCCTCCTTTTTATCCTTGTCATCCTCTTTCTTGTCCGGCGCGCTTTCTTTTTGACGGATGCCCCATTCTATTTTCGACAATTGCTCTACCGCATTCTCCATCGCGATAAGACGCCCCCCCTCTTTCACCCAGTTACGGAAGGGCTCCGCTGCATTCTTATCTACCAGGGATTTGTAATAGCCGTTGGGCAGGATCAACACGTCAAAGCTCTTCCAGTTCAGACGGCCGAGTTCTTCGACATTGATCTGGGTGACAGGATAATCCAGGTCCTGCTCGAAGAAATGCCATACTTCTCCCGCATTCAGGGAACTCACTTCTTCCCCCGTCAACACCCCTACCCTGGGCTTATGGATCAGGTGCACCCGGCCGCTTCCGAAATCGGCGCCTTTATCTACAAATCCGGACAAGATGGGAGAAAGGGTTACGCCTGTTCTTTGAGCGGCCCCCGATACAAGGGCCCAGAGATTTTTGCCGGCAGCGTTGTTGCCGGTAGCCGTGATGATCAGGGTCCCTTTTTCGAAATTATTTCCGCCGGATTGAAAAGCTTCTTCAGCATAACGGGTCTTCACTCCTTTCGTTAACAATTCCGCCAGGAAGCGGGCGCTCTGCATGCCTGTCCAGCGGACCGCATACCCGTATTGGCCGGCGCCTCCGCCATTCGCATCGACGGCTGCCTTTTCAAGGCTGCCAGGGCTGTTCGTGGTCATGCCGTTCGTGTTGCCTGCGTCGCCCGGGTTTGTGCCGTTCGCAGGGACCAGGGCTCCAAGTCCGAAGGCTTGTAATCCATATACATAAGGAATAGCCCAGGCCGTTATATCATAGGTCACCGAGTCGCTGATCCGGGAATTGCGGTCGAACAGTACCCGCAGCAAATTGGATTTTGGCTGGTTGGTATTGATGGCTATATCTCCGGGGGTCGCCTTGAAAGCCGTCGTTTTACCCGTCTCATAATCCAATCCCGTGAAACTGCCAGAGGTGACGGGAACCCAGTCGATGCTATTCTTGTTCAATAAAATCTTTAACCGTTCCAACCTGTCCCCATAAGGATCGGCTTTGATGAAATAGGATTTGAATTCACCGGCGGGCCGGGTTGCGGCATCCGTGAAATATTTCCTGAATTCCTTTATCAGTCTGGCGGCATTCTGCGACGACAGTTCGACCGTCGACATACCGGTCGTATAATGGTGTTCCAGGCGGTCGGCAAGCGTCAGGGTATCCTCATCACGGGTGATAATCGCCAATCCCGCGCGGATCCCACCCTGTTCGAAGGTCATGCCGATAGACCCGCTATAAATGGGGTACGTATCTCCGTAGCTGGGGTAGAAAAGGTCGAATTCTTCCTTGGTGAAATAGAGCCATCCGTGCTGATCGAAATATTTTGCATTGTTCTTTCCGATCTGGATCTGGAAATCTCTTTGCCAGGGAGTGATCACGTCATGATAGGGCTCTGCCGCCGGGGCGAAATAATAAGGATTGTTATAGCCCTGCTCATGAAAATCCACATGCACCTGGGGCAGCCAGGCATTGTATTTTTTCATCCGTTGCTGCGTCTCTATCTGGGTCTGCCAGGCCCAGTCCCTATTGAGGTCAAAATTATAATGGTTGGTCCGGCCGGCGGGCCAGGGCTCCTGGTGCTCTCTTGATTGCGGATCGGGGTTGGGTTCCTTTCCTACGGCATTGGTAAACCAGTTCACATAGCGGTCGCGCCCGTCCGGGTTGATGCAGGGATCGATGATGACGACGGTATGTTGCAGCCATTCCTTCGATTGGACGTTGGCGGGATTCACCAGTTCATACAAAGTCTTCATCGCCGCCTCGGAAGAGGCAGGCTCATTGCCATGGACATTATAGCTAAGCCATACGATAGCAGGAGCATTGTCATCCGGCGCCATCTTGTCGCGCGTAGCGCCGGCGAGTCGCAGGTTGTTCAGGCGGATGGCCTCCAGCCGCCGGAGATTCTCCGGGGAGGCGATATAGGCCAGTAATAAAGGGCGTCCCTCATAGGTCTCTCCATATTGCTCCAGTTTCACCTGGCCGGGTATCGCTGCGGCTATCGCTTTAAAATAATTCACGATCTTATGATGCTGGGTAAAATGAGCCCCCAGGGGGTATCCCAAAAAAGTCTCTGGGGAGGGAGGATTTGAGGTTTGGGAAGGGGTGGATTGAGAAAAAGCAGCCGTTGTCAGCATAAAAAGCCCGAAAAAAAGAGAGAAGATTCTTTGCATGTAGTGTATAATGAGGCGTGAATGTAAGTAAACAGCCAAAATAAAAAAAGCTGCCCATCATATTTCGGTCACCAGCCGGGAAAATGGTAACTTTCCTATAAATTTTTTGTCGCTATGTCTCTAAAACATGCCTTAGCATTCTTTCTTTTCTTATTTGCCGGAGCGCTGACGGGTTCCGTGTCAGCCCAGATGGATAATAGTCCCTATTCCTATCAGATCCGCAGGAAGGCGGAAGGTACTCATGGCGCCGTCGTCTCCGCTCATCCGCTGGCCAGCAAGGCAGGGATCACTATTTTGCAACAGGGGGGCAATGCCCTGGACGCAGCCATCGCCACGCAACTGGCGCTGGCGGTCGTATATCCCGGCGCCGGAAATATCGGAGGAGGGGGATTCATGGTAGCCCACCTGGTCAAGGGAAAGAATATAACCCTGGATTTCCGGGAAAAAGCTCCTGCGGCAGCTACGCGGGATATGTACCTGGATGCCGCCGGCAATCCCCAGACGGATCTTAGCCAGAACGGGCACCTGGCTTCCGGTGTCCCAGGCACCATCGCCGGCATCTTTGCCGAATGGAAATATGCGAAACTACCCATGGCGACATTGATCCAGCCGGCTATCGACCTGGCGGAGAAAGGATTCGTCCTCACGGAAGCCGAGGCCCGGAATCTCAACAATACACAGGCCGCTTTTAAAAAATATAATACGGTCATGCCTGTCTTCGTAAAAGAAGGGGGCTGGAAGGCGGGGGATACCCTGGTGCAGAAAGACCTGGCCCGCACCCTTCGTCTTATCCGCGACAAAGGCGCCAAAGGATTTTATGAAGGAGAGACAGCCGCGCTGATCGTAGCGGAGATGAAGCGGGGAAAAGGCATTATTACCGCAGCCGATCTCAAAGGCTATGAAGCGAAAGAACGGGAACCTTCCGTATTCAGCTATAAAGGGTACAGCGTTGTCACGATGCCGCTTCCCAGCAGCGGGGGCGTCATCCTGCAGCAGATGATGAAGATGGTGGAGGATCAGCCGCTGAAAGCCTATGGATTTGAATCTGTCAAAGCGGTGCACCTGATGACGGAAGTGGAGCGGATAGCCTATGCTGACCGGGCTAAATACCTGGGCGACCGGGATTATTATTCCGTTCCGGTAAAGGCGCTCACCAGCGAGGGCTACCTGCATCAAAGAAAGGCCCTCATCGATCCCGATAAAGCTGGTAATAGCAAGGATATACAGGCCGGCGTTCTTTCGCCTGCCAGCGAAGAGACTACGCACCTGGATGTCTATGACGGGGAAGGCAATGCCGTCTCTATCACTACCACGCTGAACGGGGGTTATGGCAACAGGGTCGTCGTAGCCGGCGCCGGCTTCCTGCTCAACAATGAAATGGACGATTTCAGCGTCAAGCCGGGCGTTCCGAATATGTATGGCGCTGTAGGCGCAGAGGCCAATGCGATCGCTCCCGGCAAAAGGATGCTGAGTTCCATGACGCCTACCCTGGTACTGGACAAAGGAAAGGTCTTTCTGGTAGTGGGCACTCCGGGGGGAACGACCATTACCACTTCCGTATTCCAGACGCTGGTGGATATCCTGGACTTCGGACTATCGCCGGAAGATGCGGTGAACAGGCCCAAGTTCCATCATCAATGGCTGCCCGATGAGATCTTTGTAGAACCTGCATTTCCTGCAGACACCCGGGAGCAGCTGAAAAAAATGGGCTATACCGTCACCGAGCGGGGCCATATCGGCCGCTTTGAAGTGATAAAGGTGTCGGGCGGTAAAATAGAGGCCGTGGGCGATAGCCGCGGCGACGATGCGGCGGAGGGATATTAAAATAATTTACCATGAACGAAACATTGGGCCAGGTTTACCTGGAATCGGTCGTTAAAAGACTGCTCACCTATAAGACGCTGGGCGAAAGAACATTCGGCCAGCTGGAGGAAAAAGATTTCTACTTCGTGCCCGGTATTAATGCCGCAAGGGCGCCCGATCCGGAGTCTCCTGTGTCAAACAGCATCGCCGTTATTATCCGGCATATGAGCGGCAATATGATGAGTCGCTGGACCAACTTCCTGACGGAGGACGGTGAAAAAGAGGGGCGTGACCGGGAGAAAGAATTCAGTGCTCCCGCTCTTAGCCGGGACCAGTTGCTGGAGCTTTGGGAAAAGGGTTGGGCCTGCCTGCTGGATGCGCTCTTATCCCTGAAAGAAGAAGATCTGCTGCAAACCATCCATATCCGCCATGAGCCGCTCTTCGCCATTGACGCGATCAACCGGCAGCTGGCCCATTATCCCCATCATGTGGGTCAGATCGTATATATCGGCAAAATGATACGTGATAAGGATTGGCAAAGCCTTTCCATACCCAAGGGAGCATCCGGGCATTTCAATCAGCAGATGAAGCAACAACATGGTAGTTAATGGCTTGCAGCTTGAGGGTTGTCGGCTGCGGCAAAAGAAGTGCCTTCGTATATTTCAATAAGCGGCAGGTGCAGGCCTAATGTCGGTAAATACAAAGATTCATCGATATTTTTATACTCCACTAATTCCCAAAGACCTTCTTCATTGATGCGAAAAGCTTCGATCCGGATGGTTGCCGAATCCACCAGGATATACTCTTTCAAAGTAGGGATATCCCGGTATAACCTGAATTTATCGCCCCGGTCATATCCCCTGGTAGAAGGGGACAAGACTTCTGCCAGAATAGAAGGATTGGTGATGTTCCACTTATCATCGTTTAAGGTGACCGGATCTCCACAGACGACGGAAATATCAGGATAGGTAAACAGCGTATTCTGTGGGATATGAATGCGCTGATCGCTGTTGAATGGCCGACATGATTTTCCTCTGAGCCTTACTGCTAAAGAAACTAAAAGGTTTGCTGAAATAATATTATAGGGAATTTTGCTACCGGACATAGCAAACACTTCTCCCTTATAATACTCATGTTTATCGATGTTGGCAGATTCCCATTCCAGATATTCTTCTATGGTCAGCCTTTTCCTTTCATAGGCAGCTGCAGGCTCACTTACCATACTTTCCGGGCCTTCCATTTCCCTTGTTTCATAAGGATGTAGCGTTTTCTCACGGGATTCCGGAGAGTCCTGTAATCCACTACTTTCCCCTGAAATTTTACCTTTTTGGGGATCTTCGCTTCTATAATCATTTGCTTCCATAGTCAAATTTAGTATTATTCTTTCCCAATTTTTAAGCAACTATTTAACGAAAGGGGCCAGTTATGCCCACCTAAAATCAAACGAATGGGTAAAAATGTAAAAGATGCCGTTAATAAAGGGTTTTAGGCATGAAATCAGGGCTTTTTACCTTTTATTGGTATTGAATTTGCACATCCCTTGTTAAATGTTAATTTCGCAATCGTAATTGTCAGCCCCTGAGAAAGATTTGGAAAATACTCCGTAATACATTGTTGGTTTTAATACTATTATTAGTGGCGCTGTGGCTATTCATCCAGTTACCCCCTGTCCAGACCTGGCTGGTATCGAAGGTGACGAAGAGATTGTCCCACGATCTGCATACCACGATCAGCATCAGACATGTCAATTTTTCCTTATTCAACAAAATGGCGCTGGAAGGCACCCTGGTACAAGATAACCATAAGGATACCCTTTTATATGCCGGCTGCGTAAACGTGAATGTCACCGACTGGTGGTTCTTTAAGGACAAGGCGGAATTGCATTATATCGGGCTGGAGGATGCCACTATCAAGCTGCACCGTACCGATTCCGTCTGGAATTTTCAATTCCTGGCAGACTACTTCTCCGCTCCTCCGGATACAACCTTCTCTAATAAAAAAGATACCTCCCGGGGAATAGAACTGGATCTGAAAGAGGTGGATCTTTCCCATATCCATTTTCTGAAAAAAGATGAGTGGAGAGGGGAAGATATGGAACTCCGGCTAAATGCCATGCGACTGGATGCCGATCAGATCAGCCTCACCCAAAAGATCGCACGGATCAATACGCTGAGCTTCACCCAGCCGGAATTCACGCTCACCAATTACAATGGCAGGAGGCCCCCGCTGGTCAATGATACAACAGAAGTATATATCAATGATCCCCTCCACCTGCGGCTGAATCCGGCAGGATGGGATATCACCGCCGGCAAGATCACGATCCGGAACGGCTCTTTCCGTAATGAGAAGCCGGCCGATACTCATCCCAATCAACATTTTGATGGCGACCATATTTATTTCTATGCGGTCAATAGCAGCTTTACCAACCTGCAGTTGAAAAAAGACACGATCACGGCCCAGTTACTGCTCAGCACCAAAGAACGCAGCGGCTTTGAAGTGAAGAAGCTGAGCGCCCGCATCAAATGGTTTCCCGAAGCGATGGAATTCGGTCGTCTGGACCTGCAGACAGATAAGAGCCACCTGCGCAATTTTTTCGCGATGCGCTTCAAAACCCTGGATGACATGTCGGATTTCGTCACCCGGGTAAAGATGGAAGCGGATTTCAATGACGCGGACATAGACAGCGATGATATTGCCTGGTTCGCCCCGGAATTAAAGGATTGGAAGAAGCGTATCCGGATCACGGGTATGATGAAAGGCACAGTCTCCGATCTGAACGGGAGGAATATTGTCCTGGAGGCGGGGAAAAATACGCTGCTGAACGGAGATATCCGTCTGAAAGGTCTGCCGGACATACGAAAGACCTATATTGAATTTAAATCCAATGATTTCAGGACGACCTACCAGGATATGGTCACCCTGGTGCCTGAGATACGCACCATCGAACAGCCCAGGATCGACCGTGTCGAATGGCTTCGTTTTAAAGGGAATTTCACGGGGTATGTCCGGGATTTTGTCACTACCGGGGTCATTGAGACCAACCTGGGTACCCTGACCACCAATGTAAATATGAAACTGCCGGATGCAGGGCCTTCGATTTATTCCGGCAATATCAGCACGGATAGTTTCCAGTTAGGGTCCTTCCTGGATAATGATAATATGGGGAGGGTCTCTTTCCTGGGGAAGGTAAATGGTACCGGTCTCAAGTCAGGCACGCTGAACGCCACCCTGGACGGGGTCATCAACAGTCTCGAGTTCAATGATTATACCTATCATCATATCCAGGTCAATGGCGCTGTGGCCAAAAAGAAATTCAATGGAGAACTGATTGCAAGCGATTCTGCCATAGCTGCCCGGCTCAATGGATTGATCGATTTCAGTCAGGTGCAACCCAAATTCAATTTTACGGCCGAGGTGGCGAAAATGGACCTGATGCAGCTGCATTTTGTGGCCAGGCCGGTATCATTCAATGGCAAGTTCAAGTGTAATTTCACCGGGGACAATATCGACAACTTCCTGGGCAATGCCAGCATTTATGACGCCTCGGTCTTTAAGAACGGGCAAAGGGTCTCCTTCGATTCACTCACCGTGGAATCCAGCATCATCGACAATAACAAGACCATTACGGTCGTGAGCAACGAATTCGACGGGGCCATTGTGGGAGAGTTCTCCATCAAGGACCTGCCGGCCTCCTTCCAGACCTTCCTGAACAAATATTATCCCAGTTATATCAAGCCTGCCAAAACGAAACCGACCAATCAGAATTTCAGCTTCGTGATCACGACCAAAAAGATAGACGAGTACATCGATCTTTTTAACAAGGATCTGAAAGGGTTTAATAATGCCGGGGTGAGCGGGCGTATCAATACGAAAGATAATTTACTGGATCTCAATGTCGACTTACCGGCTTTCGGGTATAAAAACATCGCCTTCGACAACCTCACCCTGAAGGGAAGGGGCAACCTGGACAGTCTGTCCGTGGAGACAACCGTCGGGGAGGTCTATCTGAACGATAGTCTTCATTTTCCTTCGACCCATCTTCATTTGCGATCTGCCGACGATCTTTCCAGTGTGCAGGTAACGACCAGCGCGAACCAAACGCTGAACTCCGCCAATCTTTCCGCCCAGGTGCAAACCTTACCCACCGGTGTGCGGATCACTTTCGATCCTTCTACTTTCGATATCAACAGCAAGACCTGGGTCATTGACAAGGACGGGGTCCTGGCTTTCAATAACAATGTCGTTTCGGCGGATGCCCTGAAGATCCATAACGGGGATCAGCAGGTCCTCATCACGACCCACCCCTCCGGGGAAGGCAACTGGAATGATGTCCATGCAGATCTGACGAAGATCAATATAGGGGATTTCACTCCTTACCTGGTGAAGTCAGAGCGGCTGGAAGGTCTGTTAACAGGTAGCGCCGACATGACCGATCCTTTCGGGAAGCCGGAAATCAGCTTTCAGGGGGAGACGGAGCAGTTCCGCTTTGAGAACGACTCGATCGGCAAACTGCAGCTGAACGCTGATTATCATAAAGCCAGCGGAGTATTGAATGCCACGGCCCATTCCGACAATAAGAATTATCATTTCGATATCAAAAGCGTCATCAATACCACGGACAGCATTTCCGGCCCGCCCATCGATATCACAACGGATGTCGCCGATACGAAGATCGAGCTGCTGGAAAAATACCTGGGCGGTATTTTCTCCAATCTCAGTGGGAATGCCAGCGGACACCTGCGGATCGTAGGTCCCGCGGATCACCTGCAATACCTGGGTACGGTACAATTGAAAGATGCGAGCCTTAAAGTGGTTTATACCCAATGCACGTATAAGATCCCCGCAGCCACCATTCTTTTCAAAAAAGATACGATCGACTTCGGGACTCTCCAGCTAAAAGACCGGTTAGGTCATACTGCCGACCTCACCCGGGGCAGGCTCTTTCACCATGCGTTCAACGACCTGGGCTTTGACTTTGAAATGAACACCAACCGCCTGCTGCTGCTGGATACGAAGGCCACCGACAACAACCAGTTCTATGGCTCTGTGATCGGCAAGGCGAAAATGACGTTATCAGGTCCGGAAGAGAATATGCAGATGTATATCAAAGGGGAGCCGACCGATAGTTCCAATATCTATCTTCCTCCTTCTGTCAGCCGTGAGAGCGGAGATGCGGATTTCATCGTCTGGAAGGTTTATGGGAAGGAAATGAAGGCCCAGCTCCCCGACAAGAAAAGCGCCAACCTCCTGGTGACCCTGGATATGGATGCCAATAACTATGCGACGGTTTATGTAATTCTGGATCCCCTGTCGGGGGATATCATCAAGGCCACCGGGCATGGCAACCTTACTATGAAAGTAGGCACCAGCACGGACCTGAGCCTCAACGGCCGTTATGAGATCGACAGGGGCAATTATAATTTCACGTTCCAGTCCTTTATTCACAAGCCCTTTATCCTCAGTGAAGGAGTGGGAAACTATATCCAGTGGAATGGTAATCCCTATGATGCGACCATCGGCATTGAAGCAGTCTACAAAGCAGAGAATGTACGTTTCAGCGATCTGGGAGTATCGGCCATCAATGTCCTGGGAAGCCAGAGTGAAAATGTAAACCGGCTCCGGGTGGATGTCCTGGTGACGGCCGACCTCACTGGCAGGCTGGTAGCGCCCAATATCAAATTCCAGATCAGTCTTCCGCCCAATAGCCCCCTTAAAAACGACCAGGGCGCCCAAACCCTCTTACAATTGATCCAGAATAACGATAATGAGTTGACCAAGCAGGTATCCTGCCTGGTAGTGCTGAACAGTTTTGTGCCTTTGTCTACCAGCACGAATGCCTTCGATGCCCCCTCGGCAGTAGGAAATGTGGTCGTCAGCAGCATATCCGGCGCCATCTCCAATGCCTTCAGCAAGCAATTCTATCATTTACTGCAACGGATCTTTAAAGATAAAAGCCTCCGGGTCAATTTCAATACCACTCTTTATAATGGCAGTAACTATATAACGGGTGATAATATCGATCAAAGCAAGTTCAACCTGGACCGGACAAACCTGAATTTTTCCATCGGTAAAAGTTTCTACAATGAAAAGCTGACCCTCACCGTAGGCAGCGCCCTGGATTTCGGTATGACCGCCGCGCAGGCGCAGGCGGCTTCCTTCCAGTTCCTTCCGGATATTGCAGCCGAATATAAGATCACTCCCGATGGCAGGGTGGCGCTCACCTTTTTCTACCGGGATTCCTATAGTTATCTCGCGACAAGCCATACCCAGAACAGCTCCGGCACCAGTATCTCTTATCGACGGGACTTCGACAGGATAGACGAATTATTTAAAAAGAAAAAGAAAGCGCCCCGTACGCCGAAGAAGAAAGTCCCCGTGCCTCCGCCGGCAACACCCGGAGTGGACACGATCACTACCAGCAGTAAGCCGGCAATTCCCTGATTACTTCAGGATCTTCAGGATATCATGCCCCAGCTTATCCCGCTTGGTCTCCAGGTATTTTTCATTATGCGGATTGGGATGGATCTCGATAGGCACGGTCTCCACGATTTCCAGCCCATAGCCCAGGAGGCCGGCTCTTTTGCGGGGATTATTACTGATCAGGCGAAGTTTGCGGATCCCCAGGTAGCGAAGGATCTGGGCCCCTACCCCATAGTCACGTTTGTCCATGGGGAAACCCAGGTGCAGGTTGGCTTCCACCGTATCCATGCCTTCTTCCTGGAGCTTGTAGGCCCTTAATTTATTGACAAGACCGATGCCACGGCCTTCCTGGTTCATATAGAGGATCGCTCCCTTACCCTCTTTTTCAACGATCTCCATGGCCTCGTGTAACTGCTCGCCGCAATCACAGCGAAAAGATCCCAGGATATCGCCGGTAAAGCAGGAGGAATGCACTCTTACCAGGACCGGCTCATCCGTCTTCCATTCTCCTTTTATCAGGGCCAGATGCTCGTTCGTGGTATTCTTTTCCCGGAAAGCCACCAGTTTAAAATGGCCGTATTTGGTGGGCATGTCCACCCGGACGATCTCTTCGATCAGGGAGTCTATTTTCAGGCGGTATTCTATCAAGTCCTTGATAGAGACTACTTTAAGATTGAATTTTTCCGCTATTTCCAGCAATTCGGGCAGGCGGGCCATGCTGCCGTCTTCATTCATGATCTCTACCAATACCCCTGCCGGCTCGAATCCGGCCAGTCTCGCCAGGTCGATCGTCGCTTCCGTATGACCGGCCCTCCTCAATACTCCGCCCTTTTTAGCGCGTAAGGGGAAGATATGCCCGGGTCTTCCCAGGTCTTCCGGGGTGGTAGCCGGGTCGATCAGCGCCTGGACGGTCTTTGACCGGTCGGTAGCGGAAATGCCTGTGGTACAGCCATGTCCCAGCAGATCCACGGACACGGTAAAAGGGGTTTCATGAAGGGCTGTATTATTATTGACCATGAGCCCCAGGCCCAGTTCGTCGCAGCGTTCTTCCACCAGGGGAGCGCAAATGAGGCCCCGCCCGTATTTACTCATAAAATTGATCACTTCCGGGGTCACATTACGAGCGGCTGTGACAAAATCCCCTTCATTCTCGCGGTCTTCATCATCTACAACGATTACAAGCTTTCCCTGCCGGATATCTTCAATAGCGCTTTCTATGGTTGCCAACATCTAAAATGTATTTAATTACAAAACTAACAATTAAAACGCGTCAATAGTTGAAAAGGATGCCTGCAGTCGGCTTAACCCTTAAAACCAATACTTTACAGACACAGCCGGATACCTAATCATTTTCCTCCATACAGGCAAATGACAAATTACCCAAAAACCATTGAATACAGAATCTGTTCATAATTTGTCAATATTAATTACGGATTCTATGCAGCCTTTTTATAGTTTTGCTTTTCTTTAACAGTTAGAAAAGCTGTTCATTATCCTTCTTTAAAACCGCCCCGAATCGTTTGCCATTGCCTGTATTAATGATTTCATAACGATCTATTAATTGTATCCACACAATTACACTATTTCTTTGCAGCGCCAAACGCAAAACCAACTATTATGATAAAACGCCTATTCTTATTGGCATCTTTCATTCTTTGTGTAATTTTTACATTTGCCCAGGAGACCACATCCCAGATCCTCGGAACGGTCACTGACGACAACACAGGCCTTGCAGGCGCTACCGTCGTAGCCTTGCATATTCCCACAGGTACGAAGTATACGACCACTACCCGTAAAGATGGGCGTTATAACCTTCCCGGTCTCCGGATAGGCGGTCCCTATTTACTTACGATCACTTTTGTAGGTTTCAAGGAAGAGAAACAGGAAAACATTGCGCTGGTCGTCGGTCAGGATTTTACGTCCGACTTCAAGCTGGTGCCGGAGTCCAAAGAACTGGCAGCCGTGGTGGTACCCGCCAACCGGCAGAATAAGATTTTTAATAACAGTCATACGGGAGGACAGGAGATCATCACCCGCAGTCAGATCGAGCGTTTACCGACTATCGCCCGCTCCATCCAGGACTTTGCCAAGCTGGAGCCTTCTTCCAACGGTCTGAGCTTTGGCGGTACGAATCCCGGCATGAACAATATCACCGTGGACGGGGCCGATTTCAATAACTCCTTCGGTCTTTCCGGTACCCTGGGCGGGCAGGCCAATGCCCAACCGATCGCCCTGGATGCCATCGACCAGATCCAGGTGAATGTGGCCCCTTATGACGTAAGGCAGGGAGGATTCACCGGCGCCGGCGTCAATTCCGTTACCCGCAGCGGTACCAATCAGTTTCGTGGTACGGTCTATGACTATACCAAATCGCCCGGCACGATCGGCTACAAGGTCGATAATACCCAGGTGGCCAGGACTCCTTTTAATTTCAATATCCTGGGGGGTAGCCTCGGAGGCGCCTTCATCAAGGACAAATTGTTCTTCTTTATCAATGCGGAGCAGAGTATTCAAAAACAGCCCTCCACCAGTGTCATCCCTTCCGATGCTACCCATGCACCGGCAGCCAACGCCGTTTCACAGGCCAATGCGACCGTGCTTGCCACCCTACAGAACGCTCTTATAAACGGGACTTATCCGGGTGGGGTTAAATATGACCCGGGATCCTATCAGCCCGGTTCTTTCCAAACCAACAGCTACAAGATCAATGCCCGGATCGACTGGAATATCAATAGCAGGAATACCTTGTCCCTGAAGTATAACTATTTAAAATCGTATGCCGACCAGTTTGCCAGCACCAGCAGACCCGGCAGCGGTCAGATCACTGGGGGGCAGCCCGGGACCTTCTCCATTCCCTTTACCGGGAGCGGCTACCGGATCAACAATAACCTGAAGATCTATATTGCCGAGCTGAATACCCGGTTCAGCAACAATGCCTCCAATAAACTGCAGGTAGGTTATACCCGGGAAAGGGATTTTCGTGCGCCCAAATCGAGCTCGCCGGACTTTCCCCTGGTGGATATCCTGAGCAGCGGTAATATCTATACCACTTTCGGCTATGAGATGTACACCTATAATAACCTGTTGAACATGGATTCCTACCAGTTCACGGATATCTTCCAGTTGTACAAGGGAGCCCATGAGATCACGATCGGCTCGCAGAACAGCTACAAGAAATACACCAACGCATTTGCCCCCGGCTATAATGGCGTCTATCAATTCAACAGTCTTTCTGATTTCATGTCCGGAGCGCCGGCCGCCACCTATTTCCAGCAGTATTCCACGCTGAAGGGCGGGGCCTTCCCCTTTGCCTATGCGGGTGCGACCAACCTGAGCTTCTTTGCGCAGGATAAATGGCGCGCTACTCCTACTTTTACCCTGACCTATGGAGTCCGTCTGGATTATACCACTTACCAGAATAAATTCACCGATAACCCGAACTTCGATGCCCTGACCTTCAAGGACAACGCCACCTATAATGTCGGAAAGGCGCCGGGAAACTTCCTGGTCGTCTCCCCCCGGGTAGGCTTTAACTGGGATGTCACGGGTGATCGTACCTGGCAGCTGAGAGGCGGCGCCGGTATCTTCGAAGGCGCGCCGCCCTTCGTATGGATCGAGAACCAGGCCGCCAACAATGGTGTTCAGTTCGGATCTTTTACCACGAAGAACGCGCCCTTCTTTCCTTCCGCCAGCGCCGGGCTTGCGAATTATCTGACCACTACGGGCCAGACCCAGACCTCCACTCCCACCGGCTATTCCACCAACGTGGTCGCCAGCAATTTCAAATACCCCACCAAGCTGAGGACCAGCCTGGGACTGGATAAGAAACTGGAAGGGGACTGGATCCTTACAGGAGAATTCACCTACTCCAAGGATATCAATGCGCCGTATATGTACAATGCGAACCTGAATGAGACGAATGGATTTGCTATCACGAACGGACCGGACACCCGTATGCGGTACAATACCACCCCTACAGCCACCGGCGGCACCAATTCCAGCAACAAATACTACAATGGTACTACCCTGGCGAACCCGAATATCGGTAATGCGATCATCCTGGCCAATACCAGCAAGGGATATGCGTATACCGCCACGGCCCGGGTGCAAAAATCCTGGCGCTATCTGACGACCAGCGTAGCTTATACCTATAGCGATACCAAGACCCTGATGGAGAATGGCAGCACGGCCAATTCTTTATGGGCAGCCAGAGCCGTGAGCAATACGGACCCCAATGCTCCGACCACTGCCCGTCCTTCCTGGTATCAGCCGCATCGCGTCATCGCCTATGCCAATTACCGCATCGAATACTCCAAACACTTTGTGACCTCGATCGGGGCCATCTATGAAGCCACAACGGCAGGCGCCGGCTCTTATGTATACAACGGAGATCTGAATGGAGATGGCAATACCGGTAACGACCTGATCTATATTCCCAGGAATTCCAGCGAGATCAACCTGGTACCGGTAAATGGAGGTTCCGCTAATATCGGCAACACTTCCCTGGACCATACCGATACCAGGACCTCCTCCCAGATCTGGAATCAGCTGAGCAATTTCATCAACCAGGATCATTACTTATACAAACACCGCGGACAATATGCTCAGGCCAACTCCCTGCTGTATCCCTGGTACAAGCATCTGGATCTGAACATCACCCAGGATATTTATTTCTATACGAAGAATGGACAGGATAAGGATAAACATACCCTGCGTCTCAGCCTGGATATCGTCAACGTAGGCAACCTGGTGAACAGGAACTGGGGATTGATCAAGACTCCCACCAGCCTTAACTTCCTGAAATTCGAAGGGATGGCCGCCAATGGCAAGACGCCTCAGTTCTCCATGCCTTACCTGGATGCCACCAACCAGGTGCCTGTTGTCAATAGCTTCGCCAACAATGCCAACCTGACGAACTTTGCCCAGAATCAGACTTTCACCGGTTCCCGGTGGCAGATGCAGTTCGGTGTGAGGTACCTGTTTAACTAGCGCAGCGATCTCAGCGAGACCGTTAAAAAGACATTATGGTTCGAGCTAACTAAACGAAAATCGTATAATAGAAATACTATTTATTATGAAAAAAATCTTTTTGTTCTTATTGATCGCCTCAGGAGTCGTCATCTGGGCCTGTAATAAAACCACTACGCTGCCCGCATATACAGCCCCCACGATCTTTTCCGTCAGCAGCAAAGTGACTCATTCCAAGGATTCCATCGTTAATTCCGGAGATACGGTAGTGTTCAAGGTCCAGGGCAATATCAGCGACACCACGGGGAAATATGTCATATCGGCCACACTAAAATCGACCGATACCACCGGGGCATTGAACCCGATCACCGTTTTATTTATTAAAAAGGTGATCCCCGCGTACGATACTGCAGGCTTCGGGACATCCGGTCTTTACCATTGGGCAGTCAACCTCAGCCTTCCTATTCCGGCTGTTGCCTCCAAGACTGGGATCAAGACCACGGCGACCTTCGCCTATGGTCTGAATCTGAGCAGTGAATTGGGCAACCTCGTTGGCACGGATACAAAGTTCCTGCATGTAAAGTAAATGACCATCAATGACGGAGGCTTCATCACGGCGAATAACTGGAATGGCCGTCCAACTATCGGAGATCCTAAAAGGATGATGTGAACAATCCCCTTTCTCACTGGCAAGGTCAGTTGGGTTTTAGATATTTATTCTATTAATAGTTTTGTTCGTATGAATCGAGGAGGGTGTCTCAAAGTAATTTGAGGCACCCTCTTTTTTTTGGGAAATTTTACCCATAGGTTAAATCTATATCAATATAAATAATATCGACTTGATTGATAATTCTTTTTGACTCACCTTCACCCCCGAATAAAAACATAAACACATGATGAAAAGAAGATTACTGGTCCCAATTCTGAGTTTGGTGACCGGGTTAGCGATGGCTCAGCAGAAACAATTAACCACCAATACAGGAGCTCCCGTTGGCGACAATCAAGATTCCAAGACCGTGGGGCAAAATGGTCCCGTCCTGCTGGAAGACATTCACCTGGTAGAAAAGCTGGCTGCCTTCGACCGGGAAAGGATCCCGGAAAGAGTGGTGCACGCACGGGGTGTCGGCGCTTTCGGCGAATTTGTACTGGCAGATGATTTCTCACCATACACTATAGCTTCTCTTTTCTCCCAAAAAGGAAAGACGACGCCCGTATTTGTGCGTTTTTCAACGGTGATGAATGGCACCGGATCTCCGGAAACCGTCAGGGATCCCAGGGGTTTTGCCACCAAATTTTATACGGACCAGGGCAATTATGACATCGTAGGCAATAACCTGCCTGTATTCTTTATTCGTGATGCTATAAAATTTCCCGATTTTGTGCACTCCTTTAAACCATCCCCGGTTACTAATAAACAAGACCCGAACAGAATGTTTAACTTTCTGAGTCATGTTCCTGAAGCTACCCATATGCTTACACGGGTCTATTCCGACTATGGCATTCCGGCCAACTACCGTCAAATGGATGGTTTTGGCGTGCATGCATTCAAATGGGTAAATGCCAAAGGAGAGGTAACGTATGTAAAGTATACCTGGAAGACCCTGCAGGGAGTAAAAAACCTGACGGCAGAAGAAGCTGAGTTTATACAAGGTAAAGACTTCAACCACGCTACCGGCGACCTCTATGATAATATCCGGAAGGGCAATTATCCGTCCTGGGAATTGTATGTGCAGATGCTGAAACCCGAAGACCTGGATAAATTTGATTTTAATGCTTTGGATGATACCAAGATATGGCCGGAAACGATTGCAAAACTCATCTTGGTAGGAAAAATGACCTTGAACAAAATTCCCGCCAACTATTTTGAGTCGGTAGAACAAGCCGCATTTTCACCTGGTGAAATGGTCCCTGGTATAGCTCCTTCGGAAGACAAAATGCTGCAGGGACGCCTGTTCTCCTATTTTGATACACAACGTTACCGCATCGGGGCCAACTTTCAGCAATTGCCTGTAAACGCGCCGAAAGTTTCGGTAAATAATTACAACCAGAATGGCGCTATGAGCAACCGTGGCACGAATTCCGACATCAATTTCCAGCCAAATACGGATCCGAACGGTAGTGTGGATAATGCAAAATACGATTATCCTACGGCTACTTTTACGAATGTAAACACCGTACAGGCAAAGATCACAAAGCCTGATGACTTTAAACAGGCCGGCGAATTTTACCGCTCGTTGAGCGAAAAGGATAAGACCAACCTGATCAGTAACCTGAGCGGAGACCTTTCCGTAGTAACAGACAGAGATGTGGTGCGGAAAATGGTAGGCTATTTCTATATGGCAGACAGCGATTTCGGGAAGCGTTTAGCCGCTAAATTAAATGTTACACGGGAGGAAGTAGAAGCCCTGTTCAAACACTAATCATGAAAGCACTATTATATATCCTTACGCCGCTTGTTTTTCACCTGCATGCCGTTGCTGCTGATGACATATTTGATGCGGCCAGGCACAACGACACTATTTTTATCCGGCAATATATAGCCAACGGAAAAAATATAGACACTACGGATAATAAGGGATTCAGCCCCCTGATCCTGGCTTGTTATGACGATAATATAGACGCTGTGAAACAATTAGTGAAGGCAGGCGCCCATACCGATTTACAGGATCATAACGGTAATACCGCCCTGATGGGAGTGGCTTTTAAAGGGTATACCGATATTGCTGACCTGCTGATCCAATACAAGGCTAATATCAATATACAGAACTATAACCAGGCCAGCGCCCTGATCTTTGCCGCCACATTCGGGCAGGAGGCCATCGTAAAATTGCTGATAGCTCATGGCGCCGATAAAACCGTCAAAGACAGGTTCGGCAATACTGCCCTGGCGCATGCCATGATGCAGGAGAACGAAAACATCATTAAGCTATTGCAACCATAATTGATGGCCTAAAAAGTACCGGCCCAGCTTACTTTTATCTGTAAGGAGAGGGTGTTTCCTATGTTTTTTAAAAAAAGGGGACACCCTCTTTACTTCCCCCACCCCCATTGGAGGAATTCCGGCATCGCCCTGGCCCAGGTAGTCACTTCGTGCCGTCCTCCTTCGATCTCCCAATAGCGTATAGCCGTCGCAGAGTCATAGCCTTTTGCGACCAATTCTTTTATCAGGTCCTGCGTATCGTCAATAGAATCGATGATGCCATTGTGATTGCGGTCTTCCTGTTCGTCTTCCGTCCCGCATTCGAAAAAGAACCGGAGCCAGGGATAGTAGCCGCCTTCCCTTACCTGGCGCTGCATGATGCGATCCGTATGCTCTTTATAGTCCGGGTCTTCCTTGTCTTTGGTCCTCCACCAGAAAGATCCGGAAAAAAGCCCCAGTTTGGAAAATTCCTGCGGGTGGTTCCAGCCGATATCCATAGCGCTGAGCGCGCCCAGGGAGAATCCTGCGAAAGCCTGCTCTTTAAAAGCAGGAGCCTGGTATTTATGACGGATGGCCGGTATGAGTTCGTCGAGGACAAATCGGGTGTAGGCTGCCGCACGTCCTCCCCTGCCCTGGAAATCCGCCGTAGCCGTCGTCCCATATTCCATGATACGCTCCCCGCCGGCATGGATGCCTGCGCAAAGTAAAGGAGTCGTCAGCAGATCGCGGCTATAAAGATCCTCCAGGATATCCGCCAGCCCCAGCCGTCCCAGTTCCTGTCCGTCATTGATCAGCAACAAGCTCATTTCTGCGGGAGGGAAGGGTAGTTCTCCGGAGTCGGCCCATGAATTTCCGGAGGGTAAATAAAAATCAACGGATACGGTACGATCGAGGGCACTGGATTCCAATTGTATGCTTTCCTGTAAAATGCGAGGGCTCTTTTCAACTTGCATATCGTCAAAAATAATGTTTTTTTCGTGCGGCAGGGGATGTGGGTAAATTTTTGCGCCGGGTCGTCATATGAGTTTTTTTCAGTAGATTCGGTTTACACAATAATTTACTGTCATCCCAATAGATAGATATGGGTTTTCGGGAAGAGTATCATAAATGGCATTCGGCTGTCACGGGGAAGGATTTTGAAATGCTCGTGTTCGGTCATGCAGGTTACCCGGTGATCTTATTCCCTACTTCCAATGGAAGATATTATCAGAATAAGGACCAGGGGTTGATAGAGAAGGCCCGTTGGTTCCTGGAGCATGGGAAGCTGAAAATATATTGTCCGGATAGTATGGACGCATTCAGCTGGTATAATAAGTCCGTCTCACCGGGGGAAAGGGCCTATAACCAGACCCTTTATGACCGGCTTATCCTGGAAGAAGTGGTCTCCCGGGCCCGCCACGAGACGGGAAATGAGCGGATAGCTGTCGCCGGCTGCAGTTTCGGAGGATATCATGCCGCTAATTTCGCCTTCCGGTATCCATCCCTCACGGGATATTGTTTTTCCATGAGCGGCATCTTCGATATCCGAACCTTTACGGACGGGTATTATGATGACCAGGTCTATTTTAATAACCCCGTGGATTACATCCCGGGCGCCCAGGATCCCGCGCTCTGGAAAATGGGTATTGTACTGGGAACGGCAGACAGGGATATCTGCCGGGGTGCGAATGAACGTATGAGCGGATTACTGGCCGCAAAAAATATCGATCACTGGCTCGATATCCGACCCGATCGTGACCATGACTGGCCCGTATGGAAGGAGATGTTCCCTCATTACCTGTCCTTGCTGCCGGGGGCGGTGTGAGTAAATAACAAACTAACTAATTAACTATATGAGTACGCACAAAAAAATTGGTATCCTGTTCGGCCAGGAAAGAAGTTTTCCCATGGCTTTTATCGAGGCGGTGAACCGGAAAAATATCCCCGGCATCCTTGCTGAACCCGTACGCATCGATAAGGTGGTACAGGGGGAGTCCAGCGGATATGATGTGATCGTCGACCGGATTTCCCAGGATGTCCCTTTCTATCGCGCTTACCTGAAAAATGCGGCGCTGTGCGGAACAGCGGTGATCAACAATCCCTTCTGGTGGAGCGCCGATGAAAAATTTTTCAATAACTGCCTGGCCACCCAGACCGGAGTGCCCGTGCCGAAAACGGTCCTTATTCCTTCCCGGGAGCTTCCAACGGACACCAGCGATCAATCGTTTTCCAACCTGGCCTATCCCCTCGACTGGGAAACTATCTTTCATTATATCGGGTTTCCGGCGTATATGAAACCCTTTGCCGGCGGGGGCTGGAAGAATGTCTATAAGCTGCATAACGCGGAAGAATTCTACCGGAAACACGGAGAGACCGGTCAGCTGGTCATGATGTTACAAGAGGAGATCGTCTTCACCGAATATTACCGGTGTTATTGCATCGGGGGCAAATACACCCGCATTATGCCTTATGAGCCACGTAATCCACACCATCTGCGGTATAGCGCTGATTTTACTCCCTCTGCGGAAAGATTGCTGCAAATGGAAGAGATCGTCCTGCGCATTAACAGGGCGCTGGGCTACGACTTTAATACGGTGGAACTGGCCATCCGCGATGGTATCCCCTATGCCATCGACTTCTGCAATCCGGCGCCGGATGCGGAAAGGAACAGCGTAGGAGCAGATAATTTCAACTGGGTCGTGGAAACCGCCGCCGACTATGCCATTGAAAGGGCCTCTATCCATGAGGAAGGGGGGGATAATTTAACGTGGGGAGAATTCATAAAAGGGCGTGTAAAAAATCCCGTTAACTTTGTGAGCTAAAACCTGATCTTATGTACACGATCTACAATGAAGACGAAGGACGTGAACAATTAGTGGCGGAGCCCGATCCTTCTTACACCTACACTTACGCTGATTACCTGCAGTGGAAATTCCTGGAGAGATTGGAATTATTCAAGGGAAGGATCTATAAAATGGGGGCGCCCAATACCCTGCACCAGGTAGTAGCCGGAAACTTATACGGTGAAATGCGAAATTACCTGAAAGGGAAAAGCTGCCAGGTATTCATCGCTCCTTTCGACATTCGTCTGCCCATACAAAATAAGAAAAGAGACGACGAGATCACCACCGTAGTGCAGCCGGATGTCTGTGTCGTATGCGATCCTGCCAAAGTCGACGAACGGGGCGTCTGCGGGGCGCCTGACCTCGTCATCGAAATCCTTAGTCCCGGTAATTCCAAAAAAGAAGTGCGCGATAAATATGAATTGTATGAAGAAGCCGGGGTGAAAGAATACTGGGTCATCAACCCTACGGAAGAAAACCTCGTAACCTTTTTGCTTACGGCGGGGGGAAAATTCGGGAATGCTAAAATGTATACCGGCGGCGATCGGTTGGAGGCCGCCACCGTGCCCGGGTTCTCCATTAATGTGACTGAAATTTTTACTAAATAAATAACTTTGGGAATGGCTGATATAAATTATGGGAATTTTACGCTGGGCATAGAAGAAGAGTATATGGTGGTGGATCCCACGACCCGGGAATTAAAAAGTCACGAGCAAAAGATCGTAACGGAGGGGCAGAAAGTGATCCGGGATAAGGTGAAGGCCGAAATGCACCAGGCTGTGGTGGAAGTAGGGACCGATATCTGCCGGGATATCACCGAAGCCCATAAAGATGTCTCTACGTTGCGCAAGACCATTTCCCAGATCGCCGAAAGCCTGGGATTTTGGGTAGGCGCCTCCGGGACACATCCTTTCAGCCATTGGCAAAGCCAACTCATTACCGACCACGCCCGCTATAATGAGATCGTCAACGAGCTACAGGAGGCTGCACGCAGCAATCTTATTTTCGGTCTCCATGTACACGTAGGCATGGAAAGCCGGGAGATGGCCAATCATATCGCCAATTCCACCCGGTATTTTTTACCGCATATCTATGCCCTCAGCACCAACTCTCCTTTCTGGGAAGGCAGGCTGACAGGTTATAAGTCTTTCCGGACAAAAGTATTCGACAAATTCCCCCGTACCGGCATACCGGAATATTTTGAAAGCATCGAAGCCTATGATAATTTTATAAAGTTGCTGGTAAAGACCAATTGCATCGACAATGCCAAAAAGATCTGGTGGGACCTGCGGGTTCATCCTTTCTTTAACACGGTCGAATTCCGCATCTGCGATGTCCCCATGACGGTAGATGAGACCATCTGCATCGCGGCCCTTTTCCAGGCTATCTGTGTAAAGATCTACAAGCTCCGTTTGCAGAACATGAATTATATCCAGTATTCCCGCGCCCTGATCAATGAGAATAAATGGCGGGCCAGCCGCTATGGCATCGACGGGCATCTGATCGATTTCGGGAAAGAAGAAGAAGTGAATACCCGGGTCCTTATTTATGAACTCCTGGACTTTGTAGATGATGTGGTAGATCCCCTGGGCAGCCGCCATGCTACTCATTATGCGGCAAAGATCCTGGAGAACGGCACCGGCGCAGACCGGCAATTGAAAGTATACGAAGAGTCAAAAAGCCTCACGGCTGTGATGGATTATATACATGGTCAATTTCTCCATAACATCTAAACGCAGGAGGCGTTTAGATGTTATGGAGAAAAAATCATTAGACCCGGGATCTTCGATCCTTTAGGATCGGAAGCCCGCTCTCTGGACATGGCGCTCTGAGCGGGCCTTCGGCCCTGTGGGCCTCAGTTCCGTATCTAATGATGGGCCTTCGGCCTAGACGCCCGTGGCGTCTATTTGAAATCCGTATCCGGCAGTCCTCCATTCACCTTAATGCTCTCTATCGTCAGATCGAAGACGACCTGTCCCTGATCATTATTCGTATGATAAGGGAATTTGATGCCATTTACGTCCCGGTAATCGCTGTAATCAATGGTCACCGTTCCCTGCTTGCCTTCCTTAATCATCCTCAGCTTATAACCCGTAGTTACATCGTAGTAATAAGTGGACAGCTCTCCGGAAGGAGAGGTCACTTTGACCTCATAAGCGTCTTTCCCGTCTAAGTTCTTAATACTGGTCAATTCCAGCTTATAGCCACCGGCGGAAAAGTTCAGTTCCGGGAAGATGGTCGCTTCCGATTTGATCTCTTTGCGGGCATCTTCATCCAGTTCCGGAGATTGCCCCATCTGGGCAAGCTTGACGCTATCTCCGTTTACCGTCAGTTTTACGGCCGTCATATTCAGATCGGGCAGGTCGATCTCCATCAGGTATTTATCCGGCATTTTGGCCTTGCGGATCTGGACCAGCTTCTGCCCCTGTACTACACCGGTAGATGTAACGAAAAGGTCCGTGACAGCCGTTAGTTTATCTTTTCCGCCGATACTCTTAATGTATTTATCGATGACGTCGGTAGCCGAGACACCGGGAGGCACGGGTTTGGTCGCAGCCATTCCGGTCCAGGTATTATTCGAGGTATTGACATCCGGGAAATCATGCAAGGGGTCGATCACGATGGACTTGATCCTGGCAGAGGAAGCATAAGCGATCGTCTTCAGTCCGCCCTTCTGCCAGATTTCCACCGGCAGGGTGATCGTATCCGTCTGACCGTTCTCCTGCTGGATAGCCATCACGACCGGCATGGCCATTTCTTCCAGGTTCTCCAGGGTGATATATGCGCCTTTAGAGGGATCGTTTTCCGCATATTTCACTTCTTTCACACCCTGATCCAGTTTCCAGTTATTCAGGATCCAACCTCTCCAGAACCAGCCCAGGTCTTCGCCGCCGGCATTCTCCATCGTATGGAAGAAATCCCAGGGCGTCGGGTGTTTGAATGCCCACCGTTTAACATAGGTACGGAAAGCATAATCAAATCGTTTTTCACCCAGCACGTATTTACGCAACAAGTTGAGGGCCATGGCAGGCTTGGCATAAGCGGCTACTCCCAGGTTATTGGGCTGGATCACTTCGGGTATCGTCAGAATGGGTTCTGAAGTCGCGCCGAAATAATAACCTGCGGCCCGCTGGGCGTCTTCTTTCTGATCGAATTCACCATTATTGAACACCTTGGTATCTACTCCATTGATAAACGTATTAAATCCTTCGTCCATCCAGGCATATTTTCGTTCATTGGAACCCACGATCATGGGAAACCAGTTATGACCGAATTCGTGGTTGGTGACTCCCCAAAGGCCGCCCTGCTTGCTGTTAGATCCGCAGAACACGATACCGGGATATTCCATCCCTGCTACGATACCGGCCACATTAGTAGCTACCGGATAGGTGAACTCATACCATTCTTTGGAATACAGCTCGATACATGCCTTTACAAATTCCGTAGAACGTCCCCAGGCCTTGTCGCCTGCCGATTCTACCGGGTAGACGGATTGAGCGAGGGCCTTGCGGCCGCTGGGAAGGTCGATCTTTGCTGCATCCCATATAAAAGACCTGGAAGCTGCCCAGGCCACATCGCGGGTCTGGTTGCAACGGAAGTGCCAGGTCAGGCTCTTTTTGGGAAGATGGGAAGCGGGGTCCTTCAGATCAGCCTCGCTGCGGATAGTGACGGTCTTGTCGCTGGTCTTCGCCTTAGCCAGCCTGCTGAGCTGGGTAGCGGTCAACACTTCTGCCGGGTTCATCAATTCGCCGGAGCCCGTGACCACCAGGTCGGAAGGGGCCGTAATGCTGTAGTCTATATTCCCATACTCCAGGTAGAACTCTCCCTGTCCCAGGTAAGGCAGCACATTCCAGCCATAGATATCATCGTATACTTCCATGCGGGGGTACCATTGTGCGATCTCATAGATCCATCCATTCTGGGTCAACAGGCGCCCCATACGGTCTGTACCATATTGCGGAATGGCAAAAGAATAATCGATCTTTATCTGGATACTTCCTCCCGATGCCTTCAGTGCATCCGTCAACCGGATCTGCATCCGGGTATCGGTCACCAGGTAGTCGGCTTTGGAAGACTGTCCGTTACGGATGATCGTTACAGAGCGGATCACATCCCCGTCTGTAAAACTCCGGTTGGACCATCTGCCGCCTGTTACCGGGTTAGTGGCTTCGCCACGGGAATCTTTGCGGTAAATATTCTGATCGAGCTGAAGCCATAGAAAAGGCAGGTTGTCCGGGCTGTTATTGGTATAAGTGATCGTGACAGCTCCGCTTAGTTCATGTTTTGTCGTATCCAGTGTCGTGTTGATCGCATAATCGGCCCTGTTGCTCCAGTATTTTGGTCCCGGCTCCCCGGTTGCGCTCCGGTAGACCGTTCCAAAGGAAGGATAAAAGAAAGGATCGAAAGCCTTATGCTGATCATAATGCGAAGGGGTCTGTGCCCATATAGGGCCAACCGCCGATATAAAGAACAAAACTGGAAGGATAAACCTGATTTTTCTCATGATCTTCAGAAATATGAATAATTAAATATGCCGGAGATGCACTTTAGAAATTAGCGCATCTCCGGCATATGGCTAATGTCTGTAGAACTTCGGTCAGAACACTGTTCAGCCCTCGTTCGTAACCTTCGTCAAAGCTTCGTTCCTCGCTTTGCCTCGGTTAGGACAGATGCTTCCAGCATCTTAAAGAGCGGCTAAATTATACTATACCGGGTAATGGAAAAATTATATTATACGAACGGAAAAGCAACACCCCCCGGAAAATCCGGGGGGTGTTATGCATTATGAAAAAGCGTTGTTTATTTAGGTAAACTTGTTGAATCCGGGGCTACTCCCATGTCCTGCATTTCTTTGGCCGTTACCACAGGCATCTGTCCCTGCATGATCCGGTCTACGATTTTCTGCCCTACTGCCAGCGCCTCTTCCTTTGTCCGGAAGCTATACTGACCGGAGATGGCCGGGATCATCGGCTGATGGATGAAGACCTTTCCATCGGCGAGGATATCGTATCCCCAGCCCTTGGGTGTCTGAATAGAGCGTAATTCTACCAGCACATGCTCCTTCTTCCATTTGACCCGTTCCCGATAACCGAAATACAGCAGGACGCCCGCCACGATAACAATCAGCCCATAGAGGAGTCCTTTTTTCAAAGATCCTTTCTTAGTCATACTGGTTGTAGATCTGGTTGGGGAAGAATTCCCGGCAATCATCGTAGGCAGTACCACCGCTGATGCCGGTAGCTATGAATCCACGGTTCTTGATGGTAAATCCAACGGCTCCTTCCCTGGCAGCGCCTTCGAAAGGTGTTTTTTCCGTCCACAGGTCCGAAGCGAAATCATATTCCCAGGTATAAGTATAGAGGCTTCCGTTAGTACCCGTGGTGATATATCCTTTGTCTCCGCTGGAAGTCCCCAGGATCGTGAACCCGACGGCATGATACCGGACGATGTTCGTATAGCCATCATCATAAGTGCCGGGATTCGTATTGGCGATATCGCGCAGTCTTACCCAAGCCTGCGTACTGGGTAAGTTGGGATCGAATTTCCAGAAATCATAGCAGGCATTGCCTAAAGTCCATTGTGAACCTGGCGTAAATCCTGTCACCAGGTAACCTTTCTTATTATATACCCAGGTAACCGCCTGAGTTCTTTTAGAGCCGGGCATATCCGACTGCTGCTGCCAGGTACCGGTAGCAGGGCTGTATTTCCAGACGTCCCCGAAATAGTAGAGATTGTCCGTGCCTGTCAGTACATATCCGGTCGTATCAAAACCGAAAGCTACTGCGCCGAAGCGGGGATAATTGGTTGTGCCATCGCCCAGGGGAGCGATCGGGGTCCATGCATTCGCAACGGTATCGTACCGGTAAAAATCGCTGAGAGGAGTATGTCCGTCAGAGGTTCCGGAACCAAGATACCCGAAGCTGCCTATGGCGAAACCGACGGCATCACTCCTGCCCGCGCCGCCAAAGGTGGCTTTTTGGGTCCAGGCCCCGTAGGCGCTGTCATAGCCTGTAGGAGTATTGGGAATAGGAGCTGCTGTATATTGAAAGAAAGTCGCTACCCGGTTATTGGGATCTTTCGGATTTGTCCCTGTACCAACATAAGCGTTACCACCAATTGTAAAAGAGGCTGCATTCCCTATTGGAATTCCCTTAAATATAGCGCGGGACACCCAGTTACCATTCTGTGTATAATTTAAGCTAGCTTTGGAACAAGAAAATAAGAGACCCAATAACATCAATGATAACAACGCAATGTTAATCCGCTTCATATTTTTTTGATATTTTTCGCTAAAGTATTCGAACTGGACATAGCAAATTCGTTAAAATGTATTTTCAGGCAATATTAATAGATAATTCGTCATTTTTTATATACAAAAAAGAACCGGCCCTGCTCCAGGTGATTTTCAGGCAAACGACAAGGGAGGATCTCCTTCTATTCCGCTGAAAAAGAAGGAGAAAAGGGGTATGCAGCCACCGGTTTTTCCTTTGAAATACCGCTCCCGGATCTTTTGAATTTGTATATAAAAAATGGCCTTTCGTCGTTTTTTTACAGCTTTTAATACATACTAACAAAATAGTAACAGTTGCGCCCCTTATTATTGCACTTCTTGGCTAAGAAAAGACCGGGTTAAGAGCAGTTCCCGTACGCAACCAGGCATTAGCCGGGAAAGGGACGACAGGTCCCTTGGCCAGAGGCCAGACATTAGATGTTCCCTGGAAATGAGCATATTAAATGCAGTTGCTGATTTCCAGGGAACAAAAAAAACCAGCATGACTATAAATAATTACCTGAAAAAAGAGCGACTCTTTCTTTTATCTTCCATTTTGGCGTTATTTTACCTGGTCAGTTGTCAAAAACAGCCCAATGTTACTTTCGGTTCGACTTACGTAGGGGACAACAATGGGGCCAATATTGTCGTGGTAGATACTTCCACGATCAATTTGTTTACTGTTGTTGTCGATTCCACGGCTACGGCCGGGACAGGCTTTCTCCAGGTAGGGAAACTGGCGGACCCTTATTTAGGCACCATCACTTCCAGGGCATTTCTGCAGGTAGCCCCCCCTTCCAGCCGCTCCTTAGGGATCTATGATACCTATGATTCGCTCGGACTTATCCTTTTGTTCAAAAAGTCCAATCCTTTTTATGGAGACAGCACCCAGACACAGACTCTCGTAGTCAGCCAGGTAGATTCCCTCTATCAATTGGCCAGCTACCAGAACGGGTTTAACAGCCAATCCAGCCTGCCATTGGCCCCAACGGCATTAGGGTCGACCCAGGTCATCATCGCGCCCAATATTCCCTATACCAGCCAGGGTTCAGCGGATACGGTGAAAATCAAGCTGGACGATAACCTTGGCAAAGACCTGTTCACTAAAATCTATAACAATTCGGACACCCTCAATCAGTCGGCGATCTGGCTGCAATGGTTTCACGGGCTCTGTATCGCACCCGGCCCCGGCAGTCATGGCGCCCTGTACGGCTTTCAGGATAGCGCCACCATGCGCATTTACTATCATAAAGCCGGCGTGTACAGCGTGCCTGCCTATTTCGATTTCAACATTACCAATAGATCCTACCAGTTCAACAATATAACGGTAGACCGATCTACGTCTCCTTTACAACGGCTTATCAAGCCTATCATCGGACTCAACCCCCAGACGCCCCCGGCGACGCCGTCCGCATCGACCGTAAATGCGGCTTATGTACAGACGGCTACCGGCCTGAATGTTAAGTTAACCTTTCCCTATCTCAATGATATCGCCAAGCGGCCCGATTACCTCAGCGTCCTGAGGGCCCAGCTGATCGTGAGGCCGGATCTCAGCAGTTTTAACACGACCTGGACTTTACCGCCGGGCCTCGAAATCTATATTACGGACCTGAACAACCTGATCGGCCCGCCCCTTCCGGGCTCAGCCGGAGTACAAAATGGCAGCCTGGTGATGGATTTTCTCCATCCCCTGAATATGGTCTATACTTACGATGTGACGAATTTTGTCAAAGCGCAGATCACCAATACCGATCCGACGGCCAAACAGAACGGTCTGATGCTGAGCATGCCATCAGGCAGTTCATCCTTTGCCAGGGCGGTGCTGGCCGATGCCACTTACCCTGTGAATCAGCGCGTTACCCTGAACGTCTATTATATTTCTCTTTATCCCCATAACTAACTATTAAGTGTATACCAACCCGGTAATAACAATGAAGAAACTATCCATATTCATAACCCTGCTGTCCGTTACATCTCTCGGGGCAATGGCTCAGGGAAATTTCTCTCCTTATTCCCAGCTGGGCATCGGAGACCTGGAAGACGGATTTTACAATCGTACTTCGGGCCTGGCCAATACGGGAATAGCTTACCGGTCCAACCGCTACCTTATTAATAATAATCCTGCCTCTTTCAGCGCGCTGACGGACCAGTATTTTACCGTGGAAACGGGTATCCGGGGCAGTATCATCAATTATTACGGCACTCCCGTCGATCCTTCCAATAATCAATCCGGCGATATTACCTTCCGCAAACTGGCGATGGGTATCAAATTGTCCAAACATTGGGGTTCCAGTATCGGGCTGGTGCCTTTCAGCACCCAGAACTATGAGTTCAACGTCCCTTATTTTCTTCAGGGCAGCTCGGCTGAAATCGCCAACCATTATTACCAGGGGCACGGCAGCGTCAACAAAGTTTATTGGGCAAACTCTTATGAGTTCTTCCATCACCTGTCCATCGGCATAGATGCGGGCTACCTCTTCGGACAGCTGAATCAAAAGGATATCCTGCAGAACCCCGGCACCGGGGCTTCGCTGACATCGACCACGAATACGATAGATCTAAACAATCCTTATATCGGCTACGGACTGCAATTGTTTGGCAAGCTGGGGAAGAAATGGGAATACTCGCTGGGAGCCACTTTCAGTAATAAGACCGACCTGTTCGCCTCGCAGAACCGGGTGGTGCTGGCCGCCGACTCCTCCACGCTGCAGAACCAGGAATTATCCCAGACTTACCTGACCCTTCCCAAGACATTCGGCGTCGGCATCGCTCTTACCCATAAGCAGAAATTCACTTTCCTGGCTGACTTTAAACACCAGGACTGGGATGCAGTACAAAATAAAAACACCTATCCCGGAAAGGATTATGCCCTGGGGAACAGTAATAAAGGGTCCATAGGCTTCGAGATCTCCAAAAAGAAGAATTTCTATAACAGCAAGGTAGAGTTAAGCTATTTCCAGACAGGCCTGTATTACGGAACCTCCTATCTCCAGATCAACGGACAGCAGATCAAGGACGAGGGAATAACCGTAGGTTTTGGAGTCAACTCGTTGAAAAGCCCCCTGGCCTATAGCATTGTATTTCAATATGGTATCAAAGGAACCCAGGCCAATAACCTGATACAGGAGCGATATGCCAATATCACTTTTGTCGTCAACTACGGAGCTCTCTGGTTTACCAAAGGAAAGAAATACGAATAGAAGAGGGGGGAGCCGGACGGCATTAATGCTAATTACCCTAAATTCGCGTTTACAATGCCTCATTCTTCCAATCCCGGACATGATCTACGTCATCACATAAAGGGTATCCCCACCAAGGGCGCGCTGAACTGCATTGTCGTAGAAGACAATAATAAACAGAGCGCGTTGCTGAAGGAGTATATCGCCAAGACGCCCCGGCTGAATTTTGCCGGTAAATGCGATTCCGCCGCAGAAGTCTATCAACAGGTCACCCAGTCCAGGGCTGACATTATTTTCTGGGATATCCGTCTGCTGGACAACCGGATCATGCTACATCTCAAAGAGTCGGGCTACTACCCTATCGTTATCTGCATCGCCGACAAGCAGGAACAGGAAAAAAAAGAGACGGATATGGATGTGTTCAGTTACCTGAACAGGCCTTTGTCCTTCGAACGCTTCCTAACCACGATCACCAAGATCCAGGATTATCTCTCTGCCACTATTTATATACATCATGCCCGGAATAACCGTTTTGTCTTTATCAAATCGGAATATAAGATCATCAAGGTCAAGTTTGAAGACATCCTTTTCTGTGAAGGGATGAAAGATTATACCCAGGTGTATACCAAGGGAAAGATCGATCCCATTCTGACTTTAAATAATTTAAAATCATTCTCTTACAAACTACCGCCGGAAGAGTTCATCCGTGTCCACCGCTCCTTTATCGTATCGCTCACCCATATCGATTCCATCGCCCGCAATGAAATATATATCGGGAAAAAGATCATTCCTATCGGAGACAGCTTCAAGGATGACTTTTACCAGATCGTGGAATGGAATTCGTAATTTTGCACCCGATGGATAGTAAGCGGAAAATAAGGGTAGCGATCCTGGATCTGTATGAAGGCCAGCCCAACCAGGGCATGCGTTGTATCCGGGAAATACTCGGGGAATATGGAGCGGCCCAGGGGTTGGACCTGCAAACCGATGAATTTGAAGTAAGGATAGAGAAAAAAGTGCCCGACCTATCTTACGATATCTATATCTCCAGCGGGGGGCCTGGCAGCCCCCTGGATAGTGTAAACAGCGAGTGGGAGAAAGTTTATTTCCGCTGGCTGCGGGGGGTCGAGGATGCCAGAAAACAAGTACTTTTTATCTGTCATTCTTTTCAGCTGGTCTGCCGGCATTATGCCATTGCCCATGTAACGAGCCGGAAGTCGACCGCCTTCGGAGTATTCCCCATACACCTGCAGCCGGAGGGCAAAGACGAGCCTGTGTTCACGGGTATGAATGATCCCTTCTTTGCCGTAGATAGCCGCAGCTACCAGGTGATCCAGCCGGACAGGCAGCAACTGGACAAGATGGGCGCCCATGTCCTGGCCATCGAAAAAGAACGTCCGCATATTCCCCTGGAGAGAGCGATCATGGCCGTTCGTTTTAATGACCACATGATCGGCACCCAGTTCCACCCGGAAGCAGATGCCATCGGTATGAGCATGTACCTGCAACGGGAAGACCGTAAAAAGACCGTGATCGCCGAACACGGAGAGGAAAAATGGCGGAGCATGATCGAACAGCTCAATGATCCGGATAAGATCCTCTGGACCTATTCCCACGTGATCCCAAACTTCCTGGATTATGCGTTAAAGGGAGTGACCGCCGGGAATCAGCGTCTACCGAAAACAGCGTAACTTTCCAAAAACAAGCTTACCATGGTACCTGCTTTACGGAAAGCCTTCAACGCCGCCTTCTCCCCCCAACGATACGAGAACTTTTTAAAAGACCTCCATAGCCATTATCCCGGCATCATCGATTTTCGGGTGGCAGAGACGCCGGTATTCATTCCGAAAGATTTTGCCGCCAGGCTTACGGATGCCTGTGAAAGCATCATCGACCTGATCGTCGATCCGGGTTTCAAACAATTGACCGAAAGGGCTATTCCTGCCGGCGACCGGGTTCCCGGAGAAAAAGACCATAGCCATTTCCTGGCTTTTGACTTCGGGATCTGCGTAGACGGTAAAGACGGCTCCTGGCAACCTCAACTCATCGAGATGCAAGGTTTTGCCAGCCTTTATGGGTTCCAGGTCTATTATCCCGATCTGTTACGCCGGCATTTCCCTATACCGGATAATTACAGTCAATATCTTAACGGCTATGACCATACGACTTACCTGGAAGAGCTGGGGCGGGTGATCCTGGGCGGTCTTCCACCCGAACAGGTGATCCTGCTGGAATTAAAGCCGCATGAACAAAAGACCCGGATCGACTTTTACTGCACGGAGGATTACCTGGGCATCCGGACGGTCTGTCTCACCGAACTGATACAGGAAGGCAAAAAACTCTATTACACCCATGCACAGACGGGGAAGAAGACGGAGATCAAAAGGATCTATAACCGTATCATCTTCGATGAGCTGAATGCGGTAAAGGGAAGCCTGGGACATCCTATTGTCGATATCCGGCAGGAGTGGGAGGTGGAATGGATCGCTCATCCCAACTGGTTCTACCGCATCAGTAAATTCATGCTGCCCCTTATTCACCACCCGGCCGTCCCTCCCACTTTCTTTCTGAATGAGCTTAAGCAGCCTCCGGCCGACCTGGAAAACTATGTGCTGAAACCCCTGTTCTCCTTTGCCGGGCAGGGAGTGGTCATCGATATCACCCATGCCGACCTGGACAATATAAAAGACCCGGAAAACTGGATCCTGCAGCGTAAAGTGACCTATGCGGACCTGATCCCCACTCCCGATATCCCCGCCAAGGTGGAGCTGCGGGTGATGTATCTCTGGAAAGACGGAGATGCCCGGCCCACGCAGGCCATTAACCTTGCCCGTCTCAGTAAGGGTAAGATGATCGGCGTCCGCTACAATAAGGATAAAGAATGGGTAGGCGGCAGCGTCTGCTATTTTGAGCGGTGAGGGGACGCTGGTCGTCCTTACAAATTGGAAAAGACCCAGCATTCGACTCCTGCGACCGCCGTCGACGGCAGGGAAGCGTCTGTTCTGAGCCAGGAGCCTTCCGTCTCCGGAAGGGAGCCTGCGACCGGCAGATAGATCTTCTTCGTTCTTGTGTCGAGCGCCATCAGCCGGCATCCCGGATGGGTCGTCAGTATTTGCCGGATCTTATAGGTCTCCCGGTTGACCTGTTTGAAAATAGAGAGGGTCCCGTCTCCATTGGCGCTGTAGAGGGTTCTTGTCTCCGGATCGAATACCTGGGTACCCGGATCGGCGCCGACCTGGATATGTGTCAGCAATTCTCCTGTGTTGGAATCCAGGACTTGCAGGACGCCTTCATTGGCGGCCATGAACAAGAGCTGGTTGTCGGGATCCATTCCCCGAAGATTCCATAGCAGGTCCGCAGGGGCCTGGACCCGACCAGCTGCATGGTATAGCCGGAATCTTGTTTTCTCCGCTTTGATATAATAATTGATGGCCAGTATTAACAGGGCCAGCACCACTAGTATCTGAAGTACTTTTTCCATGATCTTCTATATAGAACAGGGAATTTACGCTATCCAGGGAAATTTGGGCCATTCCTTCCATTCGAAGTTTTATTTGCCCGTGAAGCAAATATTAAATATATTTAATATTTAATATTTCCCTTCAAAGCATATCGCCGCGCTTACCCCTCTTATTTTTTTATCTAGTCTAACTTTTAAAATTGCTGCTTATGAAAAAAATGCTCTCAGTGGCAACAGGATGCTGCTTCCTGCTGGCCTCCTGCAACAACAAACCCGCCAAGCCGGAAATGGACAATGCCAAAGACACCTCGATGATGGCAAAGGAAACCAAAGTGCCCCAATCAGAATTCGCCGATGAGCGGTACGTGGACATGGGCAAAAAAGCATTGGCACAACTTTCAGCGGGGGACATAGATGCATGGGTCGATGGTTACGCGGACAATGCCATGTACCGGTGGTCATCCGGCGACAGTCTCGCCGGCAAGGCCGCCATCGCCAACTGGTGGAAAGACCGCCGTACCAAAGTAATTGATTCGATTCAATTCTCGAATGATATCTGGCTGCCCCTGAAGGTAAATCGTCCGCAAAAAGGGCCGGATGTCCCTGGCATATGGCTATTAGGTTGGTACCAGGTGAACGTCAAGTATAAAAATGGGAAAAAACTAATGTTTTGGGTGCATAATGATCTGCATTATAACAATAATGATAAGATTGATATTGCCATCCAATATATAGACAGGGCTCCTATCAACAAGGCGCTGGGTAAATAGCTACTTCCCGTCAGTCTTTGGAAATTCGACACGGATAAAGACAATTGTTATTGTCTGAGGGATATCTTTGCCTGATAATCGCACACTATGGACCTGCAATTAAAAGGAAAGACGGCGCTGGTACTGGCTGCCAGCAAGGGATTGGGAAAAGCCTGCGCTATCGCCCTGGCAGCGGAAGGCGCGGATGTCATGATCGGGGCCCGTGACCGCGGGACGCTGGAAAGAACGGAAGCCGAGATCCGCTTCCTGGGAAAAGGCAGGGTCCTATCCTTTCCGGTAGATGTGAATAAGCAGGAAGAGGCCGAAAAAATCGTGGATGCCACCCTGTCGGCATTCGGACGGATCGATGTCCTGGTCAACAATGCCGGGGGACCTCCTTTTGGAAAATTCGAGTCCTTTGACGAAGCCGTCTGGCAGTCGGCCTTTGAATTGACCCTGTTAAGCACGGTAAGATTCTGCCGCCTGGTGATCCCCCACCTGAAAAAGACAGGCAGTGGCCGGATCATCAATATTACGAGCCTCTCCGTAAAAACCTTTTTGGCGAACTCCGTCCTCTCCACCAGTCTGCGCATGGGAGTGGTGGGCATGGCCAAACTTTTATCGGATGAACTGGGACCGGATAATATTACCGTCAACAATGTAGCGCCCGGGCTGATCCTTACCGACCGGGTAAAAGATACGCTTCCCCAAAACCCGCCGCCTGGTGTCACCGCCGAACAACTACTGGCTGACCGGGCCAGGGACATTCCATTACGGCGCATCGGCCGGCCGGAAGAGCTGGCAGCCCTGGTCACCTTCCTCGCCTCCCCCCTGGCCGGTTATATTACCGGCGCCACGATCCAGTGTGACGGAGGAGCCGTGCGGGGGCTTTATTGAGTACCCCCTTTAGGGGGTTAGGGCACCTCCGACCTCGTCATCCCTTTTCTTAGTGAGGATATTGATATTCACTTCCCACTCAGCTAACAGGTAAACCAGTTCCAGCTCTACCTTCACTTCTTTATACCGCCAGTCGCCCGTAGTTAGCCGCAGGGTGCTGGTAGTGAATGCCGCATCTTCTTTGGCAGGCTCCCATACGCCCTGAAGATAGATGATGCTGCCATCCACCAGCCTGAGGTAACAATGTTCCAGTTTTTTGTACAGATCGTGGTACTGATGAGCGGCTGCGGCAAACTCATCATATTTTTTCATTTTAGCCTGCCAGCTCACCGTCGTATCATCCACTGAATGATAACGGGTGATGGTGCAGCGCTCTGCTTCGGTCAACTGCACTATGGAAGCGTAATTCTCGAATTCACCCTGCGCCAGTACCAGTTCGCCGGTAATATTACGCAGGTTAAAAGGGAAGTCGGTCAGCACCGCCTGTATGACCTCCGGGAAAGGCCGCACTTTGGTCCGGGAATGCAGGATGGAATCGACTCTTGCCAGCGAATCGGTCATTGACAGGGAGTCGATCATGGGATGATCATCAGCCCTTGATAAAGGAGCGGCCAGCACTCCGGCTTCGATCATCGCCAATGAATCCGCATGATCGAGAGGATGGGTCTTGCCCGGCGGCTCTACCCGCGTCTGTTTGTCTGTCTGGGCAAAGGAGAAATGACAGGCCATTACGGCAAGGAATAGGGTCATGAGGGTTTTCATGCGATAGGAATTTGAGCAAGACTACTGAATCCGGTTCATTCGTCATAGAACAGCTTATCCACTTTTCCACAATCGGGGGGTTTTATGTACTTTCGACAAAACAAACGGTATGCAACATCTCGATACTATTCCGGCTAAACAGACCCTACCCGGTTTTTTCGGTAAAATGGTCCATGGCGAGAGCAGTTCCCTGGTCTTCTGGGACATTAAAAAGGGAGGTATTTCCCCTGAGCATCACCATGTTCATGAGCAGATCACTTATATCGTGGAAGGAGAACTGGAAATGATCATCGGCGGCCAAAAATACCTGCTCACCCCCGGCAATGTCCATGTAATCCCTTCCCATACCCCCCACTCGGCCGTTGCTATCACTGATTGTAAGATTATTGACTCCTTTGCACCGGCCAGGGATGATTACCGCTAATAAATCGTTTACTATGGAACATTCGCACGAGCTATCTTCTAATCACGACCACAGCCACGAGCATAAGCATGATCATGCCCATGGTTTGGGTCACCACCACCATACCGTAGATCCCCAACAGGTCAACCGGGCCTTTGTGATTGGCATTGTGTTGAACTTTGCTTTTGTTATCATCGAAGTGATCGTAGGCCTTTCCATCCATTCTTTGTCCCTGCTGTCGGATGCGGGGCATAACCTGGCGGATGTGGCCAGCCTGGCCATGTCCCTGATAGCCTTCCGCCTGCTCAAAGTGAAGCCAACGGAAAAGTATACCTACGGCTATAAAAAAACTACGATCCTGGTAGCCTTGCTGAACGGGGCGATCCTGCTGGTATCCCTGGGGGCGATCGGCTACGAGGCGATCCATCGCCTCATGTCCCCGGAGCCCCTGCCGGGAAAGACCATTTCCATCGTGGCGGCTATCGGCATCGTGATCAATGCCGTCACGGCCCTGCTATTCTTCCGGGGTAAAGAAAATGACCTGAATATCCGGGCGGCTTTTTTGCATCTGTTATCGGATGCGATCGTATCGGCGGGGCTGGTGATCGGCGGCCTGATCATTTTCTACACGAATTTATTCTGGATCGATGCCGTGCTGAGCCTTATCGTCGCCGTCATTATCCTGTTCAGTACCTGGCGGCTCCTGAAAGACAGCCTGCGCCTGTCCCTGGACGGCGTGCCCGAGGGCATCGAGATCCCCAGGATCAAGGCGATCATTGAAAAAATAAAGGATGTAAAAGACTTTCATCATATCCATGTCTGGGCGATCAGCACAACGGAAAATGCCCTTACCGCTCACCTGGTAGTCGCCCGCAACAGCGATATGGCTGCTATCGAATCGCTCAAGCACCAGATCAAACATGAGCTGCTGCACCAGAATATACAGCATGCCACCCTGGAAGTCGAAACGGAAAATGAACCTTGTGAGGAGCCGGATTGCCTGGATTGAGGTTAATTTACGAATCCCCAAAAGAAGCCAAACTTGATGAGTAAACCCGGGGACGGGTAATTGGGCGCCACAAAGTTGTTATTATAAAATCCAAAGCCATTGGGGCTGAAAGTCATGCTATTCAGATTCTCCGCACGGACATAGGCCGTAAAGCTGCGGATGCGCAGATGCAGGTATAAGGCTATGTCCGGCAAATGCTGCCGGATCGTCGTGTCGCTCTGTGTAAAGAAATGCCCGGTAAGGGGGGCATATCCGTCGGCTTTGTAACCGCTGACATAACGGATCTCCGTGCCAAAACTGACCCTCAGGTTCTGAAAACCAAGACTTCCGTCATAGCCGAATTGATTGTTCGAGACGAGCAGGGGCACATGCACCGGGGAAGATCCGGCCGTCTGCTGCACGATCGTCAGCGTGCGCCAGTGCCAGACCCGGGAAAGATTAAATTGCTTCTGGAGGGTGATCTGCAGGAGGTTGAATAAAGTAGATTGCTGTGTCTCCTTATAAAAATTCGTGAAATAGGAATAATTACTCATCAGGTAATAGGATCCCGTCACTTTCAGATCGTGCTGCGGCTGCTCCAGGGAAGCAAAAAGGTGGGTGGTATTCTCTTTTAAAAAAGTCGTCTTCGTCGTATCGTAATAGAAGCTGCTACTTCGGTCGAATGCAAAAGAAGGCGTTCGGTTCGTATTCTCGAATCCCATCTGCAGATAGCCTATCTGCCGGCTCACCAATCTCTTCAGGCTGATCGAACCATTATAGTCCCCTGTATTCATCCCATTGAGGTACAATTTTCCGAATGCCTCTATATCCCATTTCTGGTTGCGTGTCTTGTTCCGGTATTCTGCATGTACGAATACATTCTGGTCCTTGATGCGGTGCGCCGTCTCAATGGTTCTGGGAGAGTCCAAACGAGCTGTGTCAAAAACGCCTTGCAGCAACTGGATGGCAATGCCCGCTTTAAAGAACTGCTGGGGGTTTTTCGAATCCGGAAACTGGTAAACGGAAAAATCATTGGTAATATCCCTCCAGTGATCCTGGCGATAAAAACTATCCGTCGGAAGGATATGGCGGAGATTGTACTTGTTCGCGTAATAGGTCGAATCCAGGTTATAAGCGAGGGGAATGTACGAGTCGGTGAACCGGTACGTATACGTGCTGTAAGAGAGTGTATGCTCCAGGCGCACCCGGGGATAGAAAAGGGGAATGACCGAAGTGTCCGTTACAATAGAATCCTTTTGTCCCAGGTCGTATTGCTGACGCATCAGTATGGTGGCGCTCGAATAGCGGGTACCGGTAGTGATAATAGGGGCAAAGGGATTGCTGGAAGCCCGGGCAAGATTGTTCCCCAACCTTACCGGCACCGTAGCCTGGTTCTTAAAAGCGAGGGAGTCCAGGTCGCCGGGGTTTTGCAGCCCTCCATTGTCAGATGCAGCCAGTTTGCTGGCTACCAGTATAAAAAAGTTCTGGTAACGCTTGTTCTTCGACCGGTACCAGGAGCTGAGACGATAGTTATTGTGATTGGTATTCTCATTCTGGAAGGCTCCTACGGAATTGATAAGCCGATATTCTAAGGCGGCATTCCAGTTCGGGGTGATATTCTGCGTGGTCTGCACATCGATGATCTGTTCCGACTTACTTCCCAGCAGATAGCCCAGCTCGGTGTAAGGTTTGGTCGTATTATAAAATTTCGTATCCTCTACTTTAAAGGTGTAGAGGTCGTAGGCATGTCCCCCGGGATCCCAGCCCGACAGCATACGGGGAGAAAAGACGAGGCTGCGCGCCGGTGTGCCCAGGTTACCCAGGTTGATCCAGGTAGGAGGCTCGGGAACTTTCCGGGAAAAATCCTGGATGGAAGAGTCCATTTTGAGTAGCCTGCTCGAATCGAGGTATCGGAAATTAAGGGTGATGGTATCGGCCTTACGATGCACCAGGGTATCGCCGGCGCCGCCCTTGCTTCCGCCCCCACCGCCCAGGTTCCCAAAGCGTCCCAAAGGATTCTGCGCATGAAGCCCCGGTCCGGACAGCAATATGATCCACAACAATCCGATATACCCGATATATGCGATTCGGCGATTCTTCACTGATAAAAAAATTCCGGTCAAGTTACTCATTAAGTGGCCTTCAGCGGTTATAAGAAAGTTAATGTTCCCCCCTTTTAATGTTAAACGATATTACAGTTCAGCGATCAGTTCTCTGAATATGCCGGTCAGTTTGGGCTCTGCCTCACCCGCAGCCTGTAATACTTCCTCGTGGGTGATGATATTATCTTCTTCCCGGATACCGAGGTCCGTGATCACGCTCATGGCAAATACCAACATTCCTGCATGCCGGGCCGCGATCACTTCCTGCACTGTGCTCATGCCCACGGCATCCCCGCCGGCAATATGCAACAGTTTATATTCCGCCCTCGTCTCAAAAGTAGGTCCCGTCACCCCGGCATATACGCCTTCATGCACCGGGATCTGCAGGCGGGCGGCAATGGCTTTTGCTTTTTTGATGAGTGTCTTATCATAAGGCTCGCTCATATCCGGGAACCGGGGCCCCAGTTCGCTGTGATTCTGACCCAACAGGGGATTGACCGTAAATAAGCCGATATGGTCACTTATGATCATCAGATCCCCGACCCGGAAGGCTTTGTTCATGCCTCCGGCTGCATTGGATAACAATAAGGTCTCTACCCCCAGGAATTTCATCACCCGGACAGGGAATACGACCTGTTGCGGGCTATACCCTTCATAATAATGAAAGCGCCCGGAAAGGACGACAACCTCCTGCCCGTTGAGGGTCCCAAAGATCAGTTTTCCCTGGTGTCCTTCCACTGTAGAAACGGGAAAATTCGGGATGTCCCCGTAAGGTATCTCTTTAACATTACCGATCTCCCTGGAAAGATTGCCCAAACCGCTGCCCAGAATGATGCCTACGCGGGGTTTGCCGGAATGGACCGTACGGATGAAGGCTACCGTCTCCTCTAATTCCTGAATGATAGTACGCGTCATATTTGGTTGAATAAACGGTTGCGAAACTACGTTAAAAAGGGCAAATCCCCGCTGGCGCCCCGTATAGACGA
>DASWFF010000014.1:0-47726 GCA_036394375.1 Puia sp.
TAACATTTTTAATACCCGGATTTCATTTTCAACAGATGCCAATTGGTCAATTGCATGTTTGTATCCAATATTATCCTGCTTAATAAATTGTATAAGCTCAAAATGATTGGCTTCCTTGTTTTGTTCAATACTTACCCTTGGGTATGCCTTCTCCACATAATTTACAACTTTTTTGCCACCAATGTTCAGATTTTGGTAATGTTTAATTACATTTTCATCACTTGTATTCCATAAAAGCCCCCTTGCAGAATCAAAAATGGGTGCAAATTTAGGTTTTTTCTGCGTCTTTCTCAAATTATCGACCACTCCCCAATTGTAGAAGTGTCGATCATTATTGCCCACAATTGCATCAAAACCAATCATTTTTACCAAATCCTTTACAATAATATCGCAAAAGTTTGGATAGACCGACTGTATGGAATTCCTTATAAATTCAAAAGTAAACAACTCCCTGGCAGTATTTTTATTTTCGGCAATCTCTTTAGCAAAATCCGTATCATTCAAATGCTCTCCACATATTTCGGCGCCATGGACCAACCTCTCGTTTTTATTTAAAAAATACCGGCTTAAAAATCGGATCTGGCCATTCGCTTTTACTAATCTAACCTCATTCATGCCTAAGCCAAGAACCAAGCCGATTCTATTTATCATATACTCTATTACAGACTCATGTGGATACCACTTTTCAGCGGTTTTGGCAATAAAAGGGATCCAAGAATCCAAACTACTCTTTCGTACTCTGCTCCCCTCTTCATAAAAATATGCTCGGATAAACTGTTTAGGAGCATCGCCATCCAACGACAAGTTTTCGATGTAATAATGATTTTCTTTTAGAACAGGAATTATTCCTTCATTAAGTAAAATACCAGAGCAATTCTGAGAGTGCTCTTTATTGAGTCTTGTTTCTAGTCGGGACATTTTCGAAATAGTATTGTAATAGAGATATCTTCAGCAAGCGAAAATAATATACTTTGCAAAAATCTGCTAAAGAACTTATACTCACTCAAGTTCTTTACCATCAGGCAGCAATTCGTTAACACCCCATCTCAACCTCTCCAACATATGCAAGCGAAGCCCTTCCGGTCGCGGGTTCGAGTCCGCCCAGTCCCCCCTCGTAAAACGTCTTTATTTATTCCAGCTTCCCCCAAAAATTCTTATATTACTTCTTAATGCGCAACCCCAAATGGCATAGAGACGAAATAATTTTAGCCCTCGACTTGTACTTCTCCCCTACAAGGGGCAGTTTGGACGCCAAAAATCCAAACATCATCGAGCTTAGCAAAATCCTGAATTCCCTCCCTTTATTCTATAACAAACCTGATGAAGAGAAATTTAGAAACCCCAACGGCGTAACCTTAAAGCTAAGCAACTTCTTACCCTTTGATCCTAATTATACCGGCAAAGGAATGACCAGTGGTTCAAAGCTGGATAAAGAAATATTTTATGAGTTCCAGAATAAAAAAGACGAACTAAGATCCATCGCTTCTGAAATAAGAAAGGTCGTCGCAGACGAAGACCTTAAACGCAAGATCTACACCATAGAGGAAGACGAAGTGACCCAGGACGATGCCGTAGTGGAAGGTCAAGTTTTATATAAACTACACAAATTCCGGGAGCGTAACAAGGAAATCGTAAAGCGGAAGAAAGATCAGGCTATACTCTTACATGGTAAACTCACCTGTGAAGCCTGCATCTTTGTATTTGAAGAGTTTTATGGCGGTATCGGCAAGGGTTTCATTGAATGCCACCACCTAACGCCCCTATCAAAATTCAAAGTCGAGACGAAGACGACTTTAGATGATCTGGGCCTTGTTTGCAGCAACTGTCACCGCATGCTGCACAAAAAAATCGATACCTTGTCCCTCCAGGACCTGAAGACGATGATAAAATATCATCGGCATTAAATAATCTTGAACATCATTCGAGTATAATTTGCCGTTGCTTCTCCACTACTCTCGATGAAATGTTTATTTCCCAGCAATCAACAACTGAAGGTCTTCTATCCTGAAAAATCAGTTCCAATATTCTCTGTGAATTTACTCCGAACTGTTCTACGCATATCCCCAACTTTTTGTAGGTGAATAAGTGGCTAATAACTCCTCGCATTTGAGAATCGCCCTATTTATTTTCTAGCCAGGGGCCTTCATTCTATAAACTGGCCAAAGATAAAATGTTGCTATGAATGCCCCTGTAGAGACGAAACAGGATATTTTACTCAATCCAAAAGTTAAATTGGGGCTTGAAAGTGAGTTGAGTGGCTCATGAATATAAAATACAAAAAGTATTATTGCCAACCAGTAAAGATTTACTGCAATTAGTATAAATCGTAACCTCTTTAATAATACATTTCCAGGATAAAGGTTGCCTAAAAATAGACTTGCAGATAAAAGAACTGACATGCTTGTTATAAGCAGGATATAATTATAATCTTTTATTTTACCCCAATAAGGCAAAAATAAGGTGTACACTATCAAAAAAGAAAATACTAATACCGGAACTAAAATCCAGCTGATCACAGGAATGTATCTTTTCCCTGGTGCTCGAAAATATTTCTCTCCAACATATATATCAAAGAACGTAGACAACCGTAGGATATTCTCTCGCTTGAATAGAATAAGTAGGTCAATACCAATTACTATTACACATGCAAATTCTAGTACTAGTATCCACGGCTCAGCCTGAAAATAAGAAATGAGTTTTATTAATATTAATGAACATAGAAACGGCGTTAACAATAAAATGAACGAAAGTAAGTCATCGATCATTTTGGTGATCTTCAATATACCATCTTGTCCGGGATAAACCTGAAAACCTAATAAACCAGGTCCCTGTCGCCATTCCTCGACCCCGGCATCTTTAAATTTTTCGAGTACGATCCGACGATGCTCAATAATACGCACCAGATCATGGAAAAACACCAATAAGATAAATGGCACAAAATATAACCAAGACACTATTGGAATATTTACACCACCAATCGTTGTTGACTGCTTGAAAACGTCAACAGGTTCCGGGTCAGAAGCTCTCAAAGCAGCTAATTTATCGAGCGCATCAATAATAGGTATACGATCTTCAAAATTAGATTTTCTCAACGTATACAATAGCCTACCATCGACAATTTCGTCAACTAATGCAACATCCCACTTATTGTTTATAATAAACCCTTTCAAATCGGAAGTATCTCTCATCTTTCTCAGTGTCCTAAGACATTGTGCAATTGCACTGCCCTTGTCTTCCTTATATGGCTTTATTTTGCTGTATAATAGGCTAGCAGCAACAATGACCAACAGCGCTATGAAAACAAAGCGGGATTGAATCACTTTATTTGCTTGCTTCAGAGTTGCAGCAAGTTGGTCGGTGTTAACATCGGGTTGTTGATTGGTCATGCAGAGAACTGTTGGTCCTTTAAGAACAAAAGATATCTCTTTTTTTATGGAATTGCAAACTATTTTAACGAAGAAATGAACGTAAGAAGGTGTACTACCAAAGTCTTCTACCAGATTTTTAAAAATATCGCTAGACTAAATTATCAGTTCAATCCTGTCGCCACCTCAACCATAAAACCCCTCCCTGATCCGAACTAACAAATCTTCTGCCATTTGACCATCCGGCGCCTCCGGCAAACTGGATTTTCCATATGCCTCCTCAATTCTTATCATTTTTTCTTCCACCATCTCAATCAACTCCTCATATTCGTACTCACCTGCCCGTATGCGCAGCAGAAAATCCCGGTCCTCCCGGTAAACGATAACCTTATGGTGAACCGCAATTTCCTCAGCCATATTTAACAGGCGGAAAGTATGCATCATATTCTTAGCATCATAGCTCTTTCCATGGGATAAAGTATTCTGGTAACGCTCATTGTTTCGTTCTTCCACCCATGTCCAATACTCCCCATATTCCCGGCAATAGATAGAATAGGCATCCTTATTAAAATGCAGGGTCGCCAGCGGATCTACTCCTTTAGGAATCGGGCTAAGCTGCACATCATTGGCAGCATTGCCCGAAATAATTCCCTTAAGTTTCTCGCCAGTGGTTATGTGCTGCTGATGATATAATAAATAAGCGTCCCGGAAATGTGCCAGGTTGACCAAACCGCAATCTTCCTGGCGGAAGTCCTTTTCCAGCAACCATTCAGGAAGAGCCACCGTCCCATTACCCTTTACGACATAGCAGAATTCCAGCACGGATTTACGTTCCTTTTCAAAAAGCTGGTTCATCTTTTTATTCAGCCCCCTGGCTTTTTTAACCTGCGTTTTGGCATATCCGGCAAAAGTGTCCAGACACAACTTGGAAAGGAAATCCTCGGGTTGGATCAATTCCATTAAGGGATGACGATACAATACCGCATTATCCGGAGTGCTTAACAATTCCAGGATATTAGGATTATTCCTGGAAAGCAGTTCCATAAAACGCCCAATCTCAAAATAAACTTCATCATTCGTAGAGTTAGAAACCTGTTCCGTATAGGTCAGCCCATATAATTCTTTTCGGGGCAGGACGAAGATGCCCTTGATATCCGTATCTGAAGTAGGTAAAGACAGATTATAAGCCCTGCTGCCACTGATGCATTTTAGTAAAAGATGTTGAGGCTCCTGAATAATTTGCTCAAAGGTCATGATTGCCAATATATTTCCTGAATAATGCGTCCAAGGCTGATATATCGTACTTAACCGGTTCTATGGCATCAGACTGTTCCTTGCAATAAATCAGTTTTTCTTCAATCCATTGCTGCAATAAAGCTACAGGGTCAATTAAAGCCTTTTCATTGGCCATTTTCTTCTGTTCCAGCAGATGATCTACCGATTTATTCCAATTATGATCGGAAATAAGCGTACGCAATTGGCTAAATTCCATGGGGGGCACGGATTTCTTTTCGACAATCCATAAACAAGCCAGGAGCGGCCGTAAAGCATAAAAATATTTTTTCGACTTTACCTGTTCCCCCTGGAGATCATTCTCAAAAGTATTTCGGGCCATGGAAAGGTAATGGTGACAGCCTGCCTTATGGGAAAAATAAGCAGGCATTAAGTCCCTCAGTTCCGGGGAAAAATTGCTTTTTTCCTTATATACAATGGGTGACTGCAACCATTCATACAGGGTCGCATTGGATTTCAGGAACAATTGCAAAGCTTTCCTTATATCCCAGCCATTTACATCCAATTCCTGGTTAACCGGTAGTTCAATGCTGTCTTTTCTTTCGTGAATACTCAGGTAATTGTTCAGAGGCTGCGCATAAATAAACCGTACATCATAATCACTGTCGGGCGAGGCAAAACCCCAGGCCCGGCTTCCGGATTCACAGGCAAATAGTACCGTAACCTGATTATTCTGTTCAATGTCCCGAATCTGTTGGCCAATAGCTTCCTTCATAATTTATAAAAGCGGCCAATAGACCGCCCACGCAAATTATGAAATCCCATCAATTACCCTGATTTTTAATTCGTCCCGAAAAAGTAATCAATTGAAAATCACTCCTTACTGATCGCCTCAATCCGGGTATTCCCGTTTCTTCCTGATCTCCAGCTCCAGGATTTTTTTGTCCACCAGCATGGCGACGGGCCGGTAGTAGCCGTTGCGGAATGGTTCGGCAAGATTGATAAGAGTGCCGATCAATTGGTTGAGCTCGCCCGGCGTGTGCGTATCATACAGGCCCTTAGTCCTGTAATTCATTAATTCTTCTTTGAAAGACGCGGCCCCTTTCCCCGTAATAGCCTGCAGCAACCCGGCAAGGGCGTCGAATTGATTGGGTTTGCTGAAATCGATCTTCCCCAGCCCGGCCTCTTCGGCAATCAGGTCTGACAGGATCAGGATCTGTTTCTTGGAGAAGACACCTTTTTCTTTTCCCTGGGCGCCCTTTGCGACGGTTGTATAGACGTTATTGACTTCGGTATGTTCGTGGAGCTCGTTATAGGCATTGAATTCATTATAAATATGGGTCTCGTTATAATCATTGACCTGTACATACTCGTTGACCTCTTTATAGGAATAATAAGCGGCGGAAAAACCCTTTGCTGTCCGGCAGATAAATTCCGGGGACTGGATCTGCACGGCGGCCGTGACCAGGGCCTGCTCGAAATCAGCTTCCGCATCGGCCAGAAATTGCTGCAGGACAGTCGCCCCTTCATTGACCAGGATGCGATTAAGACCTTCCATTTCTACCGCCACATAAGGCTTCCTCGTAAAGGTGGAAAAGATAAAAGAGACCACTTTAGAAAGGAAATATTTTATCTCGTGGGTGGCGCGGTAGTTAAGAATATAAGCCTGATAAACTGGAATACGCCTGTATTTTAAATACTTATCTTTCTTGAAGTGCTGGAATAGCCGGTAATGCCCTAATAATCTTTGGTAAACATCCAGGTTATACCAACCCGACCATTCTAACCAGCGGCACTTCAGGAAACCCGTAGCCCCATTCAATCTGTATTTCATAGGATGCCCCTTCTCGGAATCAAAATCAAATATGCGTAAATCCATAAAATAAGGTTTTGATCCAAATTACAAAAAATTCAAAACCTCCAGGAAGGGAAAATGTAACGGCAATAGTTAAATTTTTCTTACAGGAAAGATCCGCTCCCTCTATGCCTCTGATTTTTATATGATTATATTTTCAGGTCGACCTGACGGTCATTCGATGCCCATCTTTTTTACTTTGATCCCATAAACCTTATTACAGATCTAAAACAAAAAAATGAGCAAGATCACAGGAAGGCCTAAAAAAGCCATCAGGCAGGAGAAGAACATAGGCTTCTTCGTTACCTACCAGCAATATTTTATCATTCAGCAGAAGGCATCGAAAGCCGGGGTGAACCTTTCGGATTATCTGCGGCAAACGGCAGTTTTTGGGCAAGTGATGACCCGATGGACCGCTGAGGAGAGAGAATTATTCAAGAAACTGGTGGGTATGTCCAACGACCTGAACCAGCTGGTAGAACTCGCCCGAAAAGAGGGGATGCTGAACGCTATTCTTTATTTCGAAGCCTGTCGCGATAAGATCGACTGGGTAATTAAGCAACTTGACCATGATCAGTAAAGTATTCATTACCGGACAGACATTCGGGGAGACCTGCCGCTACGTTTTCCAGGAACTGAAGCAGGAAAAACCGGATGCTGAAAAAGCCCGGGTCCTATATGTCGAAGGGGTCCGGGGTCATGATCATCGGCTGATGGCGGCCGACTTCGAAAGGCAGCATCAATTTACACCGGAAAAAGAGAAACCCGTATTCCATGGAATGTTGAGCTTCCCACCCGGCGAAGACCCCGGTAATGGGAGAATGGTAGAGATCGCCCGCAAGTACCTCCAGGAGATCGGAATGACCCGGACGCAATTCGCCATTGTCAAACATCTCGATAAGGATCATTTACATATGCATATCGTCGCCAACCGGGTGGACAATGAGGGTAAGATCATTGGCAAGGGGCTTATCATCGAGCGGGGAATAAAAGCGGCCCAAAAGCTAACCCGCGAATATAAACTGACCCCTGAACTTACTAAGAACCTGCAACGGACCCACCTGGAGGCGCTCCATGAACCGGATGCCTACCGCTACCGTCTTTATCAGGCTATAAAAGAAACGATGCCCGGTTGCAGGAACCTGACAGACCTGGAAAAAGGCCTTTTGGAACAAGGGATTTCCACCCGGTACCGGCAGGATCGCGAAACCGGGGCGCGCCAGGGGATCAGCTTCCGGATAGAAAAGTATTGCTTCCAGGGCAGTAAGGTAGATCCGGCTTACTCTTTAAGGAACCTGGTAAAAACGCTGGAACTGCAACAACACCCGGAACAAAAACAGGAACGGTCGAATGCACGGCAACACAGCGGGGAGAAGGAGCTGATACAATTATTGAAGCAAGGGATGGAACAGGACCGCATGGAGCAGGATTTAGAAAATTCCCGGGAACAAGAACAACGCCATAGCCTGAGACTTGGGCTATAGGGGACAAGCAAATTATTTATTCACTTTAAATTTTAATTTTATGTCACAGGAACAGATGCAAGGATTGGAGAGGACCTCCCCTATGAGTGGGGAATTTACAAAGGCATTGGTGGAAAAAATGGTAGGACATGGAGCTGACCTCAGGGACGTCAGCGAACAGATCCGGAAGCTTCCTAACCCAACTCCGACATTGGAAGGATTGGACCGGCATGTAGGGGAGATGGTGAACCGGATGGACCTATTAGGAGAGAATTTTGCCAAGATTGGGAATGAGTTGGGGCGGATCTCAAAGGGTCTCGCTTTGCCGGTAGATTCTATCGGGAAGTTGGAGGATCAGCTGAAGCAACACGCCCTTCTATTCGAAAGGCCTTTGAAAAAAAGCGTTCATTACACTCATTTCATGGGCCAGTCTCTGCTGGTAGGGGCCATTCTGGTAATTATTATTATCGGGTTGACGATCCTTTGGGACAGGGCCCTGATAAAGGCCGATCAGCATACGGACAACGATATCAAGTGGCGAACGGCAAAATTGACTTCTGATAGCCTGGTGTTGAACGCGCTAAACGAAACCGAGCGGGCCTACCTGGCAAATCCGGACGGAATGCGGAAGTCAACTCTCGACGAAGAAGAAAGAAGACAGGAATTATTCGAACAGTGGCAACGTGTAAATCAGGCAGCCGGTGAAATTCGACGGTTGGAGGAAAAGAAAAAAATGAAATAAATGGTTAGCACAGCTATCGGATCAGCTTTTTCAAATTTTGCCCCTTCCCCGACTAATATTATCTTGCCTCACCATGTTATCAGTTAGCGAACTATACATCTATCCCGTCAAATCCCTGGGCGGCATCCCGCTGAAGAGCGCCACCCTGACGGATCGGGGTTTTGAATACGACAGGAGATGGATGCTGGTAGATGGAGACAACCGTTTCCTTTCACAAAGAGAGATCCCCCGCATGGCGCTCTTGCAGGTGGAACTGAACGAAAAAGGCCTGATCATACGGCACAAAACCCGGGAGCAGGAACCCCTGTTCATCTCCCTCCAACCGGAAGGCGAACCTTGCATGGTGGAAGTATGGGGAGATCGGTGCAGGGCCAATTTTGTGAACCATCAGGCAGATCAATGGTTCACAGCGATGCTGCAGACGCCCTGCCGGCTGGTCTATATGCCGGACACCTCCCGCCGGCAGGTAGATGGACGTTATGCCATTGACAAAGAAATCGTCAGCTTCGCAGATGGCTATCCCCTCCTGCTGATCGGACAGGCTTCCCTGGATGACCTGAACACAAAGCTGCCATCTCCCATACCTATGAACCGCTTCCGACCGAACATCGTATTCACCGGAGGGCTCCCCTACCAGGAAGACGAATTCAAACAGTTCGAGCTGTCAGGCATTTCCTTTTTCGGGGTCAAGCGTTGCGCCCGCTGCGTCATAACCACCATCGACCAGGATACCATCGCCCGGGGCAAAGAGCCGCTCCGGACCCTCAACGAATACCGGAAGAAAAACAATAAGATCTACTTCGGTCAAAATCTTTTATTCCAGGGTGCAGGCGCCGTCTCCGTAGGTGACTTTATCACCCTTCACCCAACCTATCAACCCTAAGCATTTCATGAAATTCATTGCCGCCACCTCTCGGAATCCCCTCCCATCGTACAGTAAGCTTACCCCCATAATAGTCGCAGCCCTCGCCACCCTCCTGGCACTCTCCTTCCAGGCCTGCAAAAACTCGGCAACCCAAAACCCCGCCACCAAAAATAAGAGCGCCGACTCCCTCGCTATCAGAAAAGGCCTCGCTGAAGCCCCTCCCCTCGCAGCCGATTCCGCCATCGCAAAAATGCATATCGAAGAGGGCTTCGCCGTAAAACTAGTGGCCTCAGAACCCTTAATAGCGGCGCCGGTAGCCCTCAGCTTCGATGAAAAAGGGCGCATCTGGGTCGTAGAAATGATGGACTACATGCCGGATACCGCTGGTACAGGCGAAGATCTCCCAACGGGCAAAGTAGTGATCCTGAGCGATAAGAATGGAGATGGGGTAATGGATACCAGCCAGGTCTTCTTAGACTCCCTCGTCCTACCCCGGGCTATCTGCCTGATAGAGGACGGCATCCTGGTGGCCGAACCGCCAAAGCTTTGGTATTATCAGATCAAAAATGACAAACCGGTAAACAGGACCCTGGTAGATTCCGGCTATGCAGCCGGCGGCAACGTAGAACACCAGCCCAATGGACTGTTCAGGGCCCTGGATAACTGGATCTACAATGCCAAGTCAGCCCGCCGTTATAAGAAAGTGGGCAACCATTGGCTGATAGAAAAAACACATTTTCGCGGACAATGGGGCCTCTCCCAGGATAACTACGGACGCTTGTATTACAACACCAATTCGGATAATCTGATAGGGGATTATTTTGCCCCCGGACTGGGCGCCACCAACGAGCACCAACGCGAGGTAGCAGGATTTGTAAACAACATCGTAGAAGATAACAGGGTATACCCCGTACGGCCTACCCCGGGTGTGAACCGCGGTTATATGCAAGGGGTGCTGGATGACAGCCTCCGGCTGGTAAATTTTACCGCGGCCTGCGGCCCCGTGATCTATAACGGCCATTTGTTCGGCAAAACCTATGACGGAAATGCTTTTGTAGCAGAGCCGGCAGCCAACCTGGTAAAAAGAGATCTTTTAACCGAACAGGGATACAGCACCACCGGCAAAGAAGCCTACGCCAAAAAAGAATTCCTGGCCAGCGAAGACGAACGTTTCCGGCCCGTCAACCTGCACAATGGCCCGGACGGCGCCCTGTACATCGTAGATATGTACCGGGGCATCATCCAGCACAAGACCTATTTAACCCCCTATCTCAAGAACGAAATACAAACCAGGGCCCTGTCAAAGCCATTAAATTGTGGCCGTATTTATAAAGTGGTCCCGCTGAATACCACAGCCGTGAACACCTCCTTCGGCAACAATCATCTTGAATGGGTAAAATTATTACAACACCCCAACGGCTGGGTTCGCAGCAAAGCCCAACAGCTCTTGGTCGATGCCAAAGACAAACAAACCATCCCTGTCTTACAACCATTGCTGAAAAACACAGCCAACCCCATCCCTTTAGTACAGGCCCTATGGACCCTGGAAGGCCTGAACGCCCTGAAACCATCCGACCTCCTGCCCCTGCTGCAGCAGGACGACTGGACCCTGCGTATACAGGCCCTGACCGCCCTCCCCTCCGTAATGAACAGCAATAATTACCGTCAATTTCTGCCGGCAATTAAAGACATGCTCAACAGGAACGATACCCTGGCAGCGCCCTATCTCGCTTTCCTGGCGCATTCCATTCAGCCGCTCGACCCCGCCCTGGCTCACGCGCTCCTGCTTGACCTTACCCGAAAATATGAAAGCAATATTTATGTCACCGACGCCATTATAAGTAACCTCTATAACAAGGAAGACGCATTCTACAAGGAGGCCCTCGTTATCAACCCGGATACCGGCGCAATTTTCAACCGGCGCTTAAGAGCAGTGATCGATGATATTGCAAAAGTCAAAAATAGCAGTAACCTAAAGAAACTGGCAAAAGAATATCCCAAAGGAGCAACGCTCTTTCAGTCCGTCTGCCAGACCTGCCATGGCGCCGGCGGGAACGGCATCACCGCACTCGCCCCTCCTTTAAACGGCTCCAATTGGGTGCAGGGTGATAAGAACAAGTTGATCCCCATCGTGCTGTATGGCTTGACAGGCCCGGTCAAAATTGCCGGCAAAATATATAAGTCTCCCGAAATCAATGGGGACATGCCCGGCATCGGCGCCAATGCCAGCCTTTCCGACGAAGACATTGCACAGGTGCTGAACTTCATTCGCAATGCCTGGAACAATAAAGCAGAAAAAATTAACGCCGCCGATATCGGCAACACCCGCAAGAAATTCAAAGACCGCCAAAAGTCTTTCACAACAGAAGAGCTGGATCAACTCAAATAGTCGATCCGGCGCCTCCTGTAAAAATGGCTGATATAACTAAAAAGGGCTATATTGAAGGCACTTATGCCTAAATACCTACAACCCCTTTTATCCTTGTTATTGCTCTTTAGTATGTCGCCAGCCTTCTCGCAGGACACCAACCCCATAACTTTTGGGAAAGTATCTCCGAAAGATTTTGAGCTGCCCAAATCGAATTGGGTCGATAGCGGCACCCATGCCGTCATCATCGCCGACGTCGGTAATACTGGTTTTATAGGAAATAAAAAATCTAACTGGGTTTCCTATGTTTTCAAAAAGAGAACCAGGATTAAGATCTTGAATAAAAATGCCTTCGATCTGGCAACTATCCACATTATACTAAAGGGCAGCGGCGACCAACAGGATCAATTAAGTGACCTGCACGCATCGACATATAACCTGGAAAATGGGACAATAACAGAAACAAAATTAAATTTGAATGATCTGTATAGAGATACCGTTAACCAAAGTCGCGTCGAAGCCAGATTCACCTTTCCCGGTTTAAAAGAAGGCTGTATCATCGAGTATTCTTACACCATTACTTCCTTCCATTATTGGAGCCTGCCGTCCTGGTCTTTTCAGCACCAGAAATACCCTTGCCTGTATAGCAAATATGAAGTGGGCATCCCCAATATGCTTGGATACCTGATCCTACATCATGGCCAGGACTCATTTAGTCTCCACAAAGTAGATACTACGAAAGAACTATACTCAATGTATTCAGTGAATGTAACTGCTGTAGTTAAGAAACATAGCTGGGTAATAAAAGACATCCCTCCCTTTCAGGCGCCGACACTCTTGGACGATCCGTATCGCTATATGGACAGAATCGAATTCAATTTGTTGCAAACATACAATGGAAGGGACGTTACAGGCAACACCAACTGGTCCACCACTACCGATGAACTGCTCCAAAGTAATGAGTTTGGAATACCCATTACCTTCGAGAGCGCCTCTTACCTGAGTAGCGCGGTGGACAAACTCACTTCCGGGGACGGGACCTATAGAGGCGCTGCCAAACATATTTATTCTTACATCAGGGACAATTTCACTTGTATACCGGATGACGACATCTATCTCGGAAATGCCCCCTATACCATCAATAAAAGAAAGAAAGGTAGTGTGGAAGATATCAACTTACTGCTGGTGGCCATGCTGAGACAAAAAAGGATCAATGCAAGCCCCGTCATCCTTAGCACCGCCGAATATGGCACCAACCCCGCCGCTTATCCCGTATTGGATAAAATGAATTACGTCGTTTGCATGATAAAAATGGGGTTCGATACGATTTTTCTGGATGCCTCCAACCCGCTCAACGGTTTTGGCAAATTGCCGTTAAACTGTTATAACGGTCATGCAAGGATCATCAGTGACCATGATAGCGGATCGCTGTTTTTTAATAAAGATGCTATCAAAGAGCCGAAATCGACCACCGTTTTTATCGTCAATGATGAAAAGGGCAATGGGCAAATGGGCGGAAGAGTAGAATCGGCTCCCAGCTATTATGAATCCAATGACATACGGAAAGAAATAAAAGCCAGCGGCGAAAAAGCGTTCTTTAAAGCCATACAGGACTCCTATGGCTCGGAGATCACCATGGAAAACATGGAAATAGATTCTTTAAAATTTCCGGAAGCCCCCGCAACAATCCGATATGATTTTGGTTTCAAAACAGACGGCCAGGACATAATCTATTACAACCCCATTATCCGATCCTCGTTCAGAGAAAATCCCTTTACAGCGGAAAGCAGGAAATACCCGATCGAAATGCCTTATCCCATAGATGAAATCTATGTGCTGAATATGGAGATCCCTCAGGGTTATATCGTGGATGAACTTCCCAAATCTGCCAAAGTCGCCTACAATGGCAACGAAGGCTTCTTCGAATACGGTATCCAAACAAGTGAGTCCAGCGTTCAGCTACGCACCCACATAAAAATGAACAAGGCCATTTTTGCCGCAGAAGATTACAATTCGTTGCGCGATTTTTTTGCTTTTATAGTAAAAAAGCAAAACGAACAGGTCGTTTTCAAAAAGAAAAAATAACAACGCTTGGATCAAAAAGAGGATGCCCAATTATGTTGAGCACCCCCTTTTCATATAAGGTCCATTGCCGGTAAGGACTCAACCGGAGAGTCATCGGTCCGGGCATTCCCGGAGTCCTTCCTAATTCCCAAGGCTCGGCGGCCCCTGCGAATTCATATCTTTCCGCTTGAACAGGTTGAGGTCCATCTTCCCAAACCGGTAGTTGAACACCACCCTGAATAGCTGCGGATCTTTAAGCCGGTCATATTCCTGTGCGAAAAACTGGCTTTGACTGTACTGGTTCGACCAGCGGTTACGGAAAAGATCGGTCATGCTTGCCGTGAGGGAAGCTGCATTGTTCTTCAGGAAGCTTTTCTTCACCGCCAGGTCAAATCCATAGTATGGCTTAATATACCCCTGTGAAGAGCTTTGTGTCGTAGATCCCGGAGGGCCGAAATTATTCGTATTCAGGTTCACCGGCAGGTTGGTCTTCGACTGGTAGATAGCCGTCAATTGTACGCTAAAGTCGTACGGCAGCTTGAAATTGCTGTTGAACTTGCCAAACCAGCTCAGGATCGCATCCTGCGAAGGCTGCTTCAGGTTCTCCGTATTGATATGGGAATTATAGATGTTCAGGTTCACGGAAATGTCCCACCATTTGGTGATATTGTCCGTGGAAGTGATCTCACCGCCTACCGTATACCCATTTTTAGCATTTTCGTAGGTATTGATCAGTATCGGCTTGCCTATCGGGTTGACGCCGCTGTCCTGGTACCTCACCATCATGTTCGACGTGTATTTGTAATAACCGGATATCAGCAGCGTATTGCTATGCGGGAAGGTCTTCATATAAGACAGCTCGAAGGAATTGGTGAACTCCGGCACGAGATTAGGATTACCGCGGGTGATATTCAGCGTATCCGAATAGTCCGTGTACGGGATCAGCTGGAAGAAGCCGGGCCGGTTGACCTTACGGGTGGCGCTGAACTGCAGCTCCTGGTCATGCTTCAGCTTCTCGCTGAGGAACAGGGAAGGGAACAGGGTCGTGGGATAGCTATTATGGAAATGCTGTCCCGTATTCAGTAGGTCTCCGGAATAATTGGAGCTCTCCCCTCTTAATCCCAGGGAGTAACTGAACTTATCGATCGTACTGCTGAAGTTTATATAGGCTGCATACACCCTGCTCGTGCTCTTGTAATCACTGGTCCCAAAAGGCGTCAGGGTGGCATTGCCATTTTTATCCAGGATATAAGTATCGTTATTATTGCTCAGCTTCTGAATGCTGGTCCGGAGGCCTGCTTCCAATTTTGATTTTTTGCCGATAGGATCCGTATAATCCGTTTGGATCGTGATAAAAGCCGGAGAGGCCGTGCCCAGCACCTGCTGATGAGTAGTGTCAATCACGGGTGTACCCGGCAGGCCCGCATAATAATTCGTCGTATACAGAGAAGAAGAATGTGAGGTCACCCCGAAATAACTACCGTCCGCCGTTATCTGCTCTCCCTCTTTGGCAAAAATATGCTTCATGCCCACCTGGGCGCCGTTGACATCAAATTCACGCGAAGAATTGGAATTCCGCAGGGAATAGGTGGTCTGATTACCCAGCTTGTTCAGGCTGTCCGTTTGTATATTCGACACGTCCGTGGGACTGAAATTGCCATGCACCTTGATATATGAGGCTGATAAAGTCGTCTTGTTGGTGACAAAATAGTCCAGGCCGATCTGCCCGAACATAAAATGTCCCTTGTTGCGTTGGAGATCCTGCTGCAACAGGTGAGTCGTATCGCCCTTCAGATAGGTATAACGGTCCGTATTACCGGTCGTCTTTCCGTTCATTCCATTGTACATGCCATTGAGGCTCAGGTTCACCTTTCCCTGACGGGCATTCAATCCAACCAGGGCATTGGGCGCTCCATGGGAATCTATTCCTGTCGAAATACTGCCGTTATATCCTTGTTTCCGGTTCTTCTTCAATATGATATTGAGAATGCCGGAGCCACCGCCCGAGGCATCGTATTTGGCAGAAGGGTTGGTCATGACCTCTACGCTCTCGATCGCATCCGCGGGGATCTGGTCCAGGGACAGGGTCGTTGGCCGGCCGTCTACAAAGATCGTAGGCGTCGATCCCCGGAGGGTGACGTTCCCATCGATGTCCACGTTGACGGAAGGTACATTACGCATGACATCCTGGGCCGTTCCGCCGGCGCTCACGATGTTCCTGTCCACATTGAACACCTTTTTATCCATATCCAGCCTCATGGCGGGAGTTTTGGCCGTGACGGTGACCGCGCCCAGTTCCTTCATGTCCGTGGACAATTTGATGATGCCCAGGTCTTTATTAAAGGAAGGCAGGTTGCCTAAGGGAGAGGCGTTATCCCCCGGTTTGGCGACAGCCGCTGCCGGGATGATCATAAAAGAAACGTCCTGGGCTTTATAACCAGTGGCTGACAATTTCAATACTAGCTGGGAGGCGATCGGCAGGTCTTCGAAGTCGAATTCCCCGTTGGCCTTCGTATCTACGCCTTTGATCAACACCAGTTTCTTTTTCTTGGTGCCGGGATCGACGGTCGACCGCAGCACCAGCGCCGATACCTGCCCCATCGGCTGGCCCGCCGAATCGGTCACTTTCCCATAGGCACGGCCAATGGAAGGAGGAGCCGGCCTTGCGCCCGCGCCACCCGGCGCGCCGGGACCTCCGGGACCTGCTTGTGTACCGGGACTGCCAGGCTTAGCGGCGCCCCCTTGTCCGCCGGGGGTTTGGGCCATACTCACGAATGCAAACAACAGAGATAAGGTCAGAGTAAATAAATGCTTTCTCACAATAGTTAATTTAGACAGCAAATGTAGCCTCATCTCGCCTTGCAGTCCAGTGGATTACTGCCAACGGTGGGAAAAACTCGGTAAATGGCATAAAAACTTCCGCGAAAGATAGCGGCCGCCAAACCCCTTTTTTTTCAATCCTCCCAAACTCTGGAAAGGCCGGGTCTTTGAGACATGTATCCACGTCGCCTTTTCCTTGCTATGGTCTTACCTGACAATCATTTTTTTTCTGGCATATTACCAATATAAAAATTAAACCGATTCCGTGGTAAATCCAGGTGTTTTCACGGTTTTCCGTGTTCAATTAATTACTTACCTTACTGCAACTTTCTGTTCGGTAACAACATTCTGCCAATACAAATACTATCATCATGAAAACCCCGCTTTTTACCTTGATAGGTCTCCCCCTCTGCCTTTTAGGCATTACAATGCTTGCGCAAACGGCTCCTCCCGCAACCACAAAGGCACCCGCGCGCATTGCGACCTACAAGACCTTTGCAGAACAAAAAACCAGATTTGGTTATCATAGGACAAGGACCAGGAGATACAAAATTCAAAGGATACCGCCTGCTGCCATCAGTTATGGCGAAGCACAAACTTTTGCTACATCATCTTTAACCAAGGCGGCCCATTCGGCATCCAGCCCTTTTTATAGCAATGCTCAAAAATGCAATGGAGATGTTTTTGCCGGTACCGACCGGGCCATGGCGAAGACACATGAAGTGACCGATGGCGTCGATACATCGTTCACCGCTTTCGATGACTTCTATAGTTCCGGATTATTGATAGCCGATGACCAAATGATCCAACATGATCCTCCCATTGAAAAGATCTCGGAAAGTCCCCGCGTAGCGGAAGAAAAGTTCAATGTCTCCATTGATACGGTATATATATACGGAATTTACAGGGAGGACGACAATGATTTTCACATGATAATCGGCAATGGGAAGACCGGCTCGGATAGGCAACTGCTAAATGCCGAGATATCAGGCCTTCCCGGGGATACGGACGACAGCTTACTGATTGCCGTGCGCAACAAGATAATAACCCGTTTTGGCGATATTGCGTGCAGGGACGGCGCTTACAAGCCGGTTGGCACACTGATCCCCATTCAAATCCGCGGTTCTGTTTTCTTTGATATTGACCATAAGGCCGGGGTAGTCGGATTCGGTATTTACAAACCAAAGACTGCCTGGGAATTACACCCGGTCATAGGTATTACGTTTTTAGACGAGTAGATACAGAGACCCCTACCGTTCCCCTCAATCCAGTCCCTCCTCATCCCCCTCAATAAAATCCTTCCAAAAACCGATACCGCTCCGCATGCTGCTCCGCCTCCGAACGGGTATTCACATCGATCACCATCACCTGCGAACCCGTCGCCTGCATAGGCGTCCAGGACGGCAGCCCCTGCCCATTCGGATCTCCGGTCTTAATGAAATTAGCAAAAAAAGCCTCCATGGTTTCCGAGACCTTATCGTCATCGGCGGTCCAGGCATAGACCTTATTGGTCTTCAGGTTGCCCAAAGCATATTCGATCTCCCAGGAATGGCCGGCGCCCGTAGCTGGAGCCTTAACCGTTGCAGTGGCGCCCCCCTTGGCAGCGTCTGCCCCCGCACCGGCCGCACCGACCTCAGCCGGCCTCGGGTGAGCATATAAATAGCGATACACCGGCTTACCGCTGGTCTTCGTATGCAGATCGATCCACTTCCAGGTACTAAAGGCGATAAACCGGTCCGTAGCCAGATCCGTAGCCGCCTGCCGGACTTCTTCTACCGTAGCGGCCTTGTATTGCGCCAGCGCCTCATCGGCCTTGTCGTTATAAATTTTCCGGACCGCCTTATCGTAATTTTCCACCGTTGGCTCGTCTCCTCCTAATAAGGCCCGGTAGTTCGATTCGGCAGAATTCCAGCCGGCCAGTAACGGCACAGCCGTCTGAGTTCCCGTCCTAAAAATTTCCAGCGGAGACTGAGGGAGGAAATAACCATCGATCACAATAGGGAAATGACTCGCCTTCGTAGCGTCTAACAGCTCCGTGGCAGGCATCGCACGCAGATCCGCCAGGGACTTACCCGAGCGCGTAGCAAAGGCGATGCCATTCTGCTCGGCGTCCGCAAGGGCGACAGGTTTAATATTGCCGACAAGCGCCCCGCTCTCTCCGATGGCGCCGGCGAACAATCCCTTTGACAGGGACGAAGCCATCTGCGCGCTGACGGAAATGGACCCTGCGGACTCACCGCCGATAGTGACCTGTTTAGGGTCTCCGCCAAAAGCCGCTATATTTTGCTGCACCCACATCAGGGCCGCATGCTGATCCAATAGCCCATAGTTGCCGGAAGAATGGTGTGCCGATTCCTTTGTCAGATCAGGATGAGATAGAAACCCGAATATGCCGAGCCGGTAGTTCACCGTAACGGTGACGATCCCCTTCGTGGCCAGGCTCTCTCCGTCATAACGATACTCACTGCCGTCCCCGCCGACAAATCCGCCGCCATAGAAATAGACCAGCACCGGCAGCTTTTCCCGGGAAGATTTTGCAGGCGTCCATACATTCAAATACAAACAGTCCTCGCTCATCCCGTTTGAACGGAAGTTCATATCGCTGAACAAAGGCAATTGCATAGCGCGGGGACCAAAAGCCGCGGCCTTGCGGACCCCCTTCCAGTTGTGAACCGGTTGCGGCTCTCTGAACCGAAGGGTACCCACCGGTGGTTCCGCAAAAGGAATACCTTTAAAAGAGCGAATGCCGCTTGCTTCGACGACTCCTTCCAAAACTCCGTTGGAGGTTTTCGCCAGCGGGGCGCCAGGCTTGTCTCCCTGGGTATAACCCGCATGCATACCTAATAGAGCAACCATAATTGAATACAATATTTTTTTCATATGACTATTCATTGTGTTCCTAAAAATAGTTCATTTCTTTCCAATTGCCCTCGTCCTATACAAGTCTCATTCCGGACCCTGTTGACCCCTTCCCCCTGCCCCCCTAATCAGTCAGTATTTTCGAAGTATAGTTCGTTACAAAATCCTTTAAAAAAGAGTCGATAAATGCCGGAGAACTGCCATCTTTTGCCAACTTTTCAACCAATGCCCTGTACTCTTCGGTTTTTTTGAAAACCTGAAACTGCTTCTCCTTAAACCGGTCATAGTTTTTATGATCGAATTGTTTTGACCTTTTAAAATCCCCCTTTTCAAACTCCAACAGATAATAGTTTTCAAAAGCCGATCCATATCCCATATGAACATAATTAATCAGTTTCCCATAAGGAATGACAAGAAGCCCCGTGAACCAATCGATCTTTACGACCTCCTGGCTGGCGAATACCTCATTCATTACGCTCTTCCATTTCGTTTTAGAAGACTGGCCGGCGCTGTCATCCCATATTTCAACAGCTATATCTTTTAAAAATAGTTGACTGTCTTTTACCTCGAAGGTGGCGACATACCCTCTCCATAATGCCGTCGACTGCACCCCTCCCTTCGGTCGCTTATCAGGGTACTTTTCAAAATAAGACTCCAAAGGATTAGAATTGAGATTATATTTCTCTCCCTGGTAAAGTATTTTATCAGGGAACTGGGCAGTAGCAAAAACCTTCGAAATGGCCAGAAGAAGAAAGGAAAAAGTTATTAGCGGCGCCTGCATGCGTTGAGAGAGTAATGGTAGTAACATCTTGTTTTTATCTGTGGGATGCAACAATCGCCGGGTTTACATAATACCCGGAAATTTGATTTTTTCTCATCCATTGCCTACTTTTACCCCGAATAACCCGATACGTCAATTTTACCCTATGCCAGCCTTCGCCCCCACACTCCTTCCTATAAAAAACCTCTTCACCCTTGCCTTCATCTGTACCATCCTCTCCTGCCGGCACACCTCAACCGCCCATACCCCCGGCGCAGCAGCGAATAAGTCCAAACAACAAGTCCATTCCGATAGTACGGACATTATTACAACACCCTGCGCCGTACTTATCGACCCCACCAAGGAGAAACTCAGATCGCTAAAAAAAGAGAATGGAGAAGACAACTTTTATACCATCGCCGATGACAATCAATTTTACATCGGCACCGCCATTAGTTACCTGGACTCTATCCATTGCAAAATGATTAACCGGCAATCGAAAGGAACGCTGAAATTTAAAACGGCGGCAGGCAAACTGGTAAAAATGACCCTGGGTAAATATGATTGGGCCATCCTGCTTTTCAACGGTAAAGACGACCCGATCGAAGCCGATATAACGACCTTTAAAGAGGAGTTTCAGCGATATATGCCCCCCACCCCCATATCCTCTTCTCCATAAGGCCCCCGGATTCTCAGGCCTATCGCTAATAATTCTTTAATTCATACCTACTCCTGTATTCAATAGGAGATAAACCCGTAATTTTTTTAAAAGTGGTTCTGAAAGCCTTGATATCGGAATACCCCACCTCATACATAAGGTCTGTGATAGTTTTCCGGCTGGTTTCCAGTCCCTTCTTTACCGCTTCGATCTTTACCCGCTGAATATACTCGACCACCGAATTGGAAGTGGCTTTCTTGAACCTTCGTTCAAAATTCCTTCTGCCTAAAGCCACTATCCTTGTCAACTGATCCGTAGTGATCTTATCCTGGTAATTGTTCTCGATAAATTCCTGGGCCCTGATGATAGGTTCGTCCCGGTGCTGCTTCTGGCCCATGAAGATCATAAAAGGCGCCTGGCTTTTTCGTTGAATATCTATTTCAAACATTTTCGAGACGAATATTGCCATTTCCCGGCCCGAATCTCTTTCAATGAGATAGAGCACCAGGTTAAGATAAGAGAAGGCCCCGCCGCTGGTATAGATGCCCTTCTCATAAGTAAGGATCTTATCGTCGACGACTTTGACATCCGGGTACATCGTCCGGAACTCCTGCACAGCCCCCCAATGAATAGCACAGGTCCTTCCATTCAGCAAACCGGTAGAAGCAAGGAAAAATGCCCCGACACAAAAGCTGGCCAGCTCTGCACCTTTTTCATACTGCCGGATGACCCAGGGAGCAAATTCTTTATTGGCTTCTACCGCCTTCTTAAAATCACCGCAAAGCATCGGTATGATGATGAGATCGCTATGTTCCGTCTCCTCCAATAACTGATCGCTATGGATGCTGAAAGCTCCGCCGTTAAGCAAAGTCTCTTTCGTAAGCCCTATCAGTTGAATTTCATATAGAGGCGGCTGGCCGCCATACTGTAAAAATTCATTCACCTTCGTGAACACCTGTTTGGCAACATCGATGCTGCTCAGGACGGCATCTTGCAATACGAGGATGGAGATATGTTTCATACGCAAAGTAAAGCATAAAGATAGTCGCAATCCCCCCCCTTAATTTGCCGCTTTTACACCCCTCCGGGCATTTCTTTTACAAGTAGCTTTGGGATCTCCCATTTTTTTCAACCCAAACTTCAACGAATAATGAACAAAGTAATTTCAAAGGACGGCACGGAGATCGCTTTCGAAAAAACCGGCTCCGGACCTGCCATTATCCTGGTCGACGGGGCATTCTGCAGCCGCGCCATGGGACCAATGCCGAAGCTTACGCCCTTTCTGGCACAACAGATGACCGTATTCCTATATGATCGCCGGGGCCGCGGCGACAGCGGCGACACGCAGCCCTATAACATCCGTCGGGAAATAGAAGACATTGAGGCGCTCATAAAATACGCTGGCGGATCAGCCTCTTTGTTTGGCCTCTCTTCCGGGGCGGTACTGGCCCTCCACGCCGTTGCCGCAGGTCTGAATGTCAGCCGGCTCTCCCTCTATGAACCGCCCTTTCAGACCAGTGATACCGGCCACCACCCTCCCAAAGATGCCCTGGCGCAGCTCAATCGGCTAATAGCGGAGGGACGGAGAGGGGATACGGCAAAATACTACCTGACCAAAGTAATAGGAGCGCCTGCCCTCTTTGCTTTTATATTACGGTTGACCCCCATCTGGCCAAAAATGAAAGCAGTGGCGAACAGCCTCCCCTACGATATGGCCATTATAGGAGATTGCCGGATACCCGCTGACCTATTGGCCTCCATCAAAGTGCCTTCCATCGTCATCGGGGGAGAGAAAAGCCCCGAAATGCTTCGCCAGGCCGTGCAGACCGTTGCCCGTCAATTGCCCGGCGCCCGGATGGAGATGCTGAAAAGGCAGACCCATAATGTTTCCGCAAAAGTCCTGGCCCCGGTACTCATCGATTTCTTAGTTAACGGTGCGCGTTAAACAACCCGAATACTAAGGCCTGAAAATTGCTTAACTTACTTCTCAGAAAATACACGATTCTTATGAAGTATAATATACTAGGCAACACAGGACTCAAAGTCTCCGAACTCTGCCTTGGTACGATGACCTTTGGCGGGAAAGGATGGGCCAAGGCCATCGGCAGCCTCGACCAGCAAGCCGTAGACCAGATCGTCCGGCGCTCCGTAGAGGCAGGCATCAACTTCATTGATACCGCCAATGTTTATTCCGAAGGCCTGTCCGAAGAATTGACCGGGCAATCCATCAAAAACCTGGGCTTACAACGCGACGACCTGGTGATCGCTACGAAAGTGCGGGGCCAGATGGGCCAGGGACCTAACGATAGCGGCCTGACACGCAAACATATCCTTCAGCAGGTGGAAGCCAGCCTGAAAAGATTAGGGACAGACTATATAGACTTATATCAGATTCACAGCTTCGACCCGCTCACTCCCTGGCAGGAAACCCTATGGACCCTGGACGACCTGGTAAAAAGCGGAAAAGTTCGTTACATCGGAGCCAGCAACCTCGCCGCCTGGCAATTGATGAAAGCGCTGGACTTTGCAGCTTACAACCGGGTTGCCGGCTTTGTCTCCCTGCAAGCTTATTACACGATAGCAGGCCGGGACCTGGAAAGGGAAATAGTCCCCCTGCTCCTGGACCAGCAGGTAGGCCTCCTGATATGGAGCCCCCTGGCAGGCGGATTCCTGAGCGGCAAATACCGGCGCGAAGGACAGGAAGCAGATGGATCACGCCGCGGTCATTTCGATTTCCCGCCCGTCGATAAGGAAAGAGCTTTCAATATCCTGGACGTATTACATCCCATGGCGCAGGCCAAAGGTGCTTCGGTTGCTCAGCTGGCCCTCGCCTGGCTGCTGAACCAGCCAGTAGTGACCTCCGTCATCATCGGCGCCAACAAAATGGAGCAGTTGGAAGACAACCTGAAATCCGTCGGCGTACATTTTTCCACCGAAGAGCTGCAACAACTCGACGAAGTCAGCAAACTGCCCCCTGAATACCCGGGATGGATGCTGGATTTCACCCGCGGCGACCGGAAAAAATAAATCCCATCGCCATACCCATTCGGGCGCAACCTCATTTTCTCTGTAGCGCCCCGATCTCTTTTGCTATTTCCGACTCTTTCACCCTGGCCTGCTCCAATGGCATCCCCACATTCATGCCCGGTCGGGTATGCCTGGCCGCAGTGAGCCACGCATCTTTCATCACCTGCTGTTTCTCTCCCACCAGCGCGAGGATCGCTGCTCCCTGCGGGTGACCGGCCAGAGCGGCCTGTATACTTTCAGCATCCCGCACTTTCTTCTCTCCCAGGTAGTACAGGATCTCCCGGGCCATGATCCAATGACCCAGGCTATCGGGATGAATACCGTCTTGGGCCAAAGCGAAGGAAGAGTCTGCCAGCTGGTGCTCCTCCAGGTATTGCCGCATAGGGAAATGCAGGTCGGCTACTTTCCAGCCCAGGGAATCCTTTTGCTGCAACAGCCATTCCGAATAGCGGTCCAGCACCGTCGCATACCCTTTACGGCCCCCCTTCTGCTCATCATAGACGGGAGGGGTCAGGTGAATGAGGACGGCGCCGGATTGTACCACTTCCTGGTGCAACCATAAGATGCCTTCCCGGAATTTCCGGAATCGCTCCTCTTCAAAAGGCAGGTAGATCCCGTCATTCATCCCATAACAGGCAAATACCAGGTCGGGTTTCGTCAGCGCTAATACCCGGGCCAGCCTTTCATGAAGATCCGGGCGGGGAAATTTACCGTCAGCATGATTGGGCTCGGAAAGCCCGGAGACCGTCTCGCTGGGCAGCCCCACATTGATGAACTCGTAATGTTTTTTGGGATAGCGGGTGGCAAAATACGCTTCGATGTCCACGATATACTTGCCGCCATACGTGATACTGTTACCCAGGAAGAGGATCCGGTGGACCTTTTTAGGAAAAGGCCGGGTTTCCATTGAAGTTTCCCGAAAATGGCCGGCAGCCCGGACTTCAGTCATAGTGAACAATCCGGTCAGGAATAAAATAACACATGTTTTCATTGCAGGATTTTTGCTTGCTCAAGATAGCCCCCCGCCGCCAGATTATCTCCGGTAATTTTCCTTAATTTAACACCAACCATGTTACAGGTAGCTAAAACAACCCTGAATAATTATGAGACATCTATCCGGCGGGAATGGCTGGAAACAAACGGACTGGGCGGCTGGGCCAGTTCCTCCGTCATCGGATGTAATACCCGCCGTTACCACGGACTGCTCGTAGCCGCTACCACCCCGCCGACTGAAAGAATGGCCCTGCTGGCCAAACTGGACGAAACGATCCTAACAGGCAGCGGGCGAACCATCCCGGGCGAATCTCTCCCCCCCGGCGGCCGTTTCGAACTGGGCTGTAACCAATACCAGGACGCAGTCATTCATCCTGGCGGATACCAGTACCTACAGGAATTCTCAAAGGACCTCTTCCCCCGCTGGACCTATGAAGCCGGCGGCATCCGCCTGAAAAAGACGATTGCCATGGTACACCGGGAAAATACCACCCTGGTCCTCTACGAGGTAGAGAAGGCCCCCGTGCCCTTTATCCTGGAGCTCCTGCCCCTCATCAGCGCAAAAAATTACCACTCCCTCCAGCATGCCTCCACCAATATTGCATGGGACGCACCCTTCGAAGACGGCATTTTCCATAACAGACCCTTTGCCGGAGCTCCGAATATTTATATCTCCGTTCCCGGCGCCTCTTACCGTCCTACACCTCGCTGGTTCTATAATTTCAATTACCCGATGGAAATAGCCCGGGGACAGGATTTCGAAGAAGACTTGTTCAATCATGGCATACTGAGTCTTGAACTTAGAGAAGGCGACTCCCTCGGCATCATCATCTCTACGGAAAATCCCGCAGGCCGGGACGCTCACCGCTTACTGGAAGCAGAGACCCTCCGCCGGCAAGTCATATTAACCGGTCAGCCCTCACTGCAGCAGTCCCTCCCGCAGCAGTCCTCCCTACACCCGTCCTCCCTACAGGAAACAGTCCGCCAGTTAACCCTCGCCGCCGATCAATTTATTGTCCTTCGCAATATCCCCGCACCCGTCGCAGCTCCCACCAACAGCACCAGCACTCCCACGAGCAACACCAGCGCCCTCATCCTCGAAGCCTCCACTATCATCGCCGGCTACCATTGGTTCACCGACTGGAGCAGAGATACCATGATCTCCCTGCCGGGCCTCTGCCTGACGACAGGAAGACACCGGGAAGCAAAAAAGATCCTGCAGGCCTTCGCCCACAGCGTAAGCCAGGGAATGCTGCCCAACCGCTTCCAGGATAACAACCAACCCCCGGAATACAACAACGTGGACGGAACACTCTGGTATTTCGTGGCCATATCCCAATACCTGGAATCCACCGGCGACAAAGATTTTATCCTGCAGGAAATACTCCCCATATTAAAAGAGATAATCGACTGGCACTTTAAAGGAACAAGATATAACATCCATGTTACGGAAGACGGCCTCTTATACGCCGGGGAAAAAGGGCAGCAGCTCACCTGGATGGATGCCCGCATCGGCGATTGGGTCGTAACGCCCCGCATGGGCAAGCCGGTCGAGATCCAGGCGCTATGGTATAACGCCCTGAAAATATTCTCCCGACTGCTCCTGCTCAACGATCAGCCTGAAGACGCCGGCCTCGTGGAATACAGCGCCGCCAAAGCAAAAGCCGGCTTCTCCCGCCAATTCTGGTACAAAGAAGGAGCCTATCTCTATGACGTCATAGACGAGACAGGCAAGCCGGATCCCTCTCTCCGGCCCAATCAGTTATTGGCTATAAGCCTTCCCTATCCGCTGATAGAAGACGATAAAGCAAGACGCCTGTTGAAGATCGTAGAAGAACAATTGCTCACGCCTGTGGGCCTGAGGAGCCTGTCGGCGACCGACCCAAAGTATATCGGCAGGTATGGCGGCAACGCCTATCAGCGGGACAGCAGCTACCACCAGGGGACAGTATGGAGCTGGTTACTGGGACCCTATATCGATGCTCTCGTCAGGCTGGATCCTGCACAAGGCCGGCAAAAGGCCAAAGGTCTTCTACAGGCTTTCAACTACCACATCAGTGAAGCTTGTATCGGCAGCGTATCCGAGATATTCGATGGCAACGCTCCCCATCACCCCTGGGGTTGTATCGCACAGGCCTGGGGAGTAGCAGAGATCCTTCGGGTCATAAAAGAGTATGGGTTGAGCGATTAAAGTCTATGATTTACCGCAAGCCCGCAGACGCGCTCCCAGATCACAGGTCCCATATTATATTACTTTTCTACTTCGAAGGTCGTCGACGCAGCTATGGGTAATCCATTGCTGCTAATGCCTTGAATAAAAACCCTGAACGTCCCTTTGATATCCGAGGTATAAAAAGAAGTTTTGATAGTACCATGTTCATCGGTTTTAATGTCCGGTTTCCAACTCAACACATTTCTGAAGTCAGGGAGCCTGGATGTTTCCTGCTCCTGTGTTTCATAACCAGGGCTATAAAATTCCCGTAGTTGCTGCAGGCCGTCATACTCTATGACCACCGCATTGGGATCCAGCTGGTATCCGGCAAGGTCTCCGTTGTACGTTTTAAAATGTACGATTCCGTCCATCATGGTCGAACCCAGGTAGTATCGGTGAGAGACCACTTCTATATTCTTGATCTTTAAAGGATCCAGCGCCATGACTTTATCCGCATCCGCAACGGGGACACCATCTACCAGTACCATGGGATCATTATCGAAATACGTTTTGAATAAGGCATTCACGACATGAAAGTGAAATTTACCCGATTCCTTTCTTATGCGCACATTATCGACGAATTCCCGCATGACTTCTTCCATCGTTACAAAGCGTGTATACTCATCCAGGTAATAATTTCTATCGGGTCTTCCATAAAAAGAGAATGAATCGGCTGAAGGAGACGGTAAAAAAATTCTTTTCTTATCAGTTCGATAGGTATTCTCGATCTGAACGCCGATATTCCGTTTTGCCAGGTCGTTTTTATTAGTTAAAGTGATATCCAATGCCGGAAAAGATGTGCTGGAAAACTTATCTGAATATGGATTGTTGATATCAATACGGAAGGCATTCCCCTCCCGGTAGTTGCTCTGCAGGATCAGTTCGTTATGCCCTCTGAAATCTTTGAGGGTGAAAATAATGTCGCCATTCGGTTTGCAAGCCGCGCTTTCCATTTCAAAATCAGCGGATGGATTGCTGATATAACCTACTACGCCTTCCGGAGGGATCGATCCGGATCCCCCCTTCGTTGTTATCTTTGCGCTAACCTGCGGCCCTTCCAATTCCGGCAAAAAAGCAAATACTGGTTTTGTATCCTCCAATACGCTCTTCCAATTGAATCTTCGCCAGCCTTGGGTTAGCATTAGATTATCCACCGCTTCAAAAGCCGTGGCATCATCAGCGGCAAAATAAAATCCGGGATCTTCTATTTTACCTTTGAGGTCCGAGGTCATCAATAGATAAGTAAAGATGTTTTCCGAAGGAGGTTTTTGAATGGAATCCGTCATGAAGACGGACATCGATAAATTTGCCATTAATGCAGCAGGCATGGAGTCAGAAATCTGGAGCCCAATATCCACCTTTTCCCTTACTTTATAAACCGAACGACCTGTTTTTACGGTCATTTGTAGCATGTGGCCGGGACGTTTGAAATACAGCCTTTCACAAACCGGCTTACGGTATTCGTCGAAAAGTGTAAACTGAGAAATACCATCTGTCAGGTCCTGCTGCGGAATAATGAAAGTCGCTTTACCATTGATAAGTTTCTGCTCCAATATATCTTTAACCAGGTTGTTGGACTGTATAAAAAGATATACCGGCTGGTCTCCATTGGTATAAGTCGCCGTTACGGCAATTTCTACCTGCTCTTCCCCTCCCCTTATGACCCGAAGGGCGTACCCCTTGTCTTTTATTGCAGGTAGCACTTGCGTAATCGTTACATCTTCGATGCAAACAACGGCAGTATAAATTTCATTTCCTTTGGTAGTCAATTCAAAGTGACCCATTCCGGCGTGAAAAGTAGTGAACCTTGCTACTGTATCCTTCATGCTATTCACTATACTACCCCTGCAGGGCACCCCTTTGCCTTCCTGGTCGGTGACTTTGAACCCGATTTTAGTAGTCAATCCCATGACCAGATCCCCACCTTCGGGGAAGAACTGAATCGCATATTTTTTTCGGGCCACCGTGTCAGCCACTATTGTTGAATTAAGTGTATTTATAATGGTAACAAGTTGTTCAAAATAGAAATCCGGAGCAAAGTTTTTCATATAATTCGTATAGGCCCGAAGCAAGTACTGTCCGGATGGCAAAAAAGGGGGAATGGCAAAAAATCCATTTCCGCTCCCGGCGCTCATGGCGATCTTCGCCTGCAGGATCGCTTTTTGGTCCCTGCCTATGATTTCTACATAAGTTATTTTTTCAAGATCCAGCGGTTTGTGAACATACCCATCGACATTATACACCTTATACCACATGACTTCCCCCGCCAGATAAACGGTTTTGTCAGTATGAACATAAATCTTTTCCTGAAAAGCATTTTTTTGATAGGCAAGGAATTGCTCCCGCAAGGCAATAGGGGTAAATTGCTGCGCATAGATACTTGCATTGATTATAACCAATAGCAGGCTGCCGGCAATTTTCACGTATTTAAATGCTCTCATATAATATTTGTTTACCAGAACGAAGGTTTTACGGGAGAACCGCCATGCCGCCTGCAATCCAGGCAATCCTTTTTTGAAATCACCAGGATATAACCGCCTCCCGTGAAATAATACGGCGCATAGGTTGTATCAGCATAGTTGTACGGGCCAAAATTAGTAGGGTCTGCAGGGAGCTGCCGCAGCGGACAACTATAAATAGGCTGAGATCTCCAACCGGGTGCTTGTGAATGATCGATAAAGATCCTTTGTTGTTGCAACGAACAGGCACTTACAAATCCGATTACAGGTTCGGCTGGGTTGGTCAGAGAATGTATATTGCCGGGTAATTGAGACGGCTGCACATCATACAGCGATCCCAACTGCTGGGAATTTTTCTGAATGAGTTGCCAGTAATTATAGGCTTCCGGAGTTAGGGCATATTGATTCACATTCATGCTGTACCGTATGTCCATTTTGTAGTCATTCTTTTGAAAGGTAGCTATGGGCGCCATGCTGATCACATCCTGGGCAAGGGCAACCGATGTACCCAGCAGAATATTGTTGGAATGACCAGTTTCCCAACAACGATGGTTGTCATTTGTAGGATTGGTAGTATAGATCATATTATTCGCAACAGCATAGGAAGTTTCAAAGTAAGAGTCATACTCCCAGGTTTCTATGTAATCCCATCTGTAATAATGCGTGTTGTTGGCAGGATCGTGCGTATTGACGAAAACATTAAGTATTGCCGTATCGGTGTTCGGATCGGTAGTCAGTCGCCAGCTCATGCTGTCCACTTTTGGTGTTTGCTTGGGCATAACAAGGTCGGATTCATAACGATGGCTGTCCGAAGTAGTGATAGTCAATTTGTATTTATGTGAAAGATCCAGCGTCAGCGCACTACTGGAATACACCCCGTTCCCTATCTCTCCAAGGGAATATACATCGCCCTGATCTCCTTGTACCGATACCTGGGCCCCGGGTTCCACGACATTGGCAACGCTGTCAATAAGCCTTGTCCTGCTTAGGGTTATGGTCGTTATTCCACCCGGGGACATATTGATAAACCCATCGACGACAAGGTAATTATAATTGGTTGTAATTTCAGAAGGAACATAGGCCTTCCTGCATTCCCAACAACAGGATATGAAAAAAAAAGCAAAAAAGTAAAATTTATAGTTAATAAATAGCTTCATAAAATGATCTTTATAAACTGCTGCACATCACTTAAAATTTAATATTATAGGTGACAAACGGGATCAACGTTCCGAAAATGGATAACTGATACCCTTTGACCTTACCGTTTTCCTGAATGAAATATACTGAATAGGCATTTTGACGACCCGTAAGATTGTATATTCCAACAGACCATGAATTATGAAAGCGCTGGTTTACCTTATGGTTCCCATCAAGATTGACCGAAATATCCGACCTGAAATAATCAGGTATCCTGTATTGATTACGGTTTGAATAATACAAGGAGGGAGAGCCACCCACATCGAAAGCTGCGATCGGCAGAGTGATCGGTCTCCCCGTACTGTAAACTATATTTAACGAGGCGCTGTACCGGTGGGAGAAACGGTAATTACTTATGAAATTTACATTGTGCGGCTTGTCGAAGCTCGCCGGATAGTACTTTCCCCCGTTGATCTGCTCGCCGGCCAGGGGATCATCTCCCTTCAATAAGGTCCTGGAATAGGTATAACTTAACCAGCCATTGATTTTCCCGGCCGTTTTCTTAAACAGGAATTCTATTCCATAGGCTTTTCCCCTCGCGCTGATCACATCCGTTTCTATGTGTGGATTCAAAAGGAGAGTAGCTCCGCTTTTATAATCGAGGACATCATACATTTTCTTGTAGTAGACTTCCAGGGAGGTCTCTATGGTATTTGCCCTGAAGTTCTTATAGATCCCCAATGAAATCTGTTGCCCCTGCTGTGGTTTAATATACGGATCGCTAAGCTTCCATATGTCCGTTGGGGATATATTGGTTGTATTCGACAGCATGTGAATATACTGTTGCGTGGTATTGAAACTCGCTTTTACCGAAGCCGAGGCGGATAGAGCATACCGGATCGATAACCGGATTTCGGGAGCCATATAGGTTTTTATGACCTTGCCTTTACTGTAGAAAGTTGTATCCTTGATCGTAATCACTTCCCGGGGAAGGCCCGGAACATAGTTGAATTGCTCATGCGGCCCAAGGTAATTATAGATGGAATAGCGGACGCCCGCACTCACCGTAAGATTGGAATTGATCGAATACTGGTCCCCAAGATATAGGGCGCTTTCCAGCGCCTGCTCAGGCTGGACATGGTTTGGAACGACTAGGGACGCAGACCCGGAAGGATCGTAGGAACCGGGATGCAGCTTGTAATAAATGGAATTGAGACCGTAACTGATGACATGCTTGTTGTTGGGCGAATAACTGAAATCTGAACGAAGATAAGTTTGATCGATCATGAAGCCCAGCTTAAAACCATTGACAGGGACCTGTTCGCTGGATACGGAATATCGATAATTATCGATACCGGCCGTTACCACAGCATATGACTTATTATTAAAAATATGCTTCCATTTGACATTCACGTTTTTATTGCTGTATTTGTAGGTGCTATCATTGTCCAGGCGGAACTGATCACTACTGATATACCCCATCAGGTACAGTGAATTCTTTGCATTGAACGTATGCGTTATATGAATATTCGCATCATAAAAATTGGCCCTGCTGTTGGTATAAGCGGAATTCGGGATAAGACCCAATAGCCAGTTTGAATAAGTCGTTCTTGCACCGGCTATTACCGATGTTTTTTTGTCCACAGGCCCTTCAATGGTGAATTTGCTGGTTAAAGGACCAATGCCTGCCGTGCCCGTCCATTTTTTATTGTTTCCATCTTTGATGGTTACATCCAGTACCGAGGAAAGTCGTCCACCGTATTTTTCAGGTATGGCGCTTTTATATAACTCTATCCCTTTTACGATATCCGGATCAAAGGCCGAAAAGAAACCGAATAAATGTGAAGGATTGTATATCGTTGCATCATTGAAAAGGATAAGGTTCTGATCAACGGCCCCCCCTCGCACGTTGAACCCATTGCTGGCTTCACCCACCGACGTGACACCGGGCAGCGTTAATACCACTTTCAGAATGTCATTTTCACCAAAAACAACCGGGACAAGCTTGATCGTCTGAATATTCAGCCTGTTTACCCCCATTTGTACATTTCCGGTATTAGAGCCTTTTTGCGCCGAAACAATGACCGTTTTCAGGCTTTCTACGGATTCGTACAAATCGATATCGAATTTTCCGTCTGAATATACCATAATCTGACGCCTCGCATCCTTCATGCCAAAACCGCTTATCTTTAAAGCATGACGCCCTTTTGACAGTGTAAGCGAAAAATAACCAAACTGATCGGTTGTAAGTGTAAGGGCCGAGGAATCGATAAAGATCGTTGCTCCGGAGATAGGCTCGCCGCTTCGGTTGTCTCGCACATAACCCGCAATGGTGCTTTTTCCTGTCATATTGCCGGCAGTTTTTTCTCCGACTTCAAAGAGCTTGTTCTCCGCGGAAACTTTCAGGGTATTTTTAGGCATAGGTCCCTGCTTGGGTATTATAGCAGGCAAAATCTCCTTATTGCTTATTTGACTTCCTGCATTGAAAACAATAGCAGGTAAAATAGTATGAATGACCGTGCCTTTGGTGATAAATACATTTCCTGTAGTTGAATCGAGCACGTAGTGAAGGTCGGTATTGCTGAATGCCTTGTCCAAAAATCCGGACAAAGTCAGTTTGTCCGCTTCAATGTTTACACCAATACCATTCAGATCAGTTGAATCATAGTAAAAATGATAGGTTGTCATACTTTCTACCTGGCGGATAACAGCATCAATGGAAGCATTGACGAATTTGCCGGTTATCCTGTTCTGCTGTGCATAATCCGAAAGACAAGAAAAAATAAAAATTATTGTGCAGTAAAACCGGTATTGCATATCACATTATTAATAATGAATAATAATTTACCGTAAGCGACAATGAATTTTCAAGATCTTTCTTGAAGTTTAATTTATGGCTTTTGATATATTTTTTTAGCTCGTCTTTTTTAACATTCAATGTCTTTAACAAATCGGCTTTACTACCTATTTCATAAAAACTACTATCTGTTTTAATAAAATAAGTATTGTATTGTACATATTTAGACGCCTCTTCTGTATTAGTCGGCACAACGAATTTTTTAATTCGCCGCGCGTATAAGATAGCCCGCCCCTGGGATAATTCGTCATAGAATCCTTCTTCTATCGATGTATTTTTATTTTTTTCCGGCAGGAGATGCACGAAATGATGATTATGCAGACTAAAGGAAGAAATTTTTTCCGGAACCAGCTCTATAAAACCATTTTTAGTATACGTTGCGACAACCAGCTTATTCTCGACAAGATCATAACGCATGTCAATGTTGGTATAGAAGTTCCCATTATAGATTACACTGCCATTTATCGGATCGTTTGATTCAAAAAAAGGCCAGCCTTTTGCGTTAAGGCCATTCCTTATATATTCCCGGCCATTATAGATTTTCAGGTTGTTGCCGCCTTCGGTATAATACGTTGAGCGAAGTTGGCTCAAAGATTTGTTGTAAAAATTAGTATCAGCGGATTGCTGGCCTTGTAAGAGATGAAATGATAGGATATTCAGGAAAATACCAAATAGGACAGGTATATGTATCTTCATGGCAATCAATCGCTTTGGTCTCTTCTAAAATCCAAGAGTATCGTGAACAAATTATATTCAGTCCTCTAATTTAAAAATAAAATCGGTGATTTCAATAAATGATTCTCCAAATTACCGGATAAGGACCATCGTTCCCTTCCTGAAAATAGTCTTCCCGGCATACGAAATACCCTGTGCCATCCAGACAAAACTACCTATATCCTGCAATTTTCCGTTCACCCGGCCATCCCAGCCCTGACCGATAGCCGAAGTCCCATAGACCATCTGCCCCCAACGATTGAAGACCTTGAAATATTCCAGCTTGGAAATACCCACCGGGATCGGCCGGAATATACCATTGCTGCCCTTGCCCGGCGTGAACGCATTGGGAACAAAAATATCCGGCAGCGTCTTGAAGACCCTTACCAGGATCGATGCTACCCCATAACATCCGACCTCCGAAGACGCCTTCACCAGGTAACGGACAGAATCGATATTGGAACCATAGACCCCCACCGGATCGGAAATATTGGGATTATTCAGGCCCGTAGGAGGCGTCCAGGTAAAGAAATTAGCGGTCGTATCACTGGAGCTCGCATGCAATTGCAAAGGCTGGTTGATCACCACCGAAGTATCATTGCCAGCATCGACGATAATGGGGGGGATCACCTGCACATGAAAAGTATCCACCAGAGGATTGGGACACCCCGCATTCTCGATGCTCAGGATATAACTGGTCGTTCCCACCGGAGAAGCCCCGGTTTGAATGGAATAAGGCGTAGAGCCGATACTGCCGTTGCCGGGATTGCTCAGCGTACCTGGATTGGACCAGGTATAATTCGTTCCGACCGTGATCGTAGCAAACAACTGCGCAGTCGCCCCATAACAAATAGTGGTATCCGGAGGACGAACCGCCGCCTGGGGAAATAAGGCGCTCACCACCGTAACGGCAGCAACAGTGCTCGTATCATCCGGACATACGCCACTCTTCACCAGCGCCCTGTACTCCGTCGACTGCGTGATCCCGAGAACACTATACGTAGGATTGGGGTCGGCAGGCGCAAAATCCACCCAATTGATCCCATCCCGCGAAGACTGCCAGTTCTGTACATTGCCCGTCTGACCGGTTAAAGTGAGGAGCGCGTCTTTAGTCTGACCGGTACAGAAGACCATGGCCGACGGACTCAATTGCCCCCCCACGCTCTTCGGATCTACGAGAACGGTAGCAGCCGAACTGGTATCGATAGCACAACTGCCCCCATTCTGCACCAACGCCTTATAGGTAGTGGTGGTGACAAGGTTCTGCGCCGTATAGGTAGCGCTGGTTACCGGCAATACGTTATAGTTAACGCCATCGATAGATGAAAGCCAGTTCAGGATCCCTCCCGTATACCCGCTCAACGTCAATACACTCGCATTCGTTCCGGAACACACTTCGTTGTCATTGGCCAGGGCGCCGGCAACGGTCGGTGGCGTAGTCGTAACATCGATCGTATCCTTAAGATTGGCGCAACTGTTGACTTCCGCTGCCGAGATCTTCCCGGGCGAAGCCCCGACCTTTACCTGGAGAATATTGCTGTCGGCACCGCTGACAATGGACCAGCCGGCAGGTATACTCCATTGATAGGTCGCACCGGTCAACCCCGGTATGGAATAAGTGAGGGTGCTGCCGATACAAGCTACCGGCGCCCCGCTGATCATCAACCCATCACAGACATTACGCAGCGCCACATACGCATAGGCAAAATGCCCGCCCGGAACACAATTGTCCGCCTCAAAAGTCAAAATGACCTGCTGCCCGCGATAAGGGGAGAGATCGAACGTAACTTCCGTCCAGCCCTTTGCCCAGACATCGTGCAAATGCTCGGCGTCGGGGTTATTGGAATTGGGATTCGGATTGGGAGAAGGATAAATACTGGGGAAAAAACCATTGCTCCTGGCCTTGGCGCTGTCCAATACGGCGCCCGTACCCCGCGAATCCGCATTGTTCAGCGTAGGAAGAAAATATTTGGGAGAGGCGCAGGAGACGATACTGTCATGCGCCTTGAGCGTTGCCGAGAACAAAGGCTGCTGACTGGAATTATGCGTACCGTTCTCCAGCACCATGGCATAGGCATACGTCATCGTATAGGGCTGGGGCACCGCACTGGTGGGTACATTGATCCGGTAGCTGATCCCCCGGATATATCCCCCCTGAACGCCGGAATTGTTGGACCGGGTAATAGAAGTGGATCCCAGTAAGACAGAATTGGTATATTGATACCCATTGATCTTCGGCACCGTGGCAAATCCCCCGAAATGATCCGTGGTGGAACTGCCGAGCACCTGTATCCCGGGGACAGAAGGCAACTGGTATTCATAAATCACGCTCGTCCCCAGGGTCCCCGTGGGAGCTGACGTAGCAATGCCAAAAGTATCCCTGATTGCCGAAGGACCATTCCCCCCCGCATTATTGCCGATATAAGCCAACCAGTTCGTGAGCGTACCTGAAGAAAAATTACTGTTGACAGGACATGACTGTAATTGAGCCATCGCGCAGGAACAAATAAAAAGACACAAAAAAGGCAGCAAAGATTTCATCAGGTTGTCGATAACGGTAATTTATAAATGAATATCCTTCATACGATACGTGAGAATCGCCTTAACAGTTTACCCATTACAAAGTTAATTTTTTAATTCGGGGAGTCCTAGCTGAGAGAAAATTCATAAGCGGTTGATTCTCACTTCCTCTTCTTGAATAAAGCCATCAAAGCTATCAATATCCAAACAATATTTACCACGGCCGAGGGAATGGCATGATGGTAAATGGTGTTTAAGATCAGGCAGGCGCTGCCGACAATATTCAACAGATAATACTCCCGGGAATCGGAAGCTAACCGCTTATACATATTTAAAGCATAGGCCACTATCACCATCACCGACCCGATCCATCCGATAACATCTATCATTTTGTTTATATATATAATTAATGCTATGGGCGCGCCGAATAATCCCCCCCGATCTCGGCGCTGATCTTTTTCATAAAACGGATAAGATAAGCGGCATTCTCTTCCGCAAGCCTCTTCCCGGTGGAAGTATTCATCCGGGCGGGCAATTTCAATAACTTGACGGAGAAATGGTCCAGCGCATAGACCTGGTCGTCTGGGTCGCGTAAAGACGCCAGCGGGTCCGTCTCATCGAACAATTTTTGTCCCAGCTGCCCCGCCGTATAAAAGACCCGGGCCAGCCCGATCGCCCCCAGGGACTCCAGCCGGTCCGCATCTTGTAATATTTTTGCCTCCGTGGTTGTAGGCTCGATCCCCGCCGAGTAACTATGGGCATGGATCGCATGCCGGACCCCTTCTATTTTCTCCCGGGGAAAGTTCGCAAAAGTTCCTTCCAGAAGTTCAACAGTCCTTTCCGCACTTAGCCGGGAGGATTCGCTTCTCTCCGGGTGATTTTTAGGTAACGAGACCAGATCGTGAAAATAAGCGGCCGTCAGTAAGATAAGAGGATCGGCGATAAGCCCCTCCTCCACGTTGATGGCTTGTGCGGTCCTCCAGACCCTTTGAAAATGCCCCAGGTCATGGGAGCCGTCTTTATGAGTCAGATTCTGACGTAGATAATCGGCAAATTTTTTTTCCCAGTAAACTTCATCATACGGTTGCATCCCCCAAACTTACAACCAATTTCGCAATCAATCCTCCAGCCCCATTCCCGTTAGTCTCCCCTCCCTAAAATAAAAAAAGGGCCAGAATAGAAATTCAGCCCCGTTTTAAAATCCAATATCCTATGAAAAACCAAACTATTAACGCAGATAGGAAAGAAATAATTGCAGATGGTAAAAAAATATTTTCGAGTACTACTCTATAGGGATCAATTCGCTCCTGCTTCGTTACATCCAACCCCCACCAATCAACGATAATAGAGGGTTCCACAATAATAAGCACAAAGCCAACACGGCCATAGAGGATGGATGCAGGAATTTTAGCCGTAACAGGCCCAATGCCCTCACCTTATGATTTTTTACGGTATTTACGGAGATCTTGAACTTCCCGGCGATCTCGGAATTATTCAGCCCTTCGATATAACACATCTTAACGACTCTCCTGCATTGGCAAGGCAACGCTTCGATCGCTTCATAGATCTGCTGCATCACCTCGGTCCGGATCATTTCATTCAGGATGAATTCTTCATGGTCCCCCAAAAGGTAATGCTGGAACCCGGTCTTCATGACGGAGTCCCGTTGTGCTTTTTTTACGTAGTTGATACAGGCATTCCGGGTGCTGATATAGAGAAAAGCCTTTATATTCGACAGGGTCTCAAAATCCTGGTGTTTCTTCCAGAGAATAACGAATACCTCTGTAACAATATCCTCCGCCGCAGGTACATCCCCCAACAGACTACCGGCAAAATTACGAAGAGAAGAATAATAAAGGTCGTGGATAGCATGCAAGGCGCGGGTATTGCCTTTTTTCAATTCAGGCACGATGTCCACACAATTTTGTATTGACATTAAGGGTAATTAAGGTCTTCAGATAAGTAAGCTAAGCAAGTATAGATCTTAATTATTTAACTACAAAGGATTCGTTATAAATTTATATTTTTTATAAGTGTTTACATTTATAATTAAAGAGGGAGAGCCTACCTCTGGCCTCCACCTATCTTTGCACCATGCCGCTGCAGCAAACAGCTATAATATATGGAGATACCTTCTGCCCGCACTATTACCTGTGCAACTACCTCCCGGTATCCGCAGGAACGGATCCCCTTTCGCTCAGCCTCCTGAAATTCAAACGGGGCCGCCAGCCCGACCTCAACGCATGGATCGGTTGCTCCCTGGAAATCCTGGGAAACCCCACCCCTTCCGGCAACGTCCTCCTCCCCTCGAACAGCATCCTCCTCCGCGCCCTCCACCATGATGAGACCTCTGCCCGCGAAGGCAATCCCGGCTCCCTCGACAAATTAGGCAAGGCGCTGGCAGACCATTTTCACAGCCACTACTTCCCCCGCCTGCTCCGCAAATCCCTCCCCACCAGGGAGATCAAAGGACTCTCCAAAGAACAAAGGGAGGCCGAACTAAAAAACCGCTATTATATAGATACCCGATACTTTCCTGCTCCGTCCCGGCCAGCCGCCTCCATCTCACCCCTGCCCGGTCCCCCCGCCCTAACTCTGCCGGCCCCCTCGCCCCCGTCCTTCCTCCTCATAGACGACATCCTCACGACCGGTACTACCATGAAAATGATCATCGGAGCGCTCCTGCAACCTTATCCCGGAGCCAGCCTGGCCATATTCACCCTTGCCAAGGCCGATTACGACAGCCACGGCAATCGATCCACCCCCCTCCGGGGCCACGGCTATCCCATCGGACAGGATAACAACCAGACAGTAGTCGAAGAAGGAACTTCTACCTATTCTCTCAGCGATTACCTCTATTCCCTCAGCGAGTTAACAACCCAAATCCGGTCCGACACATTTTAATTTTATGTTATGCAGCGCTGTCCCATAAAGGATTGTCTGTTAAAGAAGTTAACATTATCCAATAAATTTTTTAAAAAAATTGTTAAGTAAAGTATAATTTTCTCTAACTTAGGTTCTTAATTGCTAAACTTTTGCTTTATGACCATTCAACGAATGCTTGCCAAAGCGGCACCATTTCTACTACTATGTGTACTTTTCACACTAACTGCATTTTCTCAGACAAAAACAATTACTGGTAAGATTTTAGACGACAAGGGGGCGCCTATCCAAGGAGCCACCATAACGGCACGCGGTACAAAAGCCGGCGCTTCTACGGGCGCCGACGGGGTGTACCATATCACCGTTCCCTCGACAGCCACAACCTTGGTCGTTAGCTCTGTTGGTTTTACTCAACAGGAAATCACCATCGGGGCCCAGACATCCATCGATGTTTCCCTGGTCGCTTCCACGTCTAACCTGAATGAAGTAGTGGTGATCGGTTACGGTACTTCCCGAAGGAAAGACCTGACTGGTTCACTGACTACAGTCAGCGCGAAAGAATTCAATACCGGTGTCATCACATCTCCGGATCAATTGTTACAAAACAAGGTTTCAGGACTTGAAATCGTAAACAACAGTGGTCAACCCGGCTCAGCTACGACTATTAAAATAAGAGGTAATAGCTCTATCCGCGGAACGGGTAACCCCTTATATGTTGTAGATGGCGTCCAGCTGGACGGCAGAAACGCACGTCCTTCCGTAAATTTAGGTACGGGGGGGTTCGGCCCAACCCCCGATGCCAATCCGCTGCTTTATATAAACCCTTACGATATCCAGGATATCACGATTCTCAAGGATGCATCTTCGACTGCCATCTATGGATCACGGGGCGCAAATGGTGTGATAGTGATCACTACCAAGAAGGCCTCCGCTGGTCCCGTTAAACTGGATGCAGGTATTTCCTTAGGCTCGAACGTTGGCTACATGAAGAAATTCGACGCATTGACTACCAGCCAGTATAGAGGCGCCTTACACAAGTACAGCCTCGATACGATTACAGTTAATCCGCTGGACAAAGGTAGTTCAAGCAATGCGATGGATAAGATTACTCAACATAATTTAATCACGAATTATAGCTTGGCGGTCAGCGGCGGGAATGAAAATGGAAAATTTCGGGCTTCTTTATTAGCCTCCCATACCCCAGGATTTATAAAAACAAACAACCTGGACAAGTATATTGGTACGTTTGCAGGGTCGTATAAGTTCCTCGATAAAAGACTGACAATCGATTTTAGTTTAATCGCAGGCCACACGAACGAACAGATCGTTCTTGCTTCTAATACGGCAGGTTCTCAGGGTAATTTGATCAGTGCTGCCTTACAATGGAATCCTACTTCCCCCTTTACGGATGCAAATGGCAGATATATTGATCTTAAGAATGGAGTAGTTAATCCGCTTGCCCTGCTCCAGGGATATAATGATGTAGCCCATGTAAACACCTATCTTGGATATATTGCGGCAACTTACCGTATTATACCCGGACTTGACTATAAGTTCCTGTATTCGATCAACCAGAGTGATGGCACCCGTAATACAAACATAGACGGATTCCTTCAAGGCGTCAGCCCCATCACAGGAGCAGGATTCGGCGTAATTTCCGGAGCTTCATTGACATCTCAGGTGATCGATCATACTTTGAATTATTCAACCAACCTTACTCCGGACCTGAGCTTTTCTGCACTGGGCGGTTTTGAATATATCAAAACCAACTTCTCGAACAACAGCTTTTCCGGATTGGGATTTAATTTCAACCTGGATCAGGCGAATTTGTTGAATGCACAGTATACGGATATCTTAGGCAATGCGCTAACTACATTCCCAGCCAGCACCTTTAAAGATATCACCACAGAACTGCAATCCTATTTTGCCAGGGCAAACTTTAACTACAAGGATAAATATTATTTGACGGGAACATTTCGCGCTGATGGATCCAGTAAATTCGGATCTAATAATAAATACGGTTACTTTCCTTCCGTTGGAGTAAAATGGAACATCGCCAATGAAGACTTTCTGAAAGATAATACGGTATTCAGTGGCCTTGGACTGCGGGGAACCTGGGGTATAACGGGAAGTCAGGATTTTCCTGCCGGTTCTGCCATCGACCAGTTCTCTTTCGGAACTTTTAACAGTAATTCTCAGACCAATGTGGGAAATCCTGCTTTAAAATGGGAACAAACAACTCAGTTTGATTTTGGTCTCGATTTCTCTTTCCTGAATAGCAGGCTCTTTGGAAGTGTTGATTACTACAATAAGAATACGACCAATATCCTTTTCCAGACTACCGTTATTCAACCTGGCCCTCCTGCCAACGAATGGCTAAATCTCCCGGGTCATTTAATCAACAATGGGGTTGAATTTACCATTGGCGCTGCCATCATCAATAAGAAAGATTTAACCTGGGATATAAGCTATAACATGGCCTATAACCACAACCTGTTGAAAGATTTCTATGCTGCCGGATCTAAAAATGCCCTGACGATCAACACCGGCCAGATCAATGGACAGGGCGTTTCCGGTACACTGGGTCAGATCATTACGAATAACCAGCCTGTAGACGAATTTTACCTGAAATCATTTGGCGGATTTGACCAGAAAGGCGGCCAGATCATCGGGGCAAATCCGACCTATGCTGGAAATCCGAATCCCAAAACCTTGTATGGCGCATCAACAACCGTCAGATATAAAAAGGTTACTTTAACCGTCAATGGAGGAGGTTCCGGCGGCTTCCTGATCTATAATAATACCGCCACCTCGGTAACGAACCTTTCCGGTATTCTGCAAGGCAGGAACGTCGATAAGAAAGCCGTTGATTCCAAGGAACAGCCCAGCAGCGGAGTCGGTGCTTCACAACGCTTCCTGGAAAGCGGTAACTTCTTCAAACTGAGAAATGCCAATCTTTCTTACAATATTGGTAATATCGGAACTTACATCAAGAATGCAAATGTATATGTAAGCGGGTCTAACCTTTTCGTGATCACCAAGTTCAGCGGATTCGATCCGGAAGTCAATATCGATAAGCAACAAGCTGGCTATCCTTCAAGATCAATTGAGTACATACCCTATCCTACCCCACGCAGTATTCAGGTGGGCTTAAATTTTTCACTCTAATTAATTATTAAAAGCTATCCATTTAATTACCAAAAGCTATCCATATGTTACAGTCAAAATACTTAGTAATATCCGCAGCTCTCCTGCTAACAGGGGCGGCGGGTTGTACTAAACTTAAAGAATCCTACTCGACGACAGTTCCCATTAATCAGGCTGTCTCATCTTTAGGCCCCGCATTTCCGGGATTATTACTTACATCGGCATATAATGACATACCGGGTGCATTCGTAGGCCAGGACGAAGTATTTTCATTAGAAGAGAACTCCACCGACGAATCGCTCGTACCCACCCGGGGTGGTGACTGGGATGATAATGGTGTATGGAGGGTAATACATAACCACACCTGGAATGCCGACCATGGCCAAGTCCTGAATGTATATAATAACCTTAACAAGTTAAACTTCGACGCAACCAACGTTCTGCAGTTCAATCCTTCCAAAGCACAGGCGGCCGAAGCACGATTCCTGCGGGCTGTGTCGTTATACTATTTACTGGACCTTTATGGCCAGTTCCCCTTTAGAAATCCCGGCGATAATTTGCTCTTAGCGCCTAAAGTTTACTCGGGAGACAGCGCTGTTCTTTTCATCATCAATGAATTGACGACCGTATTGCCCGATTTGAACACCAAAAATACCTTGACCAGGGCTACTCCGGATGCCGCCAATACATTGCTGATGAAATTGTACCTTAACAGGGGCGCCTTTAACAATCGGATAACGCCTACATTTGCAGATGCAGATATGCAGCAGGTCATCACCCTGGGAAATCAGATTATCAATAGTGGCAAATACCAATATATGGCTAACTTTTTTGATAATTTTAGCAATGCTAATGGTAGTTCCACCGAAGGAATTTTCGCTTATCCTTCCTCTTCGGGATTAGCCGTTAACAATCCGGGTATGCATGCCCGCTGGATGATGGGATTTCACTATAATGAATATGATGGCCAGGCTCCGAATGCCGGTTGGAATGGTTTTAGTACGATCAGTGATTTTTATAACAGCTTCTCCGTAGGCGGAACGACTAATTATTCATTGAATGATACCTTGCTTGATACAAGGATTGGTCGCAGGGTGACTTCTAACCGTCAAACTACAGCAGCCTCGGGCATCAGGCCGGGATTCCTCGTCGGTCAGCAATATGATCAGAATGGAGTTGCATTGAAGGATAGAAAAGGCAACCCGCTGGCATTTGATCCCAATATTGCTGCTAATATGATTGAGACAGGCTCTAACCTGGAAGTGACCGGAATCAGGGTGCCTAAATATGTTCCTGACTTTTCGGATGCGTCCGGCAAGTACTATTCCGCCAATCCTGGTAACTGGTTAATGATGATGAGATATCCGGATGTCGTATTAATGGTGGCAGAGGCAATGATGAGACAGGCTTCTCCCAATAATGTAGGGGCATTAACGCTTGTGAATGGGCTCAGATTGGCGAGAGGCGCGAAGCCAATGATAGCGCCATTAGTTCTCGCAAATTCCGCCAACGTTGATGATCCAAACACCTTATTGGCAGAAAGAGGAAGAGAATTGTACTATGAATCCGTAAGAAGAACAGACCTGGTTCGTTTCGGAGTATTTAACGTGCTTTGGCAGTATAAGCCTTCCGATGATCCTAAATATTTAGTTTATCCCGTTCCTAACCAGGCTTTAGCGCTTAATCCAAATCTTAAGCAAAATCCTGGATATTAACTATATTTAAAATTGTTTTTATTACAAAAGACCATTCCTGAATGGTCTTTTGTAATTTTACAGATAGCCATATTACTATCCAGTTTCTGTATCTTTATACACATTAAGAATGAGTCAGGTGCCAAGAATTATTGTTCTCCTTTGTATTTTTCAATATAGCCTTTGCTCTTCCTGTAAACGCGATAAGACTCCTGTAGCTTTATTTGAATTAACCCAAAATTCAGGCATCAACTTTGAAAATACCGTCACGGACGGTAAACTTGAAAACAGCTTTCTTTTCAGGAACTTTTATAACGGGGGCGGCGTAGCCATCGGCGACCTGAACAACGACGGATTCGCCGACGTGCTTTTATCCTCCAACATGGGAAATAATAAACTATACCTGAATAAAGGCAACTTTAAATTCGAGGACATTACCGCAAAATCCGGGATCATACAAGACAGCCTCTGGAGCACGGGTGTCACTTTTGTTGATATCAATAACGACGGATGGCTGGATATCTATATTTGCAATTCTGGCCATATGGGTAGCGGTCATCGTAAAAATCAACTATATATCAACAACCATGATCTGACCTTTACCGAATCTGCCGCCAAATATGGACTCGATATAGCAGCCTATTGCACCCAGGTGTCTTTCTTTGATTATGATATGGATGGAGACCTGGATTGTTTTGTAATCAACAATAGTCCTATTCCTATTAATACCCTGAACAACGCCAACAGGCGTGATCTGCCGGAAGCACAGTGGCCCATCGCCAGCTTTTTAAAAGGCGGGGGTGATCACCTCTATCGGAATGACAATGGTCATTTTACGGAAGTAACTCAACAAGCAGGCATCCACGGCGGCCTGATCAGTTTTGGCCTGGGAGTCTCTGTAGGGGATATCAATGGAGACGGCTATCCCGATATATTCGTTTCGAATGACAGCTATGAACGGGATTACCTGTATATCAACCAGAAGGACGGCACTTTTAAAGACGAGTTGGAAGATTGGATGCAACATACCAGTTTTTCTTCCATGGGGGCCGATCTTGCCGATATCAACAATGACGGCTATCCCGATCTTTTTACAACAGATATGTTACCCGTAGATGATTACCGCCTTAAGACCATGGGCTCTTTCGACAATATAGATCTCTATAACGGAAAACTAAAGGCAGGATTTTATCACCAATATGTCAAAAATTGCCTGCAATTGAATAATAAAGCAGGAAAGTTTGCAGAAATAGCTAACTATAGTGGGGTCTCCGCTACAGACTGGAGTTGGGGCGCCTTATTCTTCGATGCCGACAACGATGGCTATAATGATATCTACGTATGTAACGGCGTCAATAAGGATGTAACCAATCTGGATTTCATGGATTTTTTTGCCAATGACATCATCCAGAAAATGGTGCTTACAGGCAAGAAAGAGAGCGTCGATCAGGTACTGGAGAAAATTCCACGCACACCCTTAATCAACGGGGTCTTCAGGAACCTGGGGAATTTAAAATTCGCCGATGCCGCCCAATCCTGGGGATTTACACAACCCTCCTTTTCCAATGGCGCAGCCTATGGCGACCTGGACAATGATGGAGACCTCGACCTGGTTATTAATAATGAAAATCAACCCGCCTTTATCTACAGGAACAATGCCCGGGAACTGAACAAAAACCACTACATCGCCATCCTGCTCAAAGGCAAAGGCAAAAATACATTTGCCGTCGGAAGCTGCATCAAAATCTATCGGGGAAATCAAATTCTCAGCCGTGAAGTAATTCCCAGCCGGGGATTCCAATCCTCCGTCGACTATAAAGTAATTGTCGGTTTAGGCGCCTCGCCAGCCATTGACTCCATGATCATTACCTGGCCCGATCGCACTTATACCCGTTTCGATCATCCCCTTGCCGATACCCTCCATACCATCGAACAGACAGCGGTGAACACAGCCGCCCCCCTGTCTCCAACGCCTTCCTCCACCATCCCACTCCTGCTGCCCACCGGCAGTTCCTTTGATAAACACCGGGAAAATGAGTATACCGATTTCCATACGGAACACAACCTGCCTAAAATGCTGTCCAGGGAAGGTCCCAAGGCAGCCGTAGGAGACGTCAACGGAGACGGACTGCCGGACGTCTATATTGGCGGGGCAGCCGGACAAGGCGGCCAGCTTTACCTGCAAACCATGAAAGGAGGCTTCGTCAAAAAAAAGGAAAAAGCTTTCGAACAATTTGCCGATCTGGAAGACGTCGCCGTATTGCTGTTTGATTGCGATCATGACGGGGACCTCGACCTGCTCGTCGGCCCGGGCGGTAACCAGGCCGGGCCCAATAGCCGCCAAATGCAGCTCCGGTTATACAAAAATGATGGAAAAGGAAATTTCGAGCTCGATGCCGACGCCTTCCCCAATACAGGCATGAATGTCTCGGTGGCCATCGCCGAAGACTTTAACCACGATGGCTATCCGGATCTTTTCATCGGTGGCAGGAGCTTCCCCCAGATCTACGGTATCTCCCCCTCCAGCTACCTGTTCGTTAATGACGGCAAAGGACATTTCACCGATGTAGCAGCCACAAAAAATCCGGATATCGCCCATATAGGCATGGTGACCGGCGCCGTATGGGCCGATGTCACCGGCGACCGGCAAAAAGAACTGATCATCATCGGAGAATGGATGGCGCCCCGTATTTTCTCCTACCAGCAAGACCATTTTAAGGAAATACATACCAACCTCAGCAACCTGTATGGGTGGTGGCAGACCATCACAGCAGCCGATCTCAACGGCGACGGACGCACCGACCTGGTCCTGGGTAATATCGGTGAAAATTTTTACCTCCACCCCGACTCCTCCCATCCGGTAAAACTATGGATCAATGACTTCGACCAAAATGGCAACCTCGATAAGATCTTGACCCGCAGCATCGATGGCAAAGACATGCCCGTATTTCTGAAACATGAAATGGAAATCCAGATCCCCTCCCTCAAAAAACAAAACCTCCGGCACGCCGAGTATGCCAAAAAATCCATC
>DASWFF010000015.1:0-59147 GCA_036394375.1 Puia sp.
AGAAAGGTTAGAAAGCGATTAACACTTTGCGCAACCACACCCTAACAATGTCGTATTCTGCCCCTTTATTGAAGCGAAACGGTTTTTATCTTTATAGTCAAAAAACGTTAAAAATGATCTGCATCACCAAGACCGAAAGGAATTAAAATTAAAAGCAATCAAATGAGAAATTTAATCTTCGCAATCAACCTTACCATTGATGGCTGCTGCGACCATACCAAAGGGATCGTTGATGAAGAAATGCTTGAATACCATACGCAGCTTGTGCGAGATGCTGACCTGTTCGTCTACGGGCGCAAAACTTATCAATTGATGGTTCCTTATTGGCCCGACATCGCAAAGAACCATTCCGGTCAGACGGAAGCAGGGAACGAATTTGCTCAGGCGTTTGACTCCATCAATAAAATTATTGTTTTTTCAAAAACGCTAGACAAAGCTGAAGGGAAAAACACGGAAATTGTTCGAACGAACCTTAAAGACGAAATACTAAAATTGAAACAGGAACAAGGTAAAAGTATACTAACCGGTGGTGCAGATATTCCTTCGCAACTTATACAGCTTGGTCTGGTGGATGAATATCATATTGTCGTTCATCCGGTAATTGCTGGAGAAGGGAGACGGTTGTTGGAAGGCATTAGCCTGCCGGAGAAATTCCAATTACAACTTGCTGGGTCAAAGATTTTTAAATCGGGATCTGTTGCGCTTCATTACTTGAAACAGTGAGAGAAAAAAAAACCCGCAGCTTTCGCTGCGGGCTTCTTGTCCGTCGGGAAGACAGGATTCGAACCTGCGACCCCCTGGTCCCAAACCAGGTGCGCTACCGGCCTGCGCTACTTCCCGATCCTGTGTTGTTGAAAGTGCCGTTTACTGAACTTCAGGATGATTGACCGGTTTTGAAGCCGGGAAGAAACCCTGATTAAAGCAACGGGATGCAAATGTAGGGGTTTTAACCCGAATTGCCCAAACGAAGCATTACAAATTCCACCAATAATTGAATTTCAGCACCAAAGCACGGCTCCGCACGGAAAAAGGAGTGGTCAAATAATTATCCGTATACACCAGGAAAAGGTCGGAGGCCGGTTTGTAACGCCATTGAAGACGGGTGTTGAGGTTCATGTTCTTAATCTGCTGGTTATACTGAATATAGGTAGTAAAAAACAGGGTATTAGTCATCGTCACGTCAATCCGGGGGCCCACCAGCCAGAACTCGGCATGCCCCCAGGGCGCCGGCAAAAGCAAGCTATTATAGGAAGTGCTCAACGCAATGTTGATATAAGGCTGGATCCGATACCCCACATCATTGCCGATCGTCAGCTTTGTCCCATCAGCATAATAACCCCCATATCGCACCGTAAAATCATAGGTGAAGAGCGCCTGGGGCTTGCTGACAAAGTCGGCGCCCACCGTCTTCCAGACATGCCGGGTACCCTTTGCCAGGAAAGCCAATCCCGTATTCGTAGGGTCAAAGGGCTGCAGCAACTGCACATAATCATGCATCAATACCCCCGACAAAGTACTTTTATTGCGGAAAGTCGTCAGCCAGGTAACGACCGTCTCATCATCCGTAAGGTGAAACGACTCATTATAAAAATAAGTGGAGCTTACCTGGGGACCATAACTAAGTATCGGACCGCCCCCAGGCAAAAACAAATACGAGATCTGCGGATTAACCTTAAAATACCCCTGCCTGGGAACATATCCCACCTCCGCATTAAAATTACTCCCCGTATACTCATACTGCGCCCCGATGATCCAATGACGATCCGTATACTGCAGGTTGCCCGCCTGGACATAATCATCCCCCTTCTTCCCGGGGCTGAAAGATTTAAGCAGTAATGCCTTTCCCGTCCAGGCATTGTTGGAAGAAGCAAGATTAAACTCTACGCCAAGATTTCGATTGTACCGGGAATACACCGGATGAATCGTATCCTTACCGGGTTGGTAATGCAGCGACTCCTTATTGACAAAAATAAACCCGATATTGGACCGGGCAAAGATCTTTCGCTGTAGGGCGATCACCGAGAAATTTTGTTCCGGCAGACCGATGGAATCTACCTTCCCCGTCTGCATATCCATCACCCCGATACGCCAATTGGGGTCCAGCTTACCGCTGAGACGCGCGCCAAATTCAATAGGCGCCCCCAGCCCAATCCTCCGGGAGAAGAAAGGTCGCAGCGTCGAATAGCCGAAATTGATGAAATGATCCCCATTCTCCAGGAAGAACTGCCTTTTCTCCGGATAGAATAATTCATAGCGGCTGAGATCGATCACTTGCTTGTCCACATCCACCTGGGAAAAATCCGGGTTGACCGTAAGATCCAGGTTGAGCGCAGAGGTCACCGCTATCTTGACATCCCCTCCAATCTCCTTCCTGTAATTGACGCCCTTCCCATTGGTATAATCTTTTTGCGCTCCCCCCAACACATAAGGTATGACAGAGATATTCGGACCCGGAGGCGGAGGCGACGCATCCCATACCAATACGCCCGTATAAGCCAGAGAGGCCGTAGGGAACTGCCGGGGAACAGGAGCCCAGCTCGACTTCTCCGTCGTCTTCAGGTCATTACGGCTGAAGTTGATTCCCCACCGCGTAAGCCCCTTTTTATAACGCAGGGTCCTGAAAGGAATGGCAATCTCTAATACCCACCGGTCACTATACCGCCGCGTCGCCGAACTCCATTTATTATCCCAGCTAAGGTCTACCTTCCCTCCTTCATACATCAACCCATCCCACTGTCCGCCGGCGGCATTCGCACCAAATGTAAAACCACTTGTCTGGTCTTCGAAAGGATCCATGAAAAAAATGAAATTGTCGTTCTTCGCGAAACTGAAATCCCTCCGCAACGACTCCACCATGTAGCTCCCCGGTGAAGCATCATAGCATTCCGCCAGCAGATAGAGGGCATTGTCATCATAAGTCATACGCACTTCCGTACGTACATTGGCATGGCTGGTGTCCATCGGCAGCACCATGTAGAAATCTCCCGCCTTATCAGCTTGCTGCCAGGCCGGCTCGTCGATAATACCGTCGATATTCACGGGACTGGTCGTCCGCCTGATATGCAACTCGAAACCCGCATTCTTTTTTTGCGCGAAAAGAGAAAGATCCGAAAAAACAGAAAGTAACAAGAGTCCGGTATAAATGCTCCTGACAGCAGCTCGTTTAGTTATCATCCGAAGGAAAATACGATTTTTTTGTTTTTGCATACCCGCTAAAATTTTAAGTAGTAGGGCGATCCCGGGTTCCGGGGAGGCGGAGGAATCGCCGGTTCCGGGAAGGTCGATATATGGCCGGATATGTCGCCCCTTCGTCCTTTCTCATCTGCTTCTCCTACCCTATCTTTGAGTAGAATTAACAGTTATGGCGCAAAAAACGAAAGTTGTCTTTTTCATCCCTCCGGGCGTCCACATGCTCGATCTGTCGGGTCCCGTACAGGCCTTTTATGCGGCCGGCCAGATGAACGATGGATATGAGATCGGGTATTGTTCCTTCCAACCGGAGATGTCGGATTCTTCCGGTCTGCATTTCAGCCATCTGGAACACTATAGCCAAATGGACCTGCAGAAAGGGGATTACCTCTTCATTCCCGGATTCAGCAGGACACTGCTGTCCCAGATGGAAAACGAGGAAAGCGGGCAACAATGGGAAGGGCTCTATGCCTGGCTGCATGCCCAATCAGCCAACGATGTCAGGATCTGTTCGGTATGCATCGGGGCCTTTATCCTCGCCAAAGCAGGATTGCTGGACGGAAGAAAATGTACTACTCATTGGAGCCTTGTCCGGGACCTGAAAAAATATCGCCCCGCGACCCATGTTCAGGATGACGCCTTGTTCGTAAAAGAAGGGAATGTCTATACCAGCGCAGGCATCAGCTCGGGAATCGATCTGGCCCTGTTCATCCTGGAAGAAAATCATGGCGCCCTGTTCGCCCATAAGATTGCCCGGGAACTGGTGGTCTATTCCCGAAGAAGCGGCCAGCACTCGCAGGAGAGCATCTACCTGAATTATCGTAACCACCTGCACACAGGTATCCATCAGCTGCAGGACTGGCTGATAGAAAACCTGCATACCAAAACGACGATCGGGAAAATGGCGGAGATGGTGAACATGAGCAGCCGCAATCTCACCCGGACCTTCAAATTGCAAACAGGGATCAGCATACTCCAATATATCACCCTATTGAGGCTGGAAATGGCCAGGACGCTTAAAAACTCACCCGGCATTACAGTGAGCGCCATCGCCAGCCAATGCGGTTTTGAAAATGAACGACAGCTACAACGGATATGGAAGCAGCACCCGATCTGAGGTTTCGCCCAGGTATTCTATTTTTTTAATTCATAAAATAACCATCATGAACAATGAACTGCCGGTCGCACCGGCCCTGATCCTTATTGACATTCAGAAAGCATTTGACCAGCTGGAATCTTTCGGCGGGGAAAGGAATAATCCCGGCGCAGAAGAGAACGCGCGCCTGTTACTGGAATATTGGCGGGAAAAAGAATGGCCGCTCTTTCATATCAGGCATTGCTCCGTAAAGCCCGGCTCACCGTTGGCGGAAGGCCATCCAGGCAACGAGTTCAAGAAAGAAGTAAGGCCTCTCTCCGGGGAGACCGTGATAAAGAAATCCGTCAACAGCGCTTTTATCGGCACGGATCTCAAAGCACAGCTGGATGAGCAGGAGATACGCACCGTCGTGATCGCCGGCCTCATCACCCAACACTGTGTTTCCACATCGGCCCGTATGGCCGGCAACTATGGCTATCAAACTTTTGTTGCCTCCGATGCCACCGCCGCCTTCCGGGTAAAAGGCCTGAACGGGGAAGTCTATGACGCAGAGCTGGTGCACCAATTGTCCCTGGCTACCATCAACAGGGAGTTTGCACAGGTAATAACGACAAAGGAGATCCTGGAGGAAATGGCCTCAACGGCAGGTCGGACAAAAGAGGTTGCCCGCCCTTAACTATACCGGTCGTTTCTCCAGGGGTAGGCCGTATTCGAATAGCCTCTTTCTTCCCAGAAACCCAGTTTGTTTTCTGTCAGAAATTCTATCCTTTCTATCCATTTTGAGCCTTTCCAGGCATACAATTGGGGGGTGATCATTCGCACAGGGCCTCCATGTTCCGTGGGCAGGGGTTTCCCCTCGATCGTATGTACCAGTAAAACGTCGGGCTTCAGAGCTTCTTCTAACGCAACGTTGGTGGTATAGCTGTCATATCCGTAACATAAGATGTGGGTGGCAGTCTCTTTGGGCTGTACCAGGGCCGCCAGATCCAGCAGGCGGACGCCCTTCCAGTTCATGTCCAGTTTGGACCAGGTAGTGACACAATGAAAGTCGGAGGTATCTTCTGTCTGCGGCAAAGCCAGGAATTCCTCCCAGGACAGGCTGACAGGATGCTCGACGGCTCCGTCGAGGGTCAATTTCCAGCGGTCCAGGGGAATGTCCGGCTGGTTACCTAAATCCAACACCGGCCATTTCTTCGTCAGGACCTGCCCAATAGGTGTCACAGGCATTCCATGGCGGTTGGGTCGTCCATAGCCCATAGGCTTGTCGTCGGAGACGGATGGGGTCAGCCTGATCTTTTCCTCAAATCTCGCTTTGAGCTTCATCCGGGCTTCTACGACACGTTGTAGTTTTTCAGATTCTTCCATAAGTTCACAGTTAGTACCATAAGTTAACAAACTTAAGCTCAAATAGTGCGCTACTTATGGGCTAAACCGGAAATAATTAAGGCTTCCTTTCTGAATTCCTCCGGCGTAAGGCCCGCCTGTTTTTTAAAGAATTTCGTAAAGTAGGAATTGTCTTCGAAATTCAGTGTATAAGCTATTTCAGAAATACTAAGTTTGAGGTTCACCAGGAGCCGTTTGGCCTCCAGCACAATCCGGTTGCGAATGACTTCACCCGCCGGTATCCCCAGCACCTCTTTGCATAAGGCATTCAGGTGGTTGGGCGTTATGTACAAGAGTTCGGCATACTCTTTCGGCAGTCTTAGCGTAGTACAGTTTTTTTCGATAAGCTTCTGAAAATTTTTCAGCAGCGTATAATTGACGGAAGTCACGCTGCCGGATATTTGTTCAAAACTGAGACGACCGACGGTGATAAACAACTGCAGCAGCAGGGCCTTTACCATATCCAATCCCAGTCTTTGGCCGTTCTCCCCCTCGGCAACCAATTGCTCGAAAACTTCCCCTATTTTGGGCCGGACGGCCTCCGGCAGGTCAATGACGGCATCATCAATGCCCCCGTTAAAGAACGGGAACTGCTCCAGGTAATCCGGTTTCAACAGAAAGGACTGGAAAAAGGGAACCGAGAAATTGATGACATATCCATCAACCTTGCCTTCGAAGTTCCAGCTATGTACCTGACCCGGGATCATAAAATAGATCTGCCAGGGCCTGACGGTAAAATTCTTAAAATCGATGGCATGGGTACCGGCGCCTTCCGTGAACAATAATAAATGATAAAACGAGTGTTTATGCGCTACCCGCAAATTCTGATGAACAGCCAGGTAGGGAGAGAACCTGCTGATCAGGATATCATTCTGTTTAAACTCCGACAAATTGCAAATATCATACACCGGGATCACGTTTTTCATGTAACAAATATATCACGAATCCCCCTCTCACGAACGGACCTATAACCGCCGGTCCTCTTCTTTGATAGCCAGGTCATTAATACTGGCGAATCTTTTCTTCATGAGCCCAAATTCGTCGAATTCCCAATTCTCATTGCCATAGGCACGGAACCACTGTCCGCTCAGGTTGCAGTACTCATATTCGAACCGGACGGCGATCCGGTTGTCCGTAAATGCCCACAGTGTTTTCTTTAATTTGTAATTCAATTCTTTCTGCCATTTGGCCGTTAAGAATTCCACCACCCCCGGACGACCATTGATGAACTGGGAGCGGTTGCGCCACTCTGTATCAAGGGTATAAGCAAGTGACACTCTCTCAGGGTTCTGGCTATTCCAGGCGTCTTCTGCCAACTGCACCTTTTGCGTGGCCGTTTCGAAGGTGAAGGGCGGTAAAGGAGGTCTCTGTTCCATTGTTTTGCTGATTTTATCAGGCAAAATTATACGGTGCTGTCCGGGTTTTGTGGCACAATTCAAGGATCCTATGGTGGAAATCGGATAAAACCGTAATTTTCAGACTCAGGATCACCTAAACAACTTTTTATGGCCTTTGATGAAAAAATGGCTGACAGAGTCAGAGAGTTGATTGCTGCGGCTGAAACAAATATAGAAGAAAAAAGAATTTTCAGCGGCTTGTGCTTTATGGTGAATGATAAAATGTGCGTAGCAGTCAGGCAGGACTCCATTATGGTACGGCTGGATCCCGCATTGACCGAGGAAGTGCTGAATAAGGAGGGGGTTGTACCGATGGTTCATTCGGGCAAGATCATGCAAGGATTTGTCTTTGTCAATGAAGGATCGCTAACGACAAAAAAACAGCTGGAATATTGGGTGAAGCTGGCCCTGGACTTTAATGCCTACGCCAAATCTTCGAAGACAAAGAAGCCTTCGAAGGGGAAGGCAATCCCGAAAGCGAAGGTTCCTTCAAAAAAGAAGAAAGGCTAATGAACTATGCTAAAGCTCTCAGATTCATTCTTAATTTCAGGGATATTCGATTTTTTAATGCCCAGATTACCATGTGCATCACTGGAAATAAATAAGCCATGTTTACCTTTCATGCCAATTCCATAGTTTGAAATATTTACATTTTGTAGGGCAGCATTAGATAACACACCCATTTTCCCAGTCTCATTTTTAGCAATCACGCTTAACCCATTAGACAAACTGTTCTCAATATTTAAGTTATTTATTTCAATTCCAGAAATACTGCGCTTATCAATGCATATTTCTACGGCAGCACGCCAGTCCCACTCGTGGTCAAAGCCTCCGCTGGTTTTTATATCGCAATCTTCAATAACCGTTGTGCCGCTAAAGTTATTATTTATGCTTCTGTCTTTATTTTCGGTTGGGAAGGTGGTGCTGATAAGGATAGCTGAACCTTGAGAAATATCAGCAAATGAACAATTTTTTATTTTATTGCTTTCTCCCCCATAAATGGCTGCTCCATTTGCAAGAAAGGGTAGTTGAGCCGTACAATGATCTATAAGGTTATGCCCTGGTAGAAATTGCTGGCTGGCAAATACAGCAGGCCAAATGGCGAAGCAATCATCTCCCGTACCTCGTGCAGTGCAGTTTTCTATGGTCGATTGGGTCATGCCAACACAAAAATTTATGCCATCGGCCATTGTATTTCGCATGCGACATCCCGTAATTTTTAAGTTCCTGGAATTTTCTATCCACATACCCACTTTCGTGTGTTCAATCCAAACGCGTGAAATAGTTGAGTTTGTCCCGAAAGACCCGACAATACCATCATTAGCTTCTTTGTCACTTCTATATTTCAGTTTACCAATAATGGCAAAATCAGAAATATGGATGTTACTGCCATTCCCTTTCAATCTTACCCGTTTATTTACATTGGTATAGAGTATTTCATCCCCAACCAGTTCTGTGTACCACATTCCCGCCCCTTGAATGGTTACATTTGCCGGCAGAATAATATCCCCTGTAATTTTAAAAGTTCCGGCTGGAATCCAGACACTTTTCCCTGTCTCCGCTGCCTTAGCTAGGCAGTTTTTGAATGCTTCAGTATAGTCATCGGTAAAATCACCTGCCAGGAAGCTCTTATCGGTAATTGACAATGAATTAGAGGGCGCCTCTAATGGGGATGCAATATTTTCAAGATCAGCCAGGTCAATTATACAATATTCAGCGTCATCTTCATCGCGATCATCACGTTGTATTCGAATAACATCGCCTTTTTCAATTTTCAGATCCGGCACCCTCATTTCATCATAAAAATGCCTTGGGTTTCCGGCGCCCGGATCATTAGTAAAGGGATATTTTCCATAAAGCCAGGAGTAGCGTGAGGTGATTTTGTAATGCTGCACAAAGTTTCCGTTTTTATATATTCCAAGTGTAGACACCAGGCCGTTACCTTCCTTTTTGTCGGGAAGACTGTATCTTATAACTATACTGTTGGCATTTGCAGGGGAGGTAAATTCAACGAATTGCCCCTTAGAAGTGAGTTTTACGCATTGTTGTCCGGATGATTCTGTTTCAACCTGATAGGGGTTGTATTTCGGACCCATGACCGTTCCGGTTGTGTTCATATTCTCTGCCTCAATAGTTGTCCAGGGAATATTGGCCCCACATTTTTCCTGCGCTGAGCATAGTACCGTACTAAAAATCAGGATAATCATCATGGATTTATACTTGATATTCATAATAGCTAAAGTTAAATAAACTATTCATTCGGCATTCCCTTATCTAAATTAGTAAACTCTCCTTCCAGAAAATAAATTTGCGCAACTGATCGGTTGCATCTATATTTGCAACTGATTAGTTGCGCAAATTAAATAGTAGAAAAATGAGACGAGATGTATTTCAAGCCATTGCCGACCCTACGCGCAGGGCTATTTTAAGTTTAGTAGCCCTGCAGGCTATGACGCCCAATGCCATTGCTGAACATTTTGACAGCAGCAGGCAAGCCATATCCAAACACATTAAAATACTCACCGAATGTAAGCTGGTAAATCAGAAGCAGACCGGCCGGGAGATCTATTATCATTTTAACCCGCAGAAAATGAAAGAGGTAGATACATGGATCGAACAATTGCGCGCGATCTGGGAAAATCGCTTTAACCAGTTGGATGGCCTATTAGAAAATCTAAAAAATAAAAAATCATGACGAAAAAGGAAACAGTCTTTTCAAAAGACTCACAAAACAAAAAAATTACTGTCGTAAGAGAGTTTGATGCGCCTTTGGAACTGATTTGGAAAGCTTGGACCGACCCTGAAATATTGGATCAATGGTGGGCTCCTAAACCCTACAGGGCAGAAACCAAAACAATGGATTTCAGGGAAGGTGGATTATGGCTATACTGCATGGTAGGACCAAAAGGTGATAGATCCTGGTGCAGGGTCGATTATAAAACAATTGTACCTAATAAGAGCATTACCAGTACAGATTTATTTTGTGATGAAGAAGGCAATAAAAACCCGGATTTCCCTTGTATGAACTGGAGAAAGGAATTTAGTCAAACGGGCAACGGCACAACGGTAAGGGTCGAAATTACTTTTGCAAAAGAAGCTGATATGGCAATGATCATTAAGATGGGCTTCCAGGAAGGCTTTACAGCTGGTCTGAGTAATCTTGATCATTATTTAAGTACACAATTCAAGATCCGCAAGGAGTTAAAACCAAACAATATGGCTAGAGTAACCACTTATTTAAACTTCCCTGGAACAACCGAAGAAGCGTTCAACTTTTACAAAAAAGTTTTTAATGGTGAATTCACCGGTGTTGGATTGAGGAGATTTGGTGATATAGAAATGCCCGCCGGGATGCCGCCCATGAGCGATGCAGATAAAAAACTCATCATCCATGCAGAACTAACTATTATGGGGGGACATGTGCTGATGGCAACCGATTCGCCGGAAAGCATGGGTTTAAAAGTGGAGCAGGGAAATAATATGCATATCAACCTCGAGCCTGAATCCAGAGAAGAGACTAAGAGATTATTCGATGCCCTTTCAGAAAGTGGTACTATTACGATGCCTTTAGAGGACATGTTTTGGGGTGCCTACTTCGGTACGTTTACAGATAAATATGGCATTAACTGGATGTTGAACTTTCAAAGAGAAATCAGTTGAGCCTTATCTACAAGTCCTCAGACTGAATTAGACCTCAATTTGAATGTAAAGTGCTCGTATATCTTCTCCTTCCGTCTTTCATGATGCATGATGAATACTGAGACCCTGAATGCTCAAACCCCTGAACTGCATATAAGCCATCAAGCCGAAAAAATTAACCATGAAATACGCTATTGTTATTTTGCTAACAATGTATGGGTGTTTCCAGAGAAACACTTAGCCGATTATACCAATCATGAAATGTGATCTACATCACATAAATATACGCTCTCGTTCGAATGTGATCCAAGTCACATAACTATCTGACGTTTCCTGCCCATCTTTGTTTTGTAATTAAAACACAAAGAAAATGGAAACTCAAAAATTTGAAATTGTAAGCACCCAAAGCAACATTGATTGGGTGGGCAAAAAGGTAACCGGTGCACACAATGGTACCATTGCCGTTAAAGAAGGTGAATTGATTCTGAATGACGGTAAACTTGCCGGCGGTAAATTCATTATCGATACCGCCTCCATCAAAATACTGGATGTAACCGACCCTGCAACAAATGCCCAGTTTGCCGGGCACCTGGCTTCTGATGATTTCTTCTCTACTGAAAAATATCCTGAAGCTACTTTGGAAATCACCTCAGTTTCAGGCAACCACGTTGAAGGCAACCTGACCATTAAGGGCATTAGCCATCCTGCTGGTTTTGATGTAGCTGTCAATGTTAATGGCGATCAGCTAACTGCAACCGGCAAGCTGGTAATCGACCGCACTAAATATGGAATGAAATTCCGCTCCGGTAATTTCTTCAAAGATTTGGGCGACACCCTGATCTATAATGATTTTGAACTAAATGTAATTGTAACTGCTAAAGCTGCATAAAGAGCCGTTTCAGCATAAAAATCAAAGCCATGCCATACATTAAAATAGAAGTAACCCGCGAAGGGGTTACAAGAGAACAAAAGCAAGCCCTGATCAAAGGGGTAACCGACCTGGTGAGTGATGTATTAAATAAAGACCCTCAATTAACCTTTGTGGTAATCCAGGAATATGACCTGGACGACTGGGGCCATGCCGGAGAACAGGTATCCGTGCTGAGAGAAAAAGGTATAACCGCTGAAAGAAAATAACAAAAAGAAATAAAATGAAGAAGCAAACAATAATAGTTACTGGTGCCTCATCTGGCATCGGCAAAGAAGTAGCCCGCCACTTTTTAGCAAACGGTGACAACGTAGTGATCAATTCCTCAAACGCTAAAAAACTCGAGCAGGCTTATAATGAACTGGGCGGAGGTGAAAACCTGGCCATGGTAGCCGGCAATGTATACGATAAAAGCACCGGTGAGAGGCTTTTAGCAACTGCCCTTGCAAAATTTGGCTCAGCAGACGTACTGGTGAACAACGCCGGCATCTTTGAAACCAAGCCTTTTCTCGAAGTGGACGAAGCTTACCTCGACCGTTTTATGAATACAAACCTGAAGGGCACTTACTTCACCACCCAGGCCATTATTCCGCAAATGCTGAAGCAGCATGACGGAGTAGTGATCAATATAGGCACCCCCCTGGTCAATCGTGGCCTGGGAGGAGTACCCATTACCGCACAAATGGCATCAAAGGGGGCAATACATGCGCTTACCATACAGCTGGCAGCTGAGTTTGGTAAAGATAATATCAGGGTGAATGCGATTGCGCCTGGCACGATCCGCACCCCAATGCATGGTGATAATGCCGATCAAAGCGCAGGCTTACATTTACTGAACCGTGTGGGCGAAGTGGAAGATGTCGCAGAAATGGTTTATACGGTTGCCAAGAGCAACTTTATTAATGGCGCCATTATTAATGTGGACGGTGGTTTGGGAGCAGGGCACAATCTGTATTAACATGAAAACGCTTTTATTGACTGCTTTTTTATCGTGCACAATGCTGGTATTAAAAGCACAAAATTCAAAGAAAATGGAAACGACTCAAGATTCATTAGCAATTACCCAGGTACTGGAAGATTATTACTTCAAAGGAATTTATGAAGGCGATATTAATATCCTGCGGCAGATCTACTACCCCGGCACCTTACTATTTGGAGATGTAAAAGGCCAGCCTTATGCTAAAACCCTCGATCAGTATCTTGACGGTGTTGTCCACCGCCAAAGCCCGAAAGATTCCGGCAAACCTTTTAAAGGAACGATCATCTCGGTCGATGTGGTCAACTCCATAGCAGTTGCCAAATTGCATGTTAAGATGTACGATTTTGAATACGATGAGTTCATCTCATTTCATACGTTCGACAACCATTGGTTGATCGTCAATAAAATGATCACTGATATCAGCAACTAAATTTTAGCATGATGTGGTATCAAACTAAAGCTTCCGAAATACAATATCTATTAACTATGTGCCGGATAACTACTATTTAAAATCATAAATTTTTAATCAAATAAAAAGAAACAACATGAAACGTACAGCAAAAGCTCATTGGAATGGTAACCTTAAAGAAGGTAAAGGAGAATTATCTACGCAAAGCACCATCCTTAATCAAACACCCTATTCGTTTAAAACACGATTCGAGTCTGGTATTGGTACCAATCCCGAAGAATTGATAGCCGCGGCACACGCAGGCTGTTTTACCATGTCAGTAAGTGCAACACTTGAGCGCGCAGGTTTCTTAGCCAACGACTTGAACACCGAAGCCATTCTCGATCTGGATATGGCTGACCTTAAGGTCACTGGCATTCATTTGGATTTGAAAGCATCATTGATCGACGGTGTATCCGCCGAAGCTTTTCAGCAAATTGCAGAAGGTGCTAAAGCCAATTGTATTGTATCAAAAGCGCTGAGCGTGCCTATTACTTTAAGTGTTTCTTACCAATAGTGATGGAGGTTTAAGGTAGTTGCAATTGCAACTACCTGGTAAAGAATGGCAAGGGCAGAAATGAGACAGCGTGTCTGAATAAACCGCTATAAAAACATAATATCATGAACACTTCAAAAGTATGGTATGTAACAGGGGCCTCTCAAGGGCTGGGACTGATCCTCGTAAAAAAACTGCTTGAAAATGGCTACCGGGTTGCCGCAAGTTCCCGCGATGCACATACCCTGAGCCAGGCGGTTGGATTGATCGACAAGGACCGTTTTCTCCCGCTGGCTGTCGATTTGAATAACCTGGATAGTATTGATGAATCCATACGGCAAACGCTGGCAGCATTCGGACGGATCGATGTGGTCGTTAACAATGCCGGCTACGGAATGGCCGGAACGGTGGAAGAAATAGCCGAAGAGGATATCAGGAATATTTTTAATGTGAACGTACTCGCAACCATAGATGTGGTAAAGAGTGTTCTGCCGGTAATGCGCAGTCAGAAATCGGGTTATATTATAAATATCGGTTCGGTGGCTGGTTTTGTGGGCGCTCCCGGCTGGTCTGTTTATTCGGCTACTAAAGCTGCGGTGGCTGCTTTTTCCGAAGTGATCGCACTGGATGTCAAAGAATTTGGAATTAAGGTTACCGTAGTGGAACCATCGGGCTTCCGGACAGGCTTTTTGACGAAAAACTCACTTGCACTAATCACCACTAAAATCGAGGGTTATGAAGCAGTAAAAAACACACAGGACCATTACCTGTCTTCAGACGGAAAGCAGGCGGGCAACCCGGACCGTGCAGCGGAAATATTTATGGAATTAGCTGAAAGTCCGGAACCGCCAATGCACCTGTTTCTCGGGAATGATGCCTATAACCGCGCTTCAAAAAAACTGACCGATATGTCCGAGGAACTGGAGCAATGGAAACCCATAACTGTCGGGGCAGATTTTAAATAACGATTCTATGAAGGACGCTTTATTGGAAGGAAAACACCGGATACAGGCTATGGCCATGATCCACCAGCGGCTCTACAATACGGACGATTATAACCTTGTTCTAATGCCATCGTATATTTCAGAACTGGTCGATTATCTAAAGGAGTCGTTTAATCCCGGCACCCGCATTATTTTTAAGCTGTCTATTGATCCCGTGGCTTTAAATTTGAGTGTTGCTGTTCCATTTGCTCTTATTTTAAACGAGGCAATTTCCAATTCGCTGAAGCATGGATTCCCGGACGGACGGGAAGGAACGGTTACTGTTGAACTCCAAAGCCTTGGTGTCCAAATAAGAAAGGCTCACATTGCTGTGAACCTTGCTCTGCGGAGAGGGTGGGATTCGAACCCACGGTACAGTGTAACCCGTACGACGATTTAGCAAACCGTTCCTTTCGGCCACTCAGGCACCTCTCCGTCTTAATTTCCCCCCTCTATTTTCGAAGGGGAGGCAAAAATAAAGATTAATTCGCTTCGCACCCAAAATGGTTCCACTTTTTTATAAGACGGGAACAAAAAACCCATTCCGGATGCTCCGAAATGGGGGTAAATATGGGTAAAAGGTAAATTCTGGGGGATTGGGCGCCTTACATGGCCGCCAACTGGACTTTTTGCTGTAGTTCCATCACATTTTCCCGGAACAGGCTGTCGGTATCCATCAAATCCTTTACAGTCTGACAGGAGTGAATAACCGTGGTATGATCGCGGCCACCAAAATGCTCTCCAATCGTCTTCAGGGAATTCTTCGTAAAAGCTTTGGCCAGGTACATAGTAATCTGCCTCGCCTGCACGATCTCACGCTTGCGGGTTTTTTGCAGTAGTTTATCATAAGACACATCGAAATATTCACATACCATGCGCTGTATTGTTTCGATAGTGATCTCCTTACTACTAGTTTTCACGAAATTACGGAGCACTTTTTTGGCCAATTCTAAATCAATTTCCCTCTTATTGAGCGAAGATTGTGCCAAAAGTGAGATCAGCGCACCTTCCAACTCCCGAACATTGCTATTAATGTTATAAGCCAGGTATTTTATTACTTCTTTGGGCATATCCAACCCGTCATTCTTCATTTTTCTCTCCAGGATCTCAATACGGGTCTCATAATCAGGCATCTGTAAATCAGCGCTCAAACCCCAGCGGAAGCGGCTCAGCAATCTCTCCTGCAACCCGTCCAGATCCTTAGGCGGTTTGTCAGAAGACAGGATCAATTGTTTACCGGATTGATGCAGGTGATTGAAGATAGCGAAAAAAGCATCCTGCGATTTTTCGGCACGACTGAAGAACTGTACGTCATCGATGATCAATACATCTACCAGCTGGTAGAAATGTATAAAATCATTAATGGCATTGTTGCGGCTATGATCTACAAACTGATTAATGAATTTTTCAGAACTTACATATAATACGACTTTATTCTGGTGCAGGCGCTTTACCTCATTTCCGATAGCCTGTGCCAGATGCGTCTTACCAAATCCTACACTACCATAGATCACCAGGGGATTAAAGGAATTGGCGCCCGGCTTCTCAGCAACGGTCTTACCGGCACGGCGGGCTACCCGGTTGCAGTCACCTTCAATAAAGGACTCAAATGTATATACCGGATTGAGTTGTGCATCGATCTGCATTTTCTTCAAGCCCGGAATCACAAAAGGATTCTTTACAGGATTATTTATAATGAGTGGGAAATCCATTTCGTTATTGGAAAAAGTTTTATAACCATGCGCCGGCACATCCATTGTTAAGGGCTTATTCTGATGGTTACCACTATCTACCATTATGCGATATTCCAACATGGCCTCTTTTCCTAAAATGCGCCTCAGGGTCTTTGCTAATAAATTTACATAGTGTTCTTCTAAATATTCGTAAAAAAACTGACTGGGTACCTGGATCACTAAAATATTGCTTTTCAACTCAACAGGCTTAATCGGCTCGAACCATGTTTTATAATGCTGCCACTCTACGATGTCCTTGATTATTTCCAAGCAATTACTCCATACTTTTTCAAACGTTTTTGCCATTATACAATAACCAATTTTTATGCCGATTTAAAGAATTGTATTTCTAAAGTCTCAGGAACTGGATTTTAAAAAAGTTGCGCAGGGCGGCGAATATCAAAAATTTTTATTGAATAAAAAATTTTTTATTCACTTCTTTTTTTTCTTTTCAATACAGTTCGAAGTTCCAGCGATTTTTTTGATTTTTATCCTACAAAACCCGTAGCCAGCCTACCTGAGCTTAAACCTGTCAAAAGTAATATCCTTTTATTTTCAGAACCTTTTAATCTTTCTAAAAACCCTTTCTATAAGACTTATTCACATTGGTACACATACAGAATCGATTGTCTCACAACCTCCATGAGCCCTCGAACAATAATAGTGGGATTCAGCGTATCTCGACAGTTGACCCTGTCGGAATGGTTTAAACTTACTTTGTACGAAGAAAGAAGACTTGAGCTTCGATGTGACCGAACCTTTCTTCATATATGTAGAGTTTGTTGAGAAGTAGTTGAAGATACAAATTATTTCCTTGCCTTTTGAAATCCTGGTTTTTTTTTTAAAAAAATCCGGTTGACTTTTTTAGGGTATATTTCTTTGAAAAAAATTTTATTAAACATAATGGCAAGTGGGTATTGATCTATCTTAAACAGGCAGAGCCAATTACATTATCCCGACCCGCCTAATTACCCTATCTTTACCTGTTTTTTAGGCAGTGTACTTACCTGCCTTTAGGTGGAACATCTACCTGACACCATGCAACAAACCCTTCAATTAAAATTACTTCCGGCAGAAGCGGCCACCGACTCCATCATCCGGGAGTACGCCGCAAAGGCCGTCGGCTGCCCGGAAGAAGATATTTCAGGGATCCTTTTGCTAAAACGGTCGATCGATGCCCGGAGCAAACAACCTTATATCATGCTCACCCTACGGGTGTTCGTACGCGAACCTTACCTGGAAAGGGCATTTGAACCGATCCCGTTTCCGGATGTCTCCAGAGCGGAAAAACAGGTGATTATTATAGGAGCGGGGCCGGCGGGGTTATTTGCAGCGCTTAAACTGATCGAAAAGGGCGTCCGCCCCGTCCTGCTGGAAAGAGGAAAAGACGTTCGCTCCCGCAGAAGAGATCTGGCCCTGCTGAACAAGGAAGGTATCCTCAACCCCGAGAGCAATTACTGCTTTGGCGAAGGCGGAGCAGGCACTTACAGCGACGGGAAATTATATACACGAAGCAATAAACGGGGAGATATCAACCGCATCCTGCACCTGCTGGTACAGTTCGGCGCCGAACAAAGTATTCTGATCGATGCACATCCGCATATAGGCACGAATAAATTACCTCAGATTATCCAGGCCATGCGGGAACAAATATTGCACAGCGGCGGACTATTCCTGTTCGAAAAAAAAGTTGTAGATTTTATTCTACAGAACGACAGGATAAAAGAGGTAAAAACTGCCGATGGAGATACGTATAACGGAAGTGCTGTCATTTTGGCCACCGGACATTCTGCCAGGGATATTTTTCATTTGCTGCATCAAAAGAAAATAGCGATCGCCGCCAAACCCTTTGCATTAGGCGTCCGCATCGAACATCCACAAAACCTCATCGATACCATACAATATGGTACCGGAATATCTGCTTATCTTCCACCCGCCTCCTACAGTCTTGTCGAACAAGTGGATCATAAAGGGGTATTCTCTTTTTGCATGTGCCCCGGAGGTATCATCGCTCCGGCCTCCACCGCCGCAGACGAACTGGTGGTCAATGGCTGGTCCCCTTCCAAACGTAATAACCCCTATGCCAACTCCGGTATCGTGGTGAGCGTGGAAGAAAAAGAGCTGGCCCCTTTCCACCAGCATGGCCCTCTGGCAGGCCTTTACTTCCAGCAAAGCGTAGAGCAAAAGGCTTTCCGGCAGGGCGGCGGCAAATTCGTAGCCCCTGCTCAACGCATGACTGACTTCGTCGCAGGAAAGATCTCCGCCGATCTTCCTCCTTGCTCTTACGTTCCCGGACTTCATTCCGCCTCCATGCACGAGGTGTTGCCTTCCTTTATCTACGAAAGCCTCCGGCAGGCGTTTCCCCTATTCGGAAAGAAGATGAGAGGCTACTACACCCATGACGCCGTCATTGTCGCCACCGAATCCAGGACCTCTTCCCCGGTGCGCATTCCCCGGGATGCCGATACCCTGCAACATCCTCAAATAAAAAACTTATTCCCCTGCGGCGAGGGCGCAGGCTATGCGGGAGGAATCGTTAGCGCCGCGATGGATGGGGAAAGAGTAGCCGCCCGCTGTGCAGAGATTTAGGAAAAAATGGTAGTTTCAACCGGATAACGTAACAAATCCAGCCCTAGTCCGACCAATAACCTATTTACTATCTAAACAACCTCTCATGGATGTTCTAGCCGTCAGAAATCTGAAGAAAAGCTTTTCCACGCAAAAAGCAGTGGATAATATCAGTTTCACGTTGGAAAAGGGATCCATCTTCGGTTTACTGGGACCGAACGGCGCCGGTAAAACTTCCCTGATCCGCATGATTACCGGGATCTTCTACCCCGATGAAGGAGAGATCCTCTTCGAGGGAAGGCCTTTCCATCCGGAGAAGGATATCGCCCATATCGGGTATATGCCGGAAGAGCGCGGCCTGTATAAAAAAATGAAGATCGGGGAACAGGCGGTATACCTGGCGCAATTGAAAGGTCTGAGTAAGCAGGAGGCTACGAGAAAGGTAAAGGAATGGTTTGTCAAATTCGAAATGCAAAGCTGGTGGAATAAAAAAGTGGAAGACCTGAGCAAGGGGATGGGGCAAAAATTGCAATTCGTCATCACCGTGTTGCATGCGCCGAAGCTGATCATCCTGGACGAACCCTTCAGCGGCCTGGACCCCGTAAATTCCAACCTTATAAAAGACGAGATCTATCAGCTGGCCCGCAGCGGCAGCACGATCATCTTCAGCACGCATCGCATGGAACAGGTGGAAGAGATCTGCAATCATATCATCCTCGTGAATAAGGGGGAGAAAATCCTCGATGGCAGCGTGGCGGCGATCAAACAACAGTTTAAGGAAAACCTTTTCAGCGTAGGGCTGGAAGGAATGGGACCACAGGAAGGATCCGGAGCGGGAAGCGGCCCGGGACCGGGAGAAAGCAGCTTCGCCGGAGCGAAGGCGTTTGAAGTGGCAGGAAGGAAGGGGGGGCACCTGATCGTGAGGATCCGGGAAGGGCATCGCCCGAACGATGTACTGGAATATTTTATCGGCCAGGGCCAGGGTATTACCGCTTTCACGGAGATACTCCCTTCTCTCAACGATATCTTTATCAAGCTGGTAGAAGGCACTCCCCTATCCCGGCAGTTTCAACTGATGGAAGGATAAAAAAATAATCTATGAGCAAAATCTGGCTGATCACTAAAAGGGAATACCTGACCCGGGTGCGGAACAGGACTTTTCTCCTTTCCACATTCCTCCTGCCCCTGATGATCGTCCTGTTCATTGCGGGCTCCATATTCCTGTCCCTGCAGGGAAAGACCCGCCACCGGATCGCAGTGATCGATGCCAATGGTTATTTCAGGGAATACCTTAAAAGTGATTCCTCGATCAGTTTTGATTTTTCCGCCGGACTGGATACCCTTAACTATGCCCAAAAAGGTTGCACCGCGGTGCTGATCATTCCTTTTTTAAAAGAAGATCAAAAAACAGTGTATCGCCTGAAATATAAAAAGCAGCTGGGGCTTGCCGGGGTCACCGACCTGGAAGGCAGGATTACCCAGGCCATCACGGATCACCTGATCTTTGAAAAGACCAGCATCAGCCGGGAAAAGCTGGACTCCATCCGTAAAAGTTCGGATATTGCCGTGTTACAGAGTTTTGAGGACAATGGCAAAACAGCGAAAGCTTCCAGCCAGGGGCTCGCCTATGGGATCGGTTATGCCAGCGGGGTGCTGATCTATATCCTCACTTTTATCTATGGCGCTGCTGTGATGCGGGGGGTAATGGAAGAAAAGACCAGTCGCATTGCCGAGGTCATCGTGAGTTCCGTACGGCCTTTCCAGCTGATGATGGGTAAGATCACCGGCATCGGCGCCGTCGGGCTGACGCAATTCCTGCTCTGGATCGTGCTGATATTCGGCCTGGCTGCCATCGCACAAGGACTGATCCCCAGGGATACCTGGAACGAAGTGCAGCAACTCCAGCAGGCCAGCGCCATGGGCAATGCCTCTGCCGCAAAGGCCGGTGAGGCGGCACAACAGATCTTCAAAGTAAAAAGCACTCTCGATACGGCCAATTGGGGATTGATCCTGTTCTGTTTCCTCTTCTATTTCATAGGGGGCTATCTTTTCTACTCATCCCTGTTCGCTGCCGTAGGAAGTGCAGTGAATGAAGACCCGCAGGAAGCGCAATCCCTGATGCTGCCCATCACCATGCCCGTCGTCTTTTCTTTTATCGTCATGTCCATTGCCGTACAGGATCCCGGCGGATCCCTGGCTATATGGGCCAGTATCATCCCTTTCAGCTCTCCCATCGTGATGATGGCCAGGATCCCCTTCGGCGTACCGGGTACGGTAGCCTGGTGGCAACTGGGCCTTTCCATGCTGCTGCTGATATTAGGATTTCTGTCTACGGTCTGGCTTGCAGGTAAGATCTACCGCACGGGCATTTTGCTCTACGGTAAAAAAGCCACCTGGAAGACGATGTTGAAATGGGCAGCCAGGAAGTGAACGCAACCTTCGGCCCAAACTAAATACCACTAAAATAGTATTTTTCACCCCGGATTTTGTCCCTACATTGACCCTCCTTTAGTACCATTTTATGAATCAATAAAGCAGGGGCCGCCGGCCCCAGGGCATTGTATTAAACACCGTCTCATGAGTAAACACGCACTGGTCATTAACGGAGGTATTTCCAGAGGAGCATTTGCCGTAGGAGCCCTTAAAAAGATGTTTGAAAAGCAACCCGGGATGCAATTCGATATTTTGGTGGGTACCGGTACGGGTTCACTGATCATCCCTTTTATTGCACTTGGAAAAATAGAGCCGCTGGTAGAGATCTTTACTACCAAGCATAATAAAGACATTATCAGGAAGTTCACTTTGTCTGAACGGATAAAAGAAGCCTCGATCCTGGACGCCAGCCCATTCTGGGGTCTGCTGGACCAATATTATACGCACGGGATCTACGATCAGTTAATGCACACCGATAAGGAGCTTTATTTTAATACGGTCTGCCTGCAGACCCATGCATTGACCGTCTTTTCCAATAAAAACAACCCGGCCATTACTTCCCGTTATGCTCATCGCAAACCCGAGAATTACGACCAGTTCCTTCGTACCCTGCTGGCATCCTCCTGCCAGCCTTTGTTGTTGCCTCCGATCACCATCCAACCGATGGAAGAGCCCGTGCGGCAATATATAGACGCCGGGGACCGGGAATATTCCGGTATAGAAATAGCCATTGCCAGTGGCGCAACAGATATCTATACCATACTCTCATCCCCTACGACGATGATGCCGGAAGACAAGGAATACAAGGATCTTTTTTCCATCTTGCAGGAGACCCTGGATATCTTTATTGCCGATACGGCGGATAATAACCGGATCCTTCCCAACCTGTATAATGAAGGCCTTCGTTATATCGACTCGGTAAAAATGAAAATGAAAGGTAAAGGTGTCCCGGAGTCCGCAATTGCCGACTGGTTTGACACCGGTATGCCGGAGAATCCTTATTATAATAAAAAACCGGTAAGACTGCATATCATACGGCCCGATCTTCCATTGGGTGGCGGGCCGGACGGGCTCAGCTTCGATCCGGAGCTTATGCAGGAAATGCTGGCTAAAGGAGAGCAGAAGATGGAAGCTCACTACCAGGCGGAGCTTGGCCGTGAACAATCCCAAAAAGATTAAGGATGAATGGTCGAAAAAGAGGGGCCGCGGCACCACATTTTCGAAAACCCCGCGTACTTTTATACGAAGATTCTCGTAATGGGCCGGCCCCGATTGATTCCCGGAAATACCATTAAAAAGACATTATAGATCGAAGTAAAAAAAATTTCCGGCATCTGTTAACATTTCTTCAAACTACTGCGTCTCATACAGAAGAAATGAACAGGGAAAATTTTTCAAAATTGGCAGGCTCAACATCAACATAGATTTAAGCCTCATGTGTAGTAGAAAAAAAAACGGGACTGTTCTCAGTCCCGTTTAGTTATTATAGTAAACTTGCTAATCCCATCAAGCTCTTGATTGCAATAGTATTACCAGTTGATCGCCTTCAGCTAGCCTGTAAAAGGCGCAAAATAGGGTATTCAGAATCTCCCGAATCGGAACCTATATCCTCAGGGATGAATTCTATATTCAGCTTTACGGAAGTCTTTTCTTTCACCGTCACATTGGGGCGCTTGTAGGACTGGTAGCCTTTCTTGTCAAAATGCACCGTTACCTGTGAAGCGGGTAACTGCGCGAACCGGAAATAACCGTCCGCATCCGTCAATACTTCTTTTGAGTTGTTGGTCCCCGGCACCATTGCCGATACCGTCACTCCTGACAGGGGTTTCTTGGTGACTGCATCCGTTACATAACCATGCAGGATGCCTTCCACCTTTCCGCTATTGGCCCTTGCCCACAAGGCCAGGGGGAAGATCAGCAGGAAGAACAGTAATTTTTTGTGAGTTCCCATAAAACAGTTTTAAAAGTTAGCATAACGGGAAAATAACCTGGATTGGGTTGGATCCTTTCACAGGGCAACTGTTGCTTCGTTAAACATACTTACCCTCAATTTACCTGATTTTTGGCATTTCTGCAAATTCTTGCCAATAATACCCACATGAGCGGGGTTAGGGACTCCGGAACAGGTCTGGTCAAGACTCTCCTAAATCGATCTCGGTATTATCCCCGATGTTCAGGCTGCGGGACTCCCCTTTTACCTCGGTGTCGCTGCCGATAAGGGAGTGAGTGAGAACGATATCGTAGAGGTCGGCAAAGGAGCCGATAATGGAGTCCTTAATGATCGAGTAATTGACGCGGGTCTTTTCCCCGATCGCCACATTGGGGCCGACGATGGAGTTGCGGATATCACAGCCCGGGGCGATGCTGACGGGCTGGATAATGATCGTATTTTCAAACTGGTGGTCCGGAGCAATGGTGCCCCCGAACTTTTTGAGCAATTTTGCATTGGATTCCAAAAGAGTCTCTTTTTTCCCGCAATCAAACCAGTTCTGCACTTTGAAGGACTGGAATTTCACGCCACTGCGGATCATACATTCAATGGCATCGGTGAGATTGTACTCCCCATAACTGGTGAGCTGGTTGCGGATATTGTTCTCCAGACAACTGAACAAAGGTCCGGATTCCCGGATCCGGTAGATCCCTACCAGGGCCATGTTCGACTTGGGGATCTGGGGTTTTTCCACCACGCGCTCGATGCTGCCGTCGTCCTCCAGTTCGGCCACCCCAAAATTCCGGGGGTCGTCCACCCTTTTCACCCCCAGCAGGGAATGGGGCATATTCAATACTTCCTTTACATCATATTCACAGATAGTATCCCCCAGCACAATGAACATCTCATCCTCCCCTACAATCTCTTTTGTCAGCAATACGGCATGACCGATACCATGCCGCTCGTTCTGGTATACGAAATGAGCGTTCAGCTGTGGATATTTCTGTTTGACAAAATCCTGGATCTTCTCCCCCAGGTAGCCAACGATGAAAATGAATTCATTGATGCCAGCCTCCGTCAACTGATCGACAATAATAGAGAGGATGGTCTTTCCCGCAAGAGGGATCAAAGCCTTGGGTTGCGTATAAGTATGCGGACGCAATTTTGTACCAGCGCCGGCAACAGGAATGATCGCTTTCATAATAATGAAAATCTTATTAATGGACGATTCTATTTAAAACAAGACTAGCGTCGCCCAGCGTATAAACGCGTGTGAAAATAGTGAATTTTATTCTTTCACCCGGAATAATGTCTTTTTAGCGGGACCGGCAGGATTTTTCTTAGTCTTCTCTGTCCATTTTATGGTTAGTTGACCTATTTTTGCGCCATGTTAAAAGATACTTTAGTTTTCGACCTCATTCAGAAAGAATTAGATCGTCAGCGTCATGGCATTGAATTGATCGCCTCAGAAAATTTCACATCCCTGCAGGTGATGCAGGCGATGGGTACCGTGCTGACCAATAAATATGCTGAAGGTTATCCCGGCAGAAGATATTATGGCGGCTGTGAGATCGTAGATCAGGTGGAACAGGAAGCTATCGACCGGCTAAAGAAGATCTTCAATTGTGAATACGCCAACGTACAACCTCATAGCGGAGCCCAGGCCAACGCCGCCTTATTACTGGCCATCCTGCAACCCGGCGATACCATCCTGGGACTGGACCTGAGTATGGGAGGTCACTTAACGCATGGCTCCCCCGTCAATTTCTCCGGTAAATTATACCGACCCGTATTTTACGGCGTCAAAAAAGAAGACGGCCTGGTAGATTACGATATGATGGAAACGGTGGCCAAACAGGAAAAACCGAAACTGATCATCTGCGGCGCGAGCGCTTATAGCCGCGACTGGAATTATGCCCGGATCCGGAAGATCGCAGACGAGGTCGGCGCCTTGGTAATGTGTGATATGGCGCACCCGGCCGGCCTGATCGCCAAGGGCCTGCTCAGCTCTCCCTTCGACCATTGCCATTTTGTGACTTCCACCACGCATAAAACCCTTCGCGGACCCCGCGGCGGTATCATCCTGATGAAGAAGGATTTTGATAATCCCTTTGGATTGAAAGATGTAAAAGGGAATATCCGCCCGATGAGCAACCTGATCGATATGGCCGTATTCCCCGGTACACAGGGAGGCCCCCTGGAGCATGTGATCGCAGCCAAGGCGATCGCCTTCGGGGAAATATTATCGGATGAATTCACGGTCTATGCAAAACAGATCATTGCCAATGCCCAGGCCATGGCAAAGACATTCCTGGAAAAAGGGTATCACATCGTCTCCGGCGGCACGGATAACCACCTGCTGCTGATCGATCTGCGCAATAAAAATATCAGCGGGAAGAAAGCCGAGATCGCCTTAGGCAAAGCAGAGATCACCGTGAATAAGAATATGGTTCCCTATGACGACAAAAGCGCCTTTATTACTTCGGGGATCCGGGTTGGCGTACCGGCCATCACTACCCGCGGCATGAAGGAATCGCATATGGCCACTGTTGTGGAAATGATCGATAAGGCTCTTGTGAATGCGGATAATGAAGAGGCGCTGGCTTCGTTGCGGAAGGAAGTGAATGCGTTTATGAAGCAGTTCCCTTTGTATCCCGAACTGGGATAGGACTGGGGATCGAACGGGCCAGACGCCCCATCAAACTAAAAAAATGTTGTTATGCTGCAAAGAATACAAACATTATGGATGCTGCTGGCCGTCGCCTGCGCAGTAGGGACCCTGAAGTTCTCCTTTTATAGCGGCAACAAACCGAACGCCACGCCGGCTGCGGCCCCGGTTTTCCAAAGCCTGACAGCCACCGGCAGTATCCTTTTGCTGATCCTCACCGTGCTGCTCATCGTTGCAGGGCTGATCAATATCTTTAATTATAAGAACCGGAAGCGGCAAATATGGATCAATATCGGATTGATCTTCGTGTCGTTGCTGAATATTTTTCTCTACTATCAGCAAACTAAGAATTTCTCGATAGGCACATATGACCTGTCTGCTGTACTGTCCCTGGCTATTCCTATATGCCTCTTTCTTGCAGTAAGAGGCATCGCCAGAGACCAAAAGCTGGTGAAAAGCACCGACAGGCTCAGATAAACTTCCCCGTATAGCTTCCCTTTACTTTTTTCAGCCCAGCCGGAACACCGGCATAAACCAGGCTGCCGCCGCCATCGCCGGCTTCGGGACCCAGGTCAATCACCCAGTCAGCAGACCGGATCACATCCGTGTTGTGTTCGATCACCAGGATGGAATGCCCTTGCTCAATCAATGCATTAAAGGAAGCCAGTAATTTCTTGATATCATGAAAATGCAGGCCGGTAGTGGGTTCATCGAAGATGAAGAGAATATGTCCCTGCGCCTTGCCCTTTCCCAGGAAGGAGGCGAGTTTTACCCGCTGGGCTTCCCCGCCTGACAGGGTGTCGGAGGACTGGCCCAGTTTTACATAACCCAGCCCCACATCACTGAGAGGTTTTATTTTTTGTAGAATATCTTTTTCGTCTTTGAAGAATTCCAGTGATTCGTCCACGCTCAATTCCAGCACCTGGTAGATACTCTTCTCCCGGTAGGTCACTTCCAGCACCTCTTCCTTAAATCTTTTCCCGCCGCATACTTCGCAGGTGAGGTGCACATCGGCCAGGAACTGCATCTCCACGACCTGTTCCCCTTCTCCCTTACAGGTGTCGCAACGACCTCCATCCACATTAAAAGAGAAGTGCTTGGGCTGGAATCCCCGCAGCTTGCTTAACGGCTGTCTCGAGTACAGGTCCCTGATTTCGTCATACGCCTTAATATAGGTGACGGGATTGCTGCGGGAAGATTTGCCGATAGGGTTCTGGTCCACCATTTCGATCTGGGAAAGCCAGTCAATATCTCCCTTAATAGCTTTGTGTAAACCCACTTTATCGGCCTGCTCTCCTTTGATCTTTTGTAAGCCCGGATACAGGATCTGCTTGACTAAAGTGGTCTTACCGCTACCGCTCACGCCACTGACCACGCAAAGCAGGCCAAGGGGGAATTCCACGGTGATATCTTGCAGATTGTGTTGCCGGGCGCCCTCTACGATCAGGGACCGGTTCCAGGACCTGAGTGTCTTCGGCGGGGCGATACTGAACTCCCCTTTCAGGTATTTACCCGTCAGGCTATCTTTATTGGCGACTAACTGGTCATAATTACCGGAGGCAACCACTTCCCCGCCCAGGTGGCTGGCCAGGGGACCCATGTCAATAATATAATCGGCCTCCCGCATCATCATTTCATCATGTTCTACCACGACGACTGTATTACCCAGGTCGCGCAGTTCCTTCAATACGCGGATCAGGCGCTCCGTGTCTCGGGAATGGAGTCCGATAGAAGGCTCGTCCAGTATATATAATGAGTTGGTGAGATTGCTGCCCAGGGAGCGGGTGAGCTGGATACGCTGGCTTTCTCCTCCGCTGAGGCTGTTGGCCAGGCGGTTGAGGGTGAGGTAGCCCAATCCGACATCCAGCAGGGTCCGCAGGCGGTGGTGGATCTCGATGAGCACTCTTTTGGCTATCTGCTGTTCATGAGGTTCCAGCTGCAATTGTTCGAACCACAATACCAGGTCCCGCACGGGCAGCTCACATAGTTCACCGATATGCCGGCCCCCTACTTTCACATAGAGGGCTTCCTTACGGAGGCGGTAGCCCTGGCAATCCGGGCAGTCGGTGCGGCCCCGGTAACGGGATAGCAGGACCCGGTACTGGACTTTATATAGGTTTCTCTCTACTTCGGCAAAGAAGTCATTGATTCCCTGTACATGTTCATTGCCTTCCCAGAGGGTCTTATATTGTTGTTTAGTAAGGTCGATAATGGGTTTGTGGACGGGGAAGTCAAATTTCTTGGCAGCTTTGACGAACTGGTCTTTCCATATGACCAGTTTTTCCCCTTTCCAGGGAGCGATGGCGCCCTCATATACACTTAACCTTTTATCCGGGATCACCAGGTCGGCATCGATACCCAGCACCTGGCTGAATCCTTCGCAGGTCGGGCAGGCCCCGAAGGGGTTGTTGAAAGAGAATAGGTTGGGGACGGGCTCTTCGAACTGGATGCCGTCCAGCTCAAAACGGTTGGAGAAGGTCAGGCGCTGCTGTCCGTTGATTTCCAGTTGTATCTCTCCTTCCCCCTCATAAAAAGCCGTTCCTACGGAGTCGGCGATCCGGTGCTGATCGTCTTCGTCGAAGGATTTGACGACCAGGCGGTCGATGAGGACAAAGATGCCGGGAGCGGAAAGCCGCTTTTTGAGGGTCTTATCGTCCATTTCCAGCAAGTCCTCAATGCGGAGGGTCTCTCCGCTGGCATAGATCCGGGCAAACCCTTTTTGCAGCAGGATATTCAGCTCTTCTTTAGTGTTGCGGTTCTTATTCTGTTTGAATGCGCTGAGGATAAGCACTTTGTCTCCGGTCTGGCCACCTACGATGGCCGTTACAACATCGCTGACATCGTCTTTCTTCACGATGCGGCCGGAAACGGGAGAAATGGTCTTACCTGCCCGGGCAAAGAGCAGGCGCAGATAATCGTAGATCTCCGTCATGCTGCCTACGGTGGAACGGGGGGTGCGGGTGACGACCTTTTGTTCGATGGCGATGGCGGGACAGAGTCCTTTAATATAATCAACGTCAGGTTTGTTCATCCTGGCCATAAATTGCCTGGCGTAGGCGCTAAGGCTTTCCGCATAGCGGCGTTGTCCCTCCGCGAAAAGGGTATCGATGGTGAGGGATGATTTCCCTGATCCGGAGACACCCGTAACCACCACGAGCTTACCCCGTGGAATAGAAACGTCAATGTTTTTCAGATTATGAACCCTGGCCCCTTTAATAAAGATCGCATCTGTCTGTGTCAGTTGTGCCGGAACCATCAATTTCTCTTTCGCTGGCTGTTTTACTTTACCCGATATACCCATATATTTATAACAAACCTTTATAAAAAATGATCACTGACTAATACCTGCCGGATCTAAAATTACCGGCTTTTTAGGAGTTGAAGTCCTCTTTTTGAGGTCAAAAATATCGATTTCCCGAAAATAGAAAGGGCGATAGGACAAAATAAGTGCTTACCTTACTGTTTCCTGGGGTTAACGGAGAATTAAAGAACAAAAAAATTCCCAAAATGTTGTTTTTTCCAAAAATTGTATATCTTTAAACCCGATTCGTACAAGATCTATTTGTACACAATCGGAAAAAAAATGTGAATTACTTTTGTTAATCTAAACTAAAACTCTTCGCCTATCGATTGATCACTTCTACACTGAAAAGCCAAACCATCTTTAAAATCCAAACAAATATCCTCACCTTAAAAACCCGTAGAAGTTTATGACATTGCTACGCAAAAAAACCGACCATGAACTTATCCATCAATTCCGTGATGGAGACCTGCACGCATTAGAAGCTCTAATCATCAGGCATAAGGATAAGTTGTACACCTCCATTCTCTTCCTCGTAAAGGACAAATACCTTGCCGAGGACATCTTCCAGGACGTTCTTATCAAAATCATCGACACCATTCGCGGCGGCCGTTACACGGAAGAAGGAAAATTCCTTCCCTGGGCTATGCGTATTGCGCACAATCTCTGTGTGGATCATTTCCGGAAAGTGAAACGTACTCCTGCCATCAAGACCAGCGATGACCGGGACATTTTCGAAGTGATCAATTTCACGGAAGAAGGCGCCGATGTCAAGATGATGAAACGTCAGAGCCATGACAGAGTACGGCAGATGCTGGACCTGTTACCGGAAGATCAACGGGAAGTTATCATTCTTCGTCATTATGCCGATCTCAGCTTTAAAGAGATCGCAGCCCTGACCAACTGCAGCATCAATACTGCTCTGGGCCGTATGCGTTATGGTCTTATCAACCTGCGCAAGATGATGACAGAGAAGAAAATCGCCTTATAGCTTTATGGAGCCCATTCGTAAGTACGAGTTGCGAAACGGGGGCGAGCTTTTTTAAGAATCTTTAACTACCTTAAGACAACGGGGAACGGATAGAACCGCTAACTTCAAAGTGTGAAAAGATCCATTAAAAAAAATATTGAGAGTTCCCGCTCCTTGAGAGCGGGGACTTTTTTTCTTGCGTTTGCGCCCTGCATCGGGTGTGACGTCGCGACGATCTTGTCATTCTGGTCCTCCATCTGAACAAGCACTTGCCCTTAGTGTCGGAAGGCTGGAACAGAATGACGCCTAATTGTAAAAGGCCATCTCCATAGTTAAGGGGTGGCCTTTTTCTATTTGTTCAGGCTTTGTCAGGATAGACATAGTTTGTAGATTTTTCCTTTGTTTTAACCGGGCGTATTTCAATTCTTGCCGTGCTGCTATATTCGAATTCCGGGTTGCCCTTTGCCAGATCGATAGCTTCCTGCATATCCCTGGCAAGGATGTGATAATATCCAACGAGAACCTCCTTCGTTTCATGGAAAGGTCCTTCCTTCCATGCTCCTTTTGTGCCGGAAAGCATTGCACCTTGTCTTTCCATTGGCTGCGCTGCTTTCAGTTTTCCATCTTTTGTCAGTTTGTCAATGTACAGCATACATTTTTCCACAAATGCCTGCTCCTGTTCAGCCGATAATGACTCGTGATGACCGAGTTGATTGCGGATGAGTAGCATAAATTCTTTCATATTTTCAGGTTTTTGATATATGCAAAAATACTAAAACCCGGTCGGGGGGACCAGGTTTAGTATTTAAGTACCCTTTTAGTTTAATTACTTAGATTGGTGAAACGCGTCCAGTCCGCATTGCAGCCATTGGGCATAGTCCTTAGGGTCCGGCGTATAGCCCACCGGCAAATTCATTAATTTCTCGTCAGGGCTGATCACCACATAATAAGGCTGGCTGGCATTCTTAAAATTCTCCGATTGCAGCGTCGCGTACTTATCGCCCACTGTCTTGATCTCTTTCTTACTGCCGTCACCTGTCGTAAAGAGAAATTGCTGGTCATCCGGCAATGACTTCCTGTCGTCCACATAAAGGGATACCAGGATGAAATTATTTTGGATCAATTCTTTTACGCCGGGCTGTGGCCATGTGTTCTCTTCCATCTTCCGGCAGTTCACGCAGGCCCAGCCGGTGAAATCGATCAATATCGGTTTGTGTTGCTCCCTGGCTAACTGTAGGGCTTTATCATAATCATTGATCACGTTGGCCTCCACTCCCTTTCCCTTACCTGCATAGAGGCTATAGGATAACGGGGGCGGAAATCCACTGATCAGCGGCCTGTTGGCATAGTGTGTATTGGTAACTCCCGGACTTAAGTAAAGGACAAAGGCCAGGAAAAAGAGCCCTGTTACAATCCTTCCCTTGCTTAATTTGTCCGGAGGGGGGTCATGACGGAACTTGAGGATCCCAAACAGGTAGAGTACCAGTGCAAGCCCGATAAGGATCCAGATACCGAAAAAAGTCTCTCTTTTCAGTAACCCCCAGTGAGTGACCAGGTCGGCATTCGACAGGTATTTAAGGGCCAGGGCCACTTCAATAAATCCAAAAACGATCTTCACGGTAGTCATCCAGCCGCCGGACTTGGGTAATGATTTCAACCAGTTGGGGAAAAGGGCAAAGAGGGCGAAGGGCAATCCCAAAGCCAGCCCGAATCCTGCCATGGCAAAAGTCAGTTGGACGGCCCCGCCATTCTGGTCCAAAGCACCCACCAGCAAAGTGCCGAGGATGGGGCCAGTACAGGAGAAGGAAACGATGGCCAGGGTAAGGGCCATAAAAAAGATGCCGCCCAGGCTACCGATATTCGACTTGGAATCCACGGAATTTGAGATGCTGCTGGGCAGGGTGATCTCGAACAATCCGAAGAAGGATAAGGCAAAGACAAGGAAGACCACGGCAAAGCCGACATTCAGCCAGACATTGGTGGATATATTATTTAAAATATTGGCATTATTGGCTTTCAGAAAATAGAAGGGCACGCTGATCAATACATAGATCAGAAAAATAAAAAAGCCATAGATAAAGGCGTTGAATATACCTTTCGAACGGCTGGAGGACCGTTTGGTAAAAAAAGAAACGGTTAGTGGGATCATGGGAAAGGTGCAAGGCATGATCAAACCCAGCAATCCTCCTAAAAACCCCAGGATAAAAATGCCCAGCAGGCTCTTTGATTTGCTGTTCTCTGCGCCTGTGCCTCCGCATTTATTGACCGGGTTAGCCAGGTCGATGGAGGTTTTTTTCAGGCTATGGGAGGCAGATGCCGACTCCTGCAGGTTGGCCGATTTAGCCACCAGATCGCCATCGGGTGAGAAAGAATACCGGAATGGCACCTCTATGGGACCGACGACGGAGTCTTTATAAATCGCCATAAAGGTGACAGTACCTTTCAAGTCACCTTTGACAACGGATGGAGAGGAGCCGGCCGACGGTTGCAGGTGGACGAGCCATTGTGCGTCATTCAGAAAGTAACGGGTTTCCGCATTGTTGAACAGGGAATCTTTTTTGCTTTCCGGTTTACCCTTTTCTTCGATACTCAGTATCCTGGCCGGAGCGGAGCTATCGAGCACCACCCGGGAATTAGGCAGGCTATCTGCCATGGTGGTGGAATAAAGTTTCCAGCCGTCCTTTATTTTTCCATGCAGGATCAGGGTATATAGGCCGCCTGTGGTTTTCTCGGCGGAAAATTGCCAGCTCACTACGCCGGTGGAATCCTGCGCAGCAGACCGTAGGCTCAACAGGCAAAAGAAGAGGGCGGGAAAAAGGAGCAATTTTTTATTCATGCCAGCTAGGTTAAAAAAGCAAACGAGTTCTTTTGACAAAGAACCCGTTTTAAATTCATTTCAATCGTCGGATAGATGACTATTAACGCCCCTAACCCCCAACATTAACTTTTATGTCGATATCTGCGGGCGGAAGACATTCGTGGTCGTTGCAGACCATGAATTCGACCTTACCGGCCAGGCTCGTCTTGATATTGCTCTTCAGTTTCACCACTTGTATAAAATCAACGGTCTTTTCGTAATATTTAACGTCATGACTCCAGGCGCTCTCGAATTTTTTTACCAGCTTACCATTTTCTTTCACTTTCCCGTCCAGCAGGAACAGGGGGTTCTTCGTAAAGGTAAAGGCGGTGGGGATGGGGCCGTCGCCACCTGCGTCCTGGGCATAGAGATGATAATCTCCCCCGATCGTAGCGGTCATATGCACTTCATAAGTCTTGTCTGCTATCTTTTTAGCGGAGTATGCCCAGCTCACTTCTTTGCTTGACTGAGCCATTGTCATGCTGCCGGATAATACAGTAAGGATAAATAATGCTATTTTATTCATATATGAATTTGATTCATTGAAAGAACGATAGAACGCCCCTAAAGTTCAGCTTCCAAATGTTAGGAAAAAACTAAAAATTGGCTAACCCGGCTTCGAGGCTTACCAATCGCTGCTTTTGCTGGATAAAAAGCGCTTTGAGGATAGCCTGGCCGTCTGTATTTCCCAGTGCATCCGAACAGGCCCGTTCAGGGTGGGGCATCATTCCGAATACGTTGCGGGTCTTATTGCAGATCCCGGCGATATTGCGCAGGGCGCCATTGGGATTGCCGGCGGCATTGATGGCTCCGTTCTCGTCTGCGTAGCGGTAAAGCACCTGACCGTTCGCTTCCAGTTCATCGAGTGTCTTCTCATCGGCATAGTATCTTCCTTCGCCATGGCCGATAGGGATCTTCAGGGCCCTTCCCTGATCTCCTTCCCCGCGAAGCCAGATATTCTTACCGATAAATTGTTGATTCGCATTCCTGAGCAGGGCGCCGGGCAGCAGGTGAGATTCGCATAAGATCTGGAATCCGTTGCAGACTCCCAGCACTTTGCCGCCTTTTCCGGCGAACTCCGTAATGCTCTGCATGATCGGGCTAAAACGGGCGATGGCGCCGCAGCGGAGGTAGTCGCCATAGGAGAATCCGCCTGGCAGAACGATACAGTCCTCTGTAGTGAACCGGCTGAGGTCGGTATCTTTATGCCATAACATGATTACCTCCTGGTTAAGGTCATATTGCAGCGCGTCCTGCATGTCACGATCGCAATTGGAACCCGGGAAAACAACTACTCCAAACTTCATGTATTAAGATTTTGTGCCGGGCAAAGCGGGCGGCGGTTGCAGCCGTTTACCCACCGCAAAATTAACGGTATTCCCCTGAACAGGGAAAATTCAGAGGAAATAATTCATGGCGATGATATAGGACACTATCAGCCAATGCAGTACGAGGGGGCCTGTCTTATTCGTCGGGTAGTAATAGGCAGCCGCATGAAAGGCGGCGAAGGGGACGGCCATTACCACCCAATTCTCGTAGGAATCGGCGCGATTGATCAGGATAATGACGACGGCTACCAGGAGGAAGAGCAGCAGCAGGCTCCAGCTTTTGCGGATCTGTATCAGTACTTTATTGAGGTTGTTCTGCACGAAATAGCCCCCAAACATAAAAGGCACGATCAACCAAACGATACCCAGGGTGGTCCAGATGGAGGAAGGCATGGCCGGAACGGTGAAAACGATATGGGGGACAATATTCTTCCAGCTCCAGTTACCGGTCAGGTATAATACGATAAAAAGGAAATAATACGGGAAGGTGAAGCCCAGTAAGCCTACAAACCATTCCCGGATACGAAAGGGCCGCATGGTGATCAGACCGAACAGGACCAGGAGCAGGAAAGCCATGGCCGGTATGTATAACAGGGAAACGATCCCCGTCCATACCCCGATATTGAAAATGGCAGAGCCTGGGCGGCTGCTGTTATACAGATCGATCATACGGTACCAGACCCAGATCATGATCGAGTTGATCAGGAGAGGGGCGGAGAAATGCCCCCAGTCGGGCAGCAGGGAAGTAATGAGTATATAGGCCATGCCGGGCAGGAAATTCGGCTTGGGAAACAGCTTGTTATGATTACAGATCCGGTTGAACAGGGTGGCCTGCATGAACAGGATCAGAAAGGTGAGGATCGCGTATAAGAGAGGGATCTGGTGGAAAAAGGAATCCAGGCCGTGCAGGATCAGCCTGTACAGGTAATTATCTTCCGGGTGCAGGATGGGTGCCACCGGGTGCAGGAACATGGAAAATTTCAGCACCAGGGCATATACCACCAATAATAGGGCATTGCCCGGGTTTTTCTGTTTGAAGATACCGATCACCTGGTTAGCGTTTTTTAAAAATCAAGTTTAGCGAAACAAAGATAGTTCCTGTAAAGACAGGGGATGATAGATTCCCAGCCACTGACCTGTTTGCCATATCTCGGCATGAAATCATACCCTTTGTCCAGGTTCTTCAGCGTGGGATAGCGGGTGATCTTTCCGTCGGGGGAAATGCTCTGGTCGTTGAGCAGCATATTCCGGCGTTCATACTGGTTGAACAGAAAGTGGAGCTCGCCACCCGTATTGAAGACCTGGTGGGAGATGAGGTTCTCCGTTTCGTCATCGAACTGGCTTTTAGGGATGATATTGCTCCATTCCATATTGCCGGCCGCATCAAAAGAAAGGACCATAATGTTCTCCGCATGATACCGGGTAGCGTAGTTACCATAGTTGCGATTCCATGGGTTATAATAAGGGCTATAGTAGTAAGGAGAATAGAACCCGCCGGGTCCGTACATGGGATTATACATATAATCCCAGCGATTGAACATATTACCCCGGGAGGTGGTGTAGAGGGATTCACTCACCAGCAGGTAACCGCCGTCCTTCTTGGTGATGACGTGTTTGATAAAGTAGTCGTTGAAGGCCATTTTCAGGTTGGCGTCCGAACTTTTTGCCACGGCCCGGAGCTCTTCGTTGAAAATGGTCAGGGTCTCTTTAGACCGGCTGTCGGTGGCCTTGTCCCAAACTACGGTATAGAGTCCTTCGATATTTCCTTTTTTCTGTTTGTAGTAGAAACCGGTCAGGATATAACGTTTGTTATTATTATCCACTTTGATCTTGATCTCATCCAGGATCCGGTCGGCAGATCCGATGTCTTTTACCGAAAAGCTATCCGACAGAGGCCCTTTGGTGACGATAGCGACCCTGGAAACGAAGTCGTTACTGCCGCTGCGCAGGAATTTGCCGAAGACCAGCTCTCCATCGTTGTCAAGCAGGAAATCGGTAAAAAGCTCGTTTCGTTCTTCCATGGGAAGGAAGATGCGGTGCCGGTCGACCAATCCCAGCTGGGAATCGTACAGGAAGCTGGTGAACAGGAAGTTCTTGGGGTTCTTGCTATTGATCTTAAAGATCATGATCCGCTGCTTGTTATCGCTGACCACGGTGGTGTAGATCTTGTTATTGGCGGCAAATCCTATCTGGGTCGTGTCCAGTTCGACGGGCTCCCCCAGTTTCTGTCCCATCCCATCCAGTTTGACCGCGGTGCAATAAACGATGCTCCTGCGCTGGTGTTCATAGATCATATAGAAATAATCCTGGTAGGCCACGAAATCGACGTTAATGTATTTGTCCGGCATAAAGGCCAGGGGGACACGCTGCACGAGTTTCATATTCCCGTCGTAGATGCAGATGGCGCTGCTGGAGTTATTGTTCTTATATACGAGGAAGTTGCCGTTGATCTTACCAATGATCTCAAAATTGGTACGGCGGCTATCTTCCCGTTCAGGCTCCGAGTAGGTGATCTGTTGGGCTTTCAGCAGGCAGGGAGCAACCAGGAACGATACCAGTAGCAGGGACAGGATTCTGTTCATAAATGATCTTTCTTGTCTTTTTGGAAAGGATATCATTGCAAGCGGATCTTGGGAATTACAAATTTACTTCAGTAGTGAAGATAGCTAAAAGTTTGTTTGTTAGGTGTTATGGAAAGCTAAAAGATAGGGGTGGGCGGGGGTAAATATTAAAATTTCATAAAATTATCGGGTACGGAAAAATGCTTAGCCGGTTTCACTCTTTTCACTATACCTTTGTTCTTGCGCCAGGATATTCCCGGCGCCAGGGGGAGTGAAGTTTCCCTTGCCGAAGGCCCGTCATTGACGGTTGTACCCAACCTAAGGCGCAAATACTAAACAGACTCATTTGTGAGCAAACAGATCAACAAAGTACAATTCGCAAGTCTCGTTATTGCGTTAGGTATCATTTACGGCGACATCGGAACATCTCCTCTTTACGTTCTAAACGCTATTATCCATGGCAGAATCATAGAAGAAAGGCTGATATTAGGGTCCTTATCCTGTATCATCTGGACTTTGACCCTGCAAACCACTGTAAAATACGTCTGGCTGACCCTGAAAGCCGACAATAACGGGGAAGGGGGTATTTTCTCCCTCTATGCCCTGGTTCGCCGCCAGAAGCGGTGGCTGGTCCTGCCGGCCATGATCGGAGGGGCCGCCCTGCTGGCAGACGGGATGATCACACCGCCCATTTCCGTCACTTCCGCCATCGAGGGGCTGCGTCAGATGCCGGCTTTCCGCTATATCGAGCAGTCCACCATCGTCTATATCGTCCTGGGGATCCTGGTAGTCCTCTTTTTCCTCCAGCAATTCGGAACGGAGTCGATCGGCAAATTATTCGGGCCCATCATGTTCATCTGGTTTTTCATGCTGGGCGCATTAGGTAGCAGTCACCTGCTGGATGACCTGGGGATCTTCAAGGCACTCAGCCCCCATTATGCCATCGAGCTGTTGACCACCTATCCAAAGGGGTTCTGGATCCTGGGGGCGGTCTTCCTCTGTACCACAGGGGCGGAGGCCCTGTATTCCGATCTGGGCCACTGCGGGCGGGGAAATATCCGCATTTCATGGATTTATGTAAAGACCTGCCTGATCCTGAATTATCTCGGGCAGGGCGCCTGGCTGCTGGCCCAGTACCGGGGCAGGGTCTTCGATACCAACCTGGGGAATCCTTTTTATAATATTATGCCCCCGTGGTTTGTCGTGCCGGGGATCATTATTGCCACTGCCGCCGCCATTATTGCCAGTCAGGCCCTGATCACAGGGTCATTCACCCTGATCAGCGAGAGCATGCGGCTGAACCTCTGGCCCAAGCTGCGCATCAGCTACCCTACGGAAGAAAGGGGACAATCCTATATCCCGGCGATCAATTCAATGCTATTCGTCGGATGCTGCGGGATCACCGTGTATTTCCGGAGCTCTTCCCATATGGAAGCGGCTTATGGGCTGGCCATCACCTTGTGTATGCTGGCTACCTCCATCCTTTTTGCTAATTACCTGGTCTCCCGCCGGACCCGGAGCCCGCTGATCTATTTATATCTGGCCGTGTACCTGAGTATCGAGCTGAGCTTCCTCTTCGCGAACCTGGACAAATTCCCCCATGGCGGCTTTGTCACGCTGATCGTAGGGGGTGGGCTTTTCGTCGTGATGTATGTCTGGTACCGCGCCCGTAAGATCAAGAACCGGTATGTGGAATTTGTCCGGATGGAGAATTATATCCCGCAAATACAGGAGCTGAGCAATGACCGGAGCATCGTCAAATATGCCACGCACCTGGTGTACATGACCAGCGCCAACAATCCGAAGGAGATCGAGCACAAGATCATTTATTCCATTCTCAATAAAAAGCCCAAGCGTTCGGACATCTACTGGTTCGTCCATGTGGATACCCTGGATGATCCTTATACAGCGGAGTATTCGGTGGATCATATTATCCCCAATGATATCATCCGGGTGGAGTTCAGGCTGGGGTTCCGTATCGAGCCTAAGCTCAACCTCATGTTCCGGAAGGTGGTGGAAGACCTGGTGAACAACCGGGAGGTCAATATCACCAGCCGCTATGAATCGCTGGAGCGAAATAATGTGGTGGGTGATTTTCAGTTCATCGTGATGGAAAAATACCTGAGCCAGGATAATGAACTACCTTTCTTCGAGCGGGTGGTGATGAAGTTATATTTCTGGCTGAAGGAATTGAGTTTGTCGGAGGAAAGAGGATTTGGTCTGGATCCTTCCAATGTGACGATCGAAAAATTCCCGCTGATCATTTCACCGGTGCCGAATTTCAATCTCAAAAGGACAGATACGGAGTAAATTTGCCGGGGATTCGCTGTAAAAATTTAGCGAATCCCCGGCAAATGGCTAATGTCTGTAGAACTTCGGGTTGAACGCTGTTCAGCCCTCGTTCGTAACCTTCGTCAAAGCGTCGTTCCTCGCTTTTTCCTCGGTTATGGACAAAACGCTTCCAGCGTTTTTGCGAGGGGCCGGCCACGGACTGCGGCCCCGGGACTATAAAAAACGATCGCATGCTGTTACATGACCTCGTTTATATCGCGCTGGGTTATATCGCCCTGCTCATCATCGTTTATTTCGTACAGGAACGATTTATCTTTCACCCGGAGAAGCTTCCGGTGGGATTTGAATACAAGTATAATGTCCCTTTTAAAGAACTATTTTTCGATGTCTCGCCCGGTGTGCGGATCAACGGGCTGCATTTTTTCAGGCCCGCTCCGGCAGGTCTGATCCTCTATCTTCATGGCAATACCCGCAGTATTAAAGGATGGGCCAAATATGCCCGGGATTTCTACCGGTATAATTATGATGTCGTGCTGGTGGATTACCGGGGATTCGGCAAGAGTACGGGCCGCAGGGGGGAGAAGGACATGCTGAACGATATCCAGTTCGTGTATGAGGCCCTGCTGGCGCAATGCCCGGATCAGCATATGGTGGTGTATGGCAGGAGCATCGGGAGTGGCTTTGCCGCCCGGATCGCCGCTGATAATAATCCCCGCTACCTGATCCTGGACAGTCCATATTATAATTTCAGGAAGGTGGTAAAACGATTCCTCCCCATCCTGCCCCTGCGTTATGTGTTGCGTTATCATCTGCGGACGGACCTCTGGCTTCCCCGGGTCCGCTGCCATACCTATATTCTCCATGGCACCCGGGACTGGCTGATCCCGATCCGCCATAGTGAGCGGTTGCAGCAGCTCAACCCTTCGAGGGTGACGCTGATCCGGATCCATGGAGGCAGGCATAATAACCTGAATACTTTCCCGGAGTATCATAATTTTATCCGGGATATTCTTGCACCATGAACAAAACAAACGATAAACAGAACGGGCAGCATACCTCCTTTCTACGGACGAGAGGCGGGCGGTGGCTCAAGGTATTGATCCTTCTTTATTGCACGGTGGGTATCGCCCTCTATTATGGCCAGGATGCTCTTTTATTGCATCCGCAGCCCGTAGACCGCAGCGTAAAATATGATTTCGGGCAGACCTATACGGAGGTCAATCTCCCCTATGACAAAGCAACGAACCTGAACATCATAGAATTCAAGACTCCCGATACCCCGGTTAAGGGGGTGGTCTTGTATTTCCATGGAAACAAGCGTAATATCGGGCGGTATGCCCCATATGCGGCGGATTTTACCAGCAAGGGGTATGAGGTATGGATGCTGGATTACCCGGGATTTGGCAAAAGTACGGGCCCGCTCAGCGAGCAGAAGTTGTATGACTATGCATTGCAGTTCTATAAATTAGCGCGGAGCCGGTGGCAGCCCTCCCAGATTATCCTTTACGGGAAAAGCCTGGGTACGGGGATCGCGGCGGAGTTGGCGGCGGTGAGAGATTGCAGGAAGCTGATCCTGGAATGTCCTTATTTCAGCTTGGAGTCCGTGGCCCGGCATTATTTCCCCATCTATCCCCTGGGCAGCATGTTGCATTATCATTTTCCAACAAATACTTATCTGCCGGCCGTCACGGCGCCTATCATCATTTTTCACGGCAACAGCGACGGGCTGATCCCCTACAGCAATGCTGTACGGCTGAAGGCTTTATTAAAACCCGGCGATGAATTTATTACGATCGATGGCGGAAGTCATAATGATCTGCATGAATTTTTGGCATTCCGGCAGGCATTGGGACGGGCGATCGATTAGCCCGGCTACTGCTTTATCAAATGCTGCAACCGTTGCTGGTGTGAGGCCGGGAGGAAGTAATGATTGTGAGAGATCGCCTTGTCGTCGGAGTGTACGTCCAGGGGGTACAGGACCCCTTTTTCCAGCCTGTAGGCTCCGTATCCCAGGGGGCTGACCATTTCGAAAAACCGGATCCTTTCGCTCTTGTCCACCAGTTCGCAGAGAAGGATGGGGTGATGGGCGCTCAGGGTGGCCAGCATGGAGGAAAACACCTGGACTTCCAGTCCCTCCACGTCACACTTGATAAAATCCAGCCGGGGTAAGGCCCTGAAGAGCTGATCGCCGGATTCGTTCTTCACCCTTACCGATTCGATGTATTGAAAGTGTTCGCTGTATTTCATTACGCGGGCATAGGCGAATTTCTTCCTATTGCCTATCCGGGGGATGCCCATTTCCACGTATTCGCCTTCCCCGCCCAGGGCCACCTGGTAAAGAGTGACATTGGCGGCTTTTTTGCGTTGCAGGAGCCGGTCCAGGGTATGGTTGAATTTCGGCATGGGCTCGATGGCGATGACTTTCCCGGAGGGACCGGCAAGCCGGCTCAATTCAAGGGTATAATAGCCCAGGTGCGCCCCGATATCAGCGCAATAAGCTCCTTTTTCCACGATTTGCCGCAGGAAATAGACATCCTGGTAATTGAGGCCCAGCCAGCCGGTCGGGAAGAGCCGTTGAAAGGAGCCTGCCAACAGGGACAGGTATCTTTTTTCACCCAATAATTTCAGCAAAATTTGTTTGATCCCCATAGTGGGCTGCAAGCTACAAGGCGAACTTTAAAAGTCAAAAATTTATTTGGGGGCCGCCACAAGGCGCAGAGCTACCCCATACTCAGATCGGGATTACGTTCTGGTTCTTATTCTGGCGGACCTTTTCGGGGATGGACTGGATGATCTCCTCTTTGAGGGCCTGGACGAGCCGTTGTTTGACAAAGTCGCGGTGCACGACCAGGCTCACTTCGCGCATGGGAGCCGGGCGTTTGAAATGACGGACCAGCTGCAATTGTTTGCTGGTGAGGTCCATGGCAGCCAGTTCCGGCAAAATGGTGATCCCGTCGTTCAATTCCACCATCCGGCGGAGGGTCTCGAGGCTGCCCGCCTCATAGTCAAAATGACTTCCCTCCTTACTGGCCTTCCTTAATTCGCAGAGCCGGACAATCTGGGAGCGGAAGCAATGCCCTTCCTCCAGCAGCCACAATTTATTGGGATCGATGTCCTGCGCCAGCATATAGGTCTTTTTATAAGCGGCATTCTTCCGGGATACATAGACCAGCAATTCCTCATAAAAAAGGACGTGCTCCCGGATCCCGTTCTCCTGCAGAGGCGTGACCAGGATGCCGACATCGATCCGGCCTTCCCGCAATCTCGCCACGACCAGCTCGGTCGTCAATTCATTTACCACCAGCTTGATCTGGGGATATTTTGCCGTGAAACCCTGCACGAACAAAGGGAGCAGGTAGGGCGCCAGGGTGGGGATGATACCGATGCGGAGTTCCCCGGTGAGCACGCCTTTCTTGGCCTGGACGATCTCGCCGACAATGTCTTTTTCCGCCAATATCTTCCGGGCCTGGTCGATCAGTTCACGGCCGGCCTCCGTGGGGATGACCGGCTGCTTGCTACGGTCGAATATTTTTACCCCCAGCTCCTCTTCCAGCTTCTGCACCTGCATGCTCAGCGTAGGTTGCGTCACAAAGCAATGGCCGGCGGCTGTAGCAAAATGACGATAGCGGTCTACAGCGACGATATATTCCAGTTGAACAAAAGTCATTATTTATAGATTAAATCTATGTAAAGATAAAATTAATCAATGATAACAATCGAAAAAAATCCCGGAACTTTATTGTACAATCCCTTTTAAACACTTTTAAAATCAAATATTATGAGCGAAGAAAAAAAGCTAACGACCGCTTCCGGTATCCCTTATTATCATCATGAGGATACACAGAGCGCAGGGCCGAGAGGACCTTTACTATTACAGGATTTTATTCTTCACGAGAAGATGGCGCATTTCAATCGCGAGCGTATCCCGGAAAGAGTAGTTCATGCAAAAGGCAGCGCCGCCTACGGCACTTTTACGGTGACGCATGATATCACAAAGTATACCCGGGCTAAATTATTCAGTGAGATTGGCAAGAAGACGCGTACCATCCTGCGTATGTCCACGGTGGGCGGAGAGAAAGGATCGGCGGATACGGAAAGGGATCCCAGGGGCTTTGCCCTGAAGTTCTATACGGAAGAAGGGAACTGGGACCTGGTAGGCAATAATACGCCCATCTTTTTTATCAAGGACCCTAAGAAGTTCTCCGATTTCATTCATACACAGAAAAGAGACCCCCGCACCAATACGAAAAGCCCGACCATGATGTGGGATTTCTGGAGCCTGAACCCGGAGAGCCTGCACCAGGTCATGTTCCTGATGAGCGACCGGGGCACGCCCCATGGCTTCCGGCACATGAACGGTTATGGCAGCCATACGTTCAGCCTGATCAACGACAAGAATGAAAAAGTATGGGTGAAGTTCCATTTCAAAACGGCCCAGGGCATTAAGAATTTCACCAATGATGAAGCGGTAAAGATGAAGGGAGAAGATCCTGATTTTGCCCAGCGTGACCTGGTAGAAGCCATTGACCGGGGGGATTTCCCCAAATGGCATGTTAAAATACAAGTCATGACATTGGAACAAGCGAAGACCCATCGCTTCAATCCTTTCGATCTCACCAAGGTATGGTCTCATAAGGATTTCCCCCTGATCGATGTGGGAGAGCTGGAATTGAATGAAGTGCCGAAGAATTATTTCGCCGAAGTGGAACAGGCTGCATTCGCCCCTGCACATGTAGTGGACGGGATCAGCTATTCCCCCGACAAGATGTTGCAGGGCAGGCTCCTTTCCTACCCTGACGCGCATCGTTATCGCCTGGGAGTGAACTATGAGCAGATCCCGGTGAATCGCTGTCCTTATGCGGTGAATAACTACGAAAGAGATGGCTTTATGCGGGTAGACGGTAATAGCGAAAGCAATCCCAACTATTTCCCCAATAGTTTCGACAATATTCGCCCGGATGAAAAATACAAGGGCTTACCCCAGGAGTTGGATGGCAATCTCGCAGACTGGTACGACAGGAACGGAGTGGGGGAAAATGATCATTATACGCAACCGGGTATTTTCTATCGCGAGGTGTTGAATCCTCAGGATAAAAAGAACCTGGTAAGCAATATTGCCGGAGCTATGAGCGGAATCTCAGGCCCCAAACGGGGGGATATCATCAACCGGCAGTTATGTCATTTCTTCCGTGCGGATATCGGGTTGGGAATGGCCGTAGCGCAGGCGCTGGGAGTGAATGTGGAGGACGCGATGAAAGAGGTGAAGCACCAGGAGCCGGTGGGTGCATAAAACGCCACGGGCGTTTTGGCCGAAGGCCCATCATTAGACCCGAAAGCCCGAAAGTCCATCTTTCGGGCTTTCGCTTAAGCGCCACAGGCGCCTTGGCGGCCCGGATATTAACGATAAAATAACTAAGCTGCTCGCATTTATATGACGGATTTTCACCCATCTTGCATAGGTAAATTCAAAAAATGAAGAACCATGCATAAAAAAATCCTCTCTATTCTCTTTCTCACGGTACTATCCGCCTCCATCCGGATACAGGCACAAACACAGACCCGCAAAATTGATACGGTAGCAGTCTCCATCCTGGACAAAATGAGCGCTATGATCGGCGATCTGAGTTCCTGCAGCGTTACGATAAAATCGAACTACGATGTCAGAAGCAAGGAGTTGGGGTTGGTCAAACATTCCGACGAGGAGCAATTATTTCTGCACGGACCTGATAAATTACTCATCCGGTCGGAAGGCGATAAAGGAAGCAGGGATTTTATCTATAATGGCGCAACCCTCAGTTATTATTCCCTTGACAAGAACCAATATGGCCAGATCTCAATACCGGCTTCTATTATGCAGATGATCGATACGGTGAATAAGCTCTATGGGATCGAATTCTCGGGCGCCGATTTCTTTTATCCGGATTTTGTGGAAGATATTTTATCTGAAGCAAAAGAGCTTGCTTATCTCGGTCTCACCAAGGTGGATGGAAAAGAGTGTTTTCATATCGCAGGGACGGCCAGCGATAAAACTTTTCAATTCTGGATCTCCAATGACGCCTTTATGTTGCCCCTCAAGATGGTGATTGTCTATACCGGCAAGGAAATGAGCCCCCAGTATGAGGCCGAGCTTACCGGCTGGCAGGTAAATCCTACCCTGCCGGATGCCTTGTTTGTATTCTCTGCTCCTCCGAAGGCAAAAAAGATCAAACTGGTACCCCTATCCGCAAAAAAATAAATTCATTATTCTATAATTCTCCATCATGAAAAATACCCTCAATAGTAAAATTATAGGTGTACTCGTCCTTATAGCCCTGGCGGGCAGTCCCCGGCTCGTTATGGCCCAGCGATTTAACCACGGCAGCGTTGGCGGAGGCGGTTTTAGCGGCGGAGGCAGGCCCGCTCCTCCTCCTCCTGCGCCCCGCCCGGCAGCTTACAACCCGCCCCCAGCCCCCAGCCGCCCGCAACCTGCACCACAACCGGCATTCAATCGTCCACAGCCGGCGCCCCAACCGGCACCCCGTCAGCCCCAGTTTAACAGGCCTGATCAGGCGCCCCGGCCCGAATCCATCAACGGGGGAAGCCGCAATTTTGGCAATCATGATTTTAACCGGAGCGTGAATGTGCATGAGAATGTAACGGTGCAGCAAAACGTAAATGTTCATCAGAATGTGAATGCCCGCGGCGACAACTACCGCGACCCCAATTACCGCGGGCATGACAACGTGAATATCTACCATACCGGCGGTTACCGTGGATTTCATCCCTATTATTACCATCCTTTCCGCCCTTCTTACTGGGGCGCGCACTGGCATCCTGTCGGATTTTTCTTATCCTCCCTGGCAGCCAATGCAGTGTTCTTTTCGATCGCCAACCAACGCTATTATTATGATGATGGCTGTTATTACGCCCCTTCGGCAGGAGGGGGTTACTCCGTTGTTCCTCCACCGATAGGGGCGGTGGTCAGCTATTTGCCTGAAGGATATGAGACCACGATGGTAGGAAATGATACTTTTTACTATTATGGGGGCGCCTTCTATGTGAATACCGATCAGGGATACCAGGTAGTGGATGCTCCTCCCGGGGCCGTGGTCAGCCAGGTGCCTGTCGGCGCCATCGAACAGACATTCAATGATCAAACACTTCTTGTGTACAATAATGTCTATTATCAGCCGATCTCCCAGGATGGCCAGGATGCCTATGAGGTAGTGCCTGTGAATCAATAATGAATCCATAAGCCCCGCGAACCAGGCATGATGCCGCGGCCTAAAACTATAATGACAAAAGCCTTGCTCTGCAAGGCTTTTGTCATTATAGGCGGGGCTTTCTTCTTAATAATAATTAAATACAAGGGTAGTGCCGCCACCACCTATGATAGAGCTAATTGTAATCAGTGCCACCCTGCCTTTGCTGTCTGCGATGAGGTTAAAATTAAGAGCAGTGCCAGCCGGCAATCCATTGCCCAGATTCCACGCTTTATTGATCGCGTCGGGGGAAAGAAAATCATTAAATCCTCCATATCCGTCATAAGCCTTTTTTGTCAACAAATAACTGCTGAGATTGTGCAATCATCAAGCCACAAAATTCAAGGCTTTACGTGGGTCGCGCCTAAATGGGAAGAACAAACGCTTCTTATTCCTCCAGCACCACTTTATTTTTGCCCACTTTTAGCTTATAGCCCATCCCCACTTTCAACGCATAGTTCTCTTTTTCATGACTGACAGGGAATCCAAAGGCGACGGGGTAATCATATTCTTTCACGATATCGCGGATGATCTCTTCCACGGTTTGACCAAAGGGCCGCTGGGTGTCCTTCATCTCAGTGAAGCCTCCTACGATCAACCCTGCCAGCCGGTCCAGCTTGCCATTCCGCCGGAACTGGTACAACATACGGTCCACATTATACAGGTACTCTCCAACATCTTCCAGGAAGAGTATCCTTCCTTTTGTCGATATCTCAGAAGAAGTGCCTGTCAGGTGGGCTAATAAGGACAAATTGCCGCCCACCAATTCTCCCACCGCCTCCCCTTTCCTATTGAAGGGATGAGCGGGGCAGTGAATTTTCGCTGATTTCCCCTCCAGGGCATGACGGAGGGAGCGGACATATTCCAGGCCGGCGCCCCCATCATTGAAAGCCCCCGCCATAGGAGCATGAAGGGTCGATATTTTATAATTAGAATAGATATGCGCGTGTAAAACGGTTACGTCGCTGAACCCGATAATCCATTTGGGATCTTTTTTGAACCGGTCAAAATCGATCTTTTCGATAATACGGCCAATGCCATAGCCGCCGCGGCCGCAAAGGATGGCCTTGACGGCCGGATCGTCCAGCGCCTGCTGGAAATCTGCCAGCCTTTCCTTATCCGTACCGGCGAAATAATTGGGGGAGGCGCTGCCCAGGGTGGGGCCGACCTGCACGCGGTAACCCCATTCACCCAGGGTGTCGATACAGGTTTGCGCTTTCTCCAGGGGCATATAACCTCCGGGGCAGACGATAGCAATGGTATCTCCCGGCTGGAGATAAGGGGGAATCTTTATCATGCTGGTTCTCCGGTTTTCATCGCGAATCGATTTTGATTGACAATTATTGTTCCTCTGCGCTCACTTTTCATACAGGCTGGGGGACGGAGAGGTCTGTAAGGACTGCCTTATCCCCCGTGATCTCCAGCCGATGCGGCGCTCCAACCTTCAGAGCAAAATTATTCTTCTGGTGGCCAACCGGGAAATCGAAGCAAACGGGATAGTTATAGGGTTTCACCCGTTCCAGTACGATCTCATAAAGTGTCCGGCCGAATTCTTCTCCGGGATCATCGGGTTTTATTTTGAATCCGCCGATGATAAGCCCTTTCAGGGAGGATAGTTTGCCGGTGCGTTCCAGGTGCCAGAACATGCGGTCGATGCTGTATAAATATTCGCCGGTGTCTTCGACGAAGAGGATCTTTCCTGCGGTATCGATGTCGGAGTTGGTACCTGACAGGGTTTCGATAGTTTTTAAGTTACCGCCTACCAGGGGTCCTTCTGCAACCCCCGCCCTGTTCTTTTCATGCGGGAGAATATCATACCCTATCTTTTCCCCGGTGAGCGCCTGCCGGATGGAAAGGATCGATTGGACCTGTACAGGATCGGCCTTCGACCAATCCTCGGGAAAACTGTTGCACATTTTGGAATGGATAGATGCCATATTCAGCTGGCGATGCAGATGACAGAGAATGACGGTGATGTCGCTAAAGCCGATGATCCATTTGGGGGAGGCGGACAGTCCGCTAAAATCCAGCCGGTCGATAATGTGAACGGCTCCATACCCGCCCCTGGCGCATAGAATAGCTTTCAGGGAGGGATCGTCCAGCATCTGCTGTAAATCCGCCGCTCTTTCCGCGTCGGACCCTCCGAAAGTGAAATCTTTTTTCCCAACCGTCTCCCCGATCCGCAGCTTGAATCCCCAGCTTTCTATTAGTTGCATGGCAGGTTGGATCTCTTTTAGGGTGATGGAGCCTGCCGGGCAGGTGATGCCGATCGTGTCGCCAGGCAACAGGTAAGCGGGGAGGCGGAGCGGAAGCGGGGCGCCGTCCCGGAAGTCTCTGTTATCGGCACGCGCTCCCATCGCAGGGATAGCAGATCCGGCAGTAATTAAAGAAGAAAGGAAGCGCTTACGATTCATTTTATTATTATTCAAAAATCAATTGGATTGTTCTTAAAGAAAGCCCGGAACATAGCAGCATATTCCGCGTCATCTGCAGTAAATTCCATTGCAACCCTCTTTATCTCATTCACTGCTCTTACCTTTAAAGCAGGCGTTGTAATGGGTATGTCTTTAGCTAAATTATAGAGAAGACGAATAGGAGCAAGTTTCACACGACGATTTTCATTTAAAGCTTCTCTGTCTAATCCAAGTCTTTCAATTGTAAGTTTACCTCTCAGGTTCCCATCGATAGGAAAAGGGATTTCTTCCTTGAATTCAACAAATTGTTCAGGATCTTCTTTATCTGGTTTAATAAAAAAGGGGGATTCCTCCGCTACATTATGTTTGTGGGATAATGCTCTTTTTTCATTATCAGAAAGAGGGAAATAATTCTTTTTATGCCGCTGATTGCAGATCTCGCAGGAGAGGAATAGGTTATCCCAATCATAGGCCAGCCAATAATATCCAAGAGGTATCGGCACTGTATGCTTCTTTTTTAATTGAATCATACAAGCCGGGTTATTTATTTTGATTTTTATAATAAGTTGCGGCTTCCTGTAAGATGCTCATTGTTTCCATATCTCTAACACTATAGGCAGTTGGCAACTGGTTGGCAAAAGCATTCAATTCATCAAGTCGTCCCTTTTCCTCTTTTGTCAATTGTTTTTTTGCCAGTAAACCTCTCCTTTCTTCCAGTTTCCTTTCCACATCGATACCCCGCGCGCTCTCAATCCCAAATAAGTCGCTGGTCAGGATCTGGTCAAGCCGCCAGTTCTGCACAGAAGTTTTTTCATTGTCAATGACAACATGCCCCCCTTCCTTTCTAAGAAGAACAATATTGGCGTCTATAGGAGCAGACTGCACTACCAAGGGGCTATGAGCAGTAACAATGAATTGTGTTTGAGGGAACTTATCAGATAAGTACTCGAAAATCTTACGTTGCCATTTGGGATGCAAATGAAGATCGATCTCGTCTACCAGTACGATAGCCGGTTCAGCTAATGGATTATTACTATCGGGGTAACGTTCGAACATTCTGGCAGCCAGGTCGACCATCCAGGTTACCATACTCTTGTAGCCGAGGCTCAATTGCTGAATGGAAACCCACCCGAAGGGAGTTTCGAATTCAACGGACGATTTCAAGTTTTCTTTAGTAGGTGTTGAAAATCTTATGCTGCTAATATCCGGTAATAAATCAATGAGAATTTGTTTAACCTGATCCCTTTTTTTGACGGCAAAATCTCTAACGTTTGAATCTTTGCTAGCTGCATAGTCTAATTGCAGTAGCCATTCTTCGGCGTTTATTAATTTTGCTTTTTCATCAAAAAGCGTTTCAGAATTATTGTCTAATAGCGTAGATAAAGAGCTTTCACCCATTCTCCTGTTAGCGCCATACCCAAAACATAGTAGTTCCTTTAATCTGCTGTCAGCATGTACGCTGCGTGAAGTTGTTTGATTCTGTATAAAAAAGAACCTGATTGTATCCTCGAAATACTCTCTTGTTTTATTCGGTACTCGGAAAATATTCAGTCCTATTACACAAGTACCTTGCATACCTGTAGGAGTTTTGGAAGGATTGTGAGGATTAATTTCCCCTTTGGGTCCCCAAAAAACCTCTTCTCCCGCTCCACGATAAGGTCGTTCTTTAATTTCAGCACCAGCCAATAATTCTACCAAACTAGACTTCCCCGTCCCATTATCCCCCAAAATGACCGTCCACTTCTTCCAATTACCTTTCCCATCAGACAAGTCAAGGACCTGCTTATCTTTAAAGCATCGGTAATTCTCAATTTCCAGATTCAAAAAATAAACCGGTTCGGCCATATTTCTCATATTACCTGATAAAGTTACATTTTAATAGCTAAAAATAATGGGAAATCCCGGCCCTGCAAGATCGGCCCAAAGCCTACAAATAATAGGCTAAAAGAAAGTTTTTTCGGTTCATCTTAACATTTGAATTAATATTGCCGTTTCTAAAATTACTACTTTTAGGCACATGCGTTTTCTATTGGCAATCTTATTGTTATTGCCGTGGCCCGGTTGGGCATTGAGGGCACAGGATCTTACAGGGCAATGGGCAGGGAGCGCCACGAACAACCTGTCTGATAAAAAACAAAAGCTGGTGTTGAATATAGCGTCAGGAGATTCAGCCTTCGGCGGTGTATTACATTGGTATATTCCGGAAGTCCGTACTATCAGGCACCTCCTTGTGAGCGGACGTTATTATGGCAAAGATTCCATTCTTTCCATCAGGGAGGACAGTGTTCGGGGCGACAAAGCCATGGAGGCCGCTTTTCCGGACCGGGCAATGGGCTTTTCTATCCTTCATTATAAAAGAATCGGGCACAAGGAAGTGCTGGAAGGCCATTGGGCGGATCAGACAGGAAATGGGCAGCTAGGTGGCAGCCTCGTTATCCGGCTGGAGAAAAAAGCGCCCCCCTTTATCCCGGTGGTCCTGATCACCCATAAGAAAAAAGATTCCGCCCAGGCGAAACAATATGAGGCGCTGCTGAACCGCCAATCCATTGTAGCGGCAACCATCCCTGTCCGGGGAATCGATTCCGTCAAAATAGCGCTATATGATAATGGGGAGATCGACGGGGATTCCGTCAGCCTGTATCTGAACGGAGAGTTGGTGATCGGGCACCTGATGCTGACGGCTTCTCCGAAGACCTTCCTTCTTCCTCTCGACAAAAGCCTTCCGGTGAATAAGCTATTATTATTTGCGGAGAACCTGGGCAGGCTCCCCCCCAATACGGCCCTGATGGAGGTCACCATCAACGGGAAGATCTATAACCTGTTCCTTTCTACCGACTATAAGCGTAATGCGTCCGTAGAGTTTACGCTACAGGAGTAAAGCGAACCTGTGGTTCGCTGGCCGAAGGCCCATCATCTGTGGTTTTGCGCCCAGAGGATAAATTTGAAATAACCCCTGGGCCAAAACAAATTTCTCTGAAAACCCCCTGGTTTGGTTTATTTTTGTCCTTCATTAAAAATTAAGCCTCCTTAGGAGGCCTGGGGCATGAATCAACCAAAAAGATACCTGATCACAGCAGCTTTACCCTATGCGAACGGGCTGAAGCATATTGGCCATCTGGCGGGCGCCTATCTGCCGGCAGATATTTATGTGCGCTACCTGCGGGCACAACGGCGGGATGTCGCCTTCATTTGCGGAAGTGATGAACATGGAACGGCCATTCCCATCCAGGCCATGAAGGAAGGCACTACGCCAAGGGCCATCATCGACAAATATCACGAGCTGATCAAGCAAAACTTCTCCGATCTGGGGATTTCTTTCGATATCTACCATCGTACCAGTGAGCCGATCCATCACGAGACCACACAGGAGTTCTTTACGGCGCTGAACAGCCGGGGTGAGCTGGAAGTGAAGGAAAGCGAGCAGTATTATGATGAAGAAGCGAAGACTTTCCTGGCAGACAGGTATATCATGGGCACTTGCCCTGTCTGCGGCAATACCCGCGCCTATGGCGATCAGTGCGAAAATTGCGGCAGTACGCTGAGCCCCGAAATGCTCATCAATCCCCATAGTACCCTCAGCGGTACCCCCCCTGTAAAAAGAGCCACGAAGCACTGGTACCTGCCCCTGGACAGGCATGAGGAATTCCTGCGGGAATGGATCGTCAAAGGGCATAAGGATGACTGGAAGACCAATGTGGTAGGCCAGTGCAAAAGCTGGATCGATGGGGGATTACAGGCGAGAGCCGTCACCCGGGACCTGGATTGGGGAGTGAAAGTACCCCTGCCGGAGGCAGAGGGAAAAGTATTATATGTGTGGTTCGACGCGCCGATCGGTTATATCAGCGCCACCCGCCAATGGAGCCTGGATACGGGAAAGGACTGGAAACCTTATTGGTATGACAAGGACACCAAACTGGTGCATTTTATCGGGAAAGACAATATAGTCTTCCATTGTATCATCTTTCCCGTCATGCTGAAGCTGCATGGGAATATTTTACCAGACAATGTTCCTGCCAATGAATTCATGAACCTGGAAGGGGATAAAATGAGCACCAGCCGTAACTGGAAGCTGGACATGCAGGATTATATCGATGATTTTATCAAGAAGGAGAACGGCGGCAGCCAGCTGGCCGATAGCCTGCGCTATTACCTGACCACGATCGCCCCGGAGACCAAAGACAGCGAGTTCACCTGGAAAGGGTTCCAGGATGCCAATAACAGTGAGCTGGTAAGCATTTTCGGCAATTTTGTCAACCGGGCCTTCGTGCTGATGCACAAATTGTGCAAGGGTAAGGTCCCTCCCCTGCATGAAGCCCTCATGGACGAGACGGACAGGACGGTCATCCGGGATATTGCAGAGACAGCAAAGAAAGTGGAAGCCCTGCTGGAGCAATATAAATTCCGGGAAGCACTCTTTGAAGTGATCGACCTGGCCCGAAAAGGTAACAAATACATGCAGGAAAAGGAACCCTGGAAGAAAGTACCCAAGGGAGAAGAAAGTATTAGTACAGAGAACCAGCAACTGATCGATAATTGCCTGCATATCTGCCTGCAGCTAACGGCCAATATGGCTATTCTTATCAATCCCTTCCTTCCCTTCACCGCCCGGAAGATGCTGCACCTGATGAAGGTGGTGGAGAAGATGCTGGACTGGGAAAATGCCGGGAAGCTGAAACTCCTGAGCGTAGGCTATAGTTTAAGGCCGCCGGAATTATTATTCCGGAAGATCGAAGACGAGGAAGTAAAGGTGCAGATCGCGAAGCTGCAGGAGGCCAGTGAGCGGTATAAGGCCGCCGTCAGCCTGGAAAATGGAGCCGGGAGCGGAGAAGCCAGCCAAACCGTGGCTAAACCGGAGCCCAAGCCTTCCATCGTCTACGATGATTTTGCAAAGCTGGACCTCCGGGTAGGAACGATCCTCTCCGCAGGCAAAGTGGAAAAGGCCGATAAATTATTGAAGCTGGAAGTAGATCTGGGTAGCGAACGACGTATCATTGTCTCGGGCATCGCCCAACATTTTAACGCGGAAGAGATCATCGGCAAGCAGGTGGTGGTCGTCGCCAACCTGGCTCCCCGGAAAATGAGAGGCATTGAGAGCAATGGAATGATCCTGATGGCGGAAGACAAGGAAGGCAAATTACATTTTGTAAATCCCGAGGATAAGATCGCGGCAGGATCCGGGGTTTCGTAGAGGAGCGCTAAATCTCTCCGGATCGTTTCTCCGTATATGGGTCTATACCTACATGGAGAAACGAATAAAATACGGGACCATTCTCCTGATCTTCCTCATTATAAGCCTGCTGGTATATGGGTATTTTTATCATATATCCCAGGGCCGTTCTCTTCCTGCAAAAGCAGCTATAACCATTTCTGCACGCGACCTGACCAGCCAGGCCGATAGGGACGAGCCTAACTTTGATCACCGATACCTCTATAAGATCCTCTCCGTAGGGGGGGTCGTAAAAGATATCAAAAGAAATAAGTCGGGGAATACTATTTTATCCCTGGAAGGAAATCCGGGTATCCCGTCTTCCGTTGATTGCACTCTCGACAGTTTATACAATCGCCATCCCCCTTCTCTGAAAGCAGGAGACAGCTGCTCCATACGCGGCACCTGCGCAGGCCATCTCTCGGATGTTATCCTCGTGGAATGCATTATAGAAAGACAGTAATTGTAATTTTATAACGCGTTCAAACTTAAGTGTTAATCTTTATACGTTCTTTAAAAAATGGTTTTCTTCATGAATTTCTACTAAATCAAATACCGATTCGCGTACAATTTGCGTTTAGGAGTAGACGTAGTTAAAGAAACTTAATTTACGTCGGGTGTAGTTAAAACGTCTTATTTAGGTAGAAAACATTAAAAAAGAAATGTTTTGCCACTAAGCGAAAGAATTGCATTCACAAGCTGAGCGCTTTAAGCATTCAGATAAAATCTAATATCAAACACATTAACTTGGTGCTATGAAACAGAACCTCCAGTACAAGATACTGCCCTATAATCATCGTTATAACACCTTCTACCAGGAGCGCGAAAGTTTTTATAGAAGCTTCATCAATCAGTACTATCTCGATTTTGCTCACCAGTTGTTATCCGAGGAAGATGTCACCCCTTACCTGACCAATACAATTATAGCTCCCCAGGATATACAGTTCGGGGCCTCTCCCCGAAAGGTTATCTGGAAAATCGGGATGCCCTCTTTCCAGGTAAAGGATATCAATGATTTTAAGGACCATAAGATCCTTTTCTACCGGACTAAGCTGCTACGTCAAAGAGTATTGATCCAATTCCATTTTATAAACGGATTCTTCTATTATTCCCAGATAAGTTTCCTTTCCTTCACGGATAAGACCAACTCTATTTTATACGATTCCATCAAGAGCAAATACCAGTGCCTGGCTTCATCTTCTTTAGAGGATGACGACAAGGTCCATATGATGGATATCTGTGGGAATAAACTGATCATTGAAAAAGGCGTCTACCTCACCGTAAGCTATATTACCGGCGACAACTATCCCAGGAGCCTGATGCAGGAACAGATCAAGATCCGCCAGGAACATGTAAGCAACGCCGACAATTACGAAATAAACAGACTCAGCAAAATATTGTAATTCCATAAGCGGAAAAATTTGCCGGAGATTCGCTGTAAAAATTTAGCGAATCTCCGGCAAATAGCTAATGTCTGTCCTTCGGACAAAACGCTTCCAGCGTTTTTTGTGAGATCCTGACCGGAAATTTCCGGTCAGGATTTTTTTTATTACCTTCGATACCTAATAGTTGTTTAACTAACTAATTTCGTTGGCATATGAACCGGATAATAAAAAAAGTTGCTGTATTGGGAAGCGGTGTAATGGGGTCGAGGATCGCCTGTCACTTTGCTGGCATCGGTATTCAGACTTTGTTGCTGGACGTAGCACCACAGGAGTTGACGGAAGCGGAAAAAGCTAAAAAATGGTCACCGGACGACCCGGCGGTAAAGAACCGGATCGTCAATGAGGCGCTGGCCGCCGCCATCAAATCCAACCCCTCCCCCGTCTATACCAGGGATGTCATCAAGAAGATAACGACCGGTAATTTCACCGATAACATGAAAGATATCTCCGGCTGTGACTGGATCATCGAAGTGGTAGTGGAAAGACTGGATATCAAACAGCAGATCTTTACGGAAGTAGAGAAATACCGTAAACCAGGCACGCTGATCAGCTCCAATACTTCCGGCATCCCCATTCACCTGATGACAGAGGGACGTACGGATGATTTTAAAAAACATTTTTGCGGTACTCACTTTTTCAACCCCCCGAGATATTTACGTCTTTTAGAAATCATACCTACTCCTTATACGGATCCTGCCGTAACGGATTTCCTGCTGCATTACGGTGATCTTTACCTGGGCAAAACGACGGTTCTCTGTAAAGACACACCTGCCTTTATTGCAAACCGGATCGGCGTCTATGGCATCATGGCGATCTTCGGTCTCGTGGAGAAGCTGGAGTTGACGATCGATGAGATCGATGCGCTGACAGGTCCCCTGATCGGCCGCCCCAAGTCAGCTACTTTCCGGACGGCGGACGTCGTCGGTATCGACACCCTGGTCAAAGTAGCCAAAGGAGTAGCCGATAATTGCCCGCAGGACGAACAACGCGCTGCCTTCGCTATTCCTGCCTGGCTGGATAAAATAGTAGCGAATAAATGGCTGGGGGATAAGACAGGCCAGGGCTTTTTTAAGAAAATGCCTCCGGGCCCGAAAGGAGAGAAAGAAATTCATGTGCTGGACCTGAAGACTTTGGAATATGGGCCCCGTGTCAAGCCTAAGTTTGCTACCGTCGAAGCAGCCAAACCAATCGACGATCTGAAGACCCGGCTGAAGATGCTGGTGCAGGGCGCGGATAAAGCAGGAGAGTTCTACCGCCATTTCCATTATGGTCTTTTCTCTTATATCTCCCATCGTATTCCCGAGATCTCGGATGAGATCTATCGGGTAGATGATGCGATGATGGCGGGTTTTGGCTGGGAGATCGGGGCTTTCGAGAGTTGGGATACCCTCGGTGTGGAAGCCAGTGTCAAAAAGATGAAGGAGGCTGGATATGCAGTAGCAGGATGGGTAGAGGAAATGCTGGCCTCGGGGGCAACAACATTTTATAAGGTAGAGCAAGGCAAACGCCTTTATTACGATGTGACATCGAAGTCTTATAAACCTTTACCGGGTGGGAATGCATTCCTGGTGATGAAAAATTTCGAAGGACAGACCGTTTGGAAGAACAGCGCCTGCCGTCTTTACCATCTGGGAGACGAAGTATTGGGGCTGGAATGGTATACGAAAATGGGAAGCATCGGTGGCGAGGTATTGGAAGGCATTCAACGGTCCATCGGACTGGCAGAAGAAAAATACAAGGGGCTGGTCATTGCCAATGAAGGGCCGAATTTCAGTGCGGGGGCTAATGTAGGCCTTATTTTTATGCTGGCCATCGAGCAGGATTACGATGAGCTGGACATGGCTATCCGCCAGTTCCAGAATACGATGATGCGGGTCCGTTATTCCGCAATACCGGTAGTGGCGGCCCCCCATGGACTGACCCTGGGAGGGGCTTGTGAGCTCAGCCTTCATGCTGACAGGGTAGTACCTGCAGCAGAAGCGTATATCGGGCTGGTGGAATTGGGCGTGGGACTGATCCCCGGCGGAGGAGGCACGAAGGAGTTCACGCTTCGGGCTGCCGATGAGATGCATGAGGATGAGCCGGAGACGATTACTTTAAAGAGCCGGTTTTTCACCATCGCTACGGCCAAGGTGAGCACCTCCGCCTACGAAGCATATGATCTGGGCATTTTAAAGAAAGGGAGGGATATCGTAAGCATCAACCAGGGACGGAGAATTGCGGAAGCCAAACAATCCGTTATAGAGCTCTACGAGGATGGTTACACGATACCGGTAGTCCGAAAGGATGTGAAAGTCCTGGGGCGTTCAGCGCTCGGAGCGCTATATGCCGGGATCAATGGAATGTGGCGGGGTAATTATGCCACCGATCATGATGCGCTGGTCGCCAGGAAACTGGCTTTTGTAATGTGCGGAGGAGATCTGAGCGAACCGGCTCTCGTGAGCGAGCAATACATTCTCGACCTGGAACGCGAAGCTTTTCTCAGCCTCTGCGGAGAGAAAAAAACTCTGGAACGGATACAAAGTGTTTTGAAAGGCGGGAAACCTCTGAGAAATTAAAAAGATATGTAGTAAATTGCCCTTCATGCATCGTGTGTTATCCGCGATAGCTTATCTCTGTAATGTCGAAGAACAACCGTCAAAAACAACCCCGGAGAAAACAGTGTGGCCATTATGGGCGAAGTTGAACTCCATACTGTTTCTCACCGTCTCATCATCCGCTCCGTATTGCATTTTTATGGGGATGCTGCTGATAAAGACCTGGCTATCCGGATCGCCGAAGAGATCGGCCATCATTGGAATGAGCCCAGGGCCGGCGTGAAGATCCGGAAGGAGTGGTATGAAGTGTATTTTGAGATCGAAGGAGTTTATACGCCGGATCTCCCTCCGGCAACGGTCTGGCATAATACCGATCCCCGGCTCAACTTTTTCAGGATTGAAGAATTCTCCCTGCACGATATTTCCTTTGTGGATGGACTCGGGTCGAACACCGGCTATTTTAAGCTGGGAAACTTACCCCGTCATTCTACTACCGCCGCCCATGAGTATGGACATACCCTGGGTCTGGATCACCCCAAACAGCTGGATATCCGGGGAGGGGGGCAGCCGGGCATGATGTATCCCCGGGGAACTCTCTGCGATCCGGCTTTTCAATATGATCCTGTCGCTTCGGCCGGGGGCCCGGGAGGCACCCTGAACCCTTTTACCCGCAAAGTATTGGCCGATGATATCGGGAGACTAAGGCTGAATCGCCTCTCTTTTGACCGTCAGGGATTCTGTGCATTGGGGGATTTCTCTTCTTTGTATCATCAGAAGCATGTGAAAGAGGGCTGAGCATCCCGTCAGGCGACTACTACTTTTAGGGTATATTCCATAATTGATATTTTTTCTATCTTTGGTTCCAGCTTAATCCTTATGCTTATTTAATATCTGCCTTATTCAATTACTACCCCCACTCTGTTACTTACCTGTCGGATCTGTTTGAGCGAATTATTCAATTATTCAATTGACCTGTTATCACCTGAACGTACCCGTATCCGGGACATAGCATTTGTTTTAATTAATATCTGAAAATTTGTATGTATGCATTCCATACTTAAAAACGGTGCGCTCGTATTGGCATTCTTTTTTTTGGCGGGTCCTGCCTTCAGCCAGGTAAGCATC
>DASWFF010000016.1:0-91627 GCA_036394375.1 Puia sp.
AACCGGATATCGGGAAGGCCGATCTGGAAAAAATTTACCATGCCAGGGATATAATCCTCCGGAACCTCTACAGCCCGCCCTCGCTTGCGGAGTTATCCAGACAAGTATGCCTTAACGAATTTAAGCTGAAAAAATATTTCAGGCAAGTGTTTGGGCTGAGCGTGTTTGCGCTCGTTCAGGAAGAAAGGTTGAAACGGGCTAAACAACTCATCTTTGAAGGCGAGAAAAACATCTCTGCCATCGCTTATGAATTGGGGTACGCCCACCCCCAGCATTTTCAGCGGGCGTTCAAGCAGCGATTTGGCGTTACGCCTGGAAGCTTATTGAAATAGGAAGGGCAGCAAGGCGTTGCCAGGATCAAGGGACGATCACCAACCGCTTGCCATTGAGGTCGTTCCCCTCTAACATTTTCTTTACTGTTTTGGACATTGCCTAAATGAAAGAAGATGCCATCAATATATTGGTTTTCACATTACTAGATTCGCTAAACGCATCAAATCGTCTGCAAAATGGTTCGAGAATTGTCCTGCCAAGGCGACACATAGAGATACAAGCCTCCGCTTTGCGGGGGGTTTTGTCTTTCCAGAGCAGAGACGTCGCGATTGAAGGTTACTCCGACCTCAGACTTTTTACCGGGTTGGACAAAGCGCTTCTTATTGATTGAAAGCTTATGGCGAAGAGCGCGATAGATATTGAAATAACTGCAGACAAGGCAAATATCCACCATTCGATGTCTATCCTGTATGCAAAATTCTCCAACCATTCATTCATAACCAGCCATGCAAGTGGCGAAGCGATAATAATAGCCAGGATGACAAGCTTTATGAAGTCTTTTGCCAATAGCGCCGTGATTCCAGCAACTGAAGCGCCGAGAACTTTGCGAATACCGATCTCTTTGATCCGCTGCTGCGCGACAAAAATGCTTAGACCGAATAATCCTATACAGCAAATGACCAGCGCTATGCCAGCAGCGTAAAAGGTGATCTGCTCCCATTTTTTGTCAGTCTGATACACTGCTGAATTCTCATCATCAAGAAATTGATATTCGAAATAATGATCGGGGAATATTCTCTTGAATGCCCTCGATATAGCCGATAATGCCTGGATATCCTTCCCATTTTGAGCTTTTACCAAAATATTCTCTGTGTTCCTGAAATTCAACACCTCGGGCTGGATATCTTCTTTAAGAGAAGCATAATGATAATCCCTCACCACTCCGATGATCGTCCGTGAATGATGGTCATCGAGGTCCACCAGCTGATGGCCGACCGCATTCTTCCAACCAGCGGCTTTCTCAAAAGCCTCATTTACTATCACCGAACCCGCTGAATCTGCCTCATTTCGGCTATAAAAATTCCGCCCTTCTTTTAACGGGATTTCAAGGATTGATAAATAATTGTCGTCGATGTTGTTTCTTCTTACTGCCACCTCTTTTCCATTAGCAATAACCGACCCCATACTTCTCCCCATCACGCCAGCAACCCCATTAACAGATGGTGCCATAAGTAATGCATTCTTGAATAATTCCATGACATTCGTATCTGCCCTTTGGGGCGGCAAATGGATCTTGATAATATCATGGGGGTTGTATCCCAAGTCTTTGGATGAGATAAATTTCATCTGATAATAATATACGCAGGAGGCAGTCACCAATCCAATTGCCAGAGTGAATTGAAAGACAATAAGGCTCTTCCCAAAATAATTTTTTCCACCTAGCTTTTGTTTGCTGGTTAATGATCGAAGAGGATTGAACAATGAGATCACGAGGGCAGGATATAATCCTGCTACAATAATGCAACCAATCATAAGGATAGCGCCATCGACAAAGAAGCCTGCGTTTTCAGAAATGGAGAGATATATATTTTTGCCGGATAACTGGTTGAAAAGCGGGAGCAATAATTTGCTCGACAAGATCGCAAGCAAATAAGAAGTAAAACAAACGAGAGCCGTCTCTATCAAAAACTGTATGATAATACTTTTGCGACTGCTTCCTATGATTTTTCTTATCCCAATTTCTTTCGTTCTTTTCAAAGAGCCGGCAATATTCAGGTTAATGAAATTAACGCAGGCCATCAACAATATAAACCCGATGATCCCTGAAAGTATATAGGAATAAACAATATTGCTCGCGCCAGACAAACCTTTTTCCTCGTCAGCAGTCCCATATCCTGCCAACGTCAATGATTTTAAATGAATATCGGTAAAAGGCTCCAGCCCAAACTGGAATAATTGACCGGGATGCAAATTCGATCCGACGAACTGATTTTTTGTGCGTATGGTAAATACTTTTGAGAGTTTTTGTTCTACACTTTTGGCGGTTGCGCCAGGCTCCAATAAGATAAAGGTGGTAAGATATTGGTTCAGCCAATTGTCATCTTTAAACATTAATTGAAGGTAGCTGAACGAAATAAGTACATCAAATTGGATGGACGAATTGGCTGGTGAATTTTTTGCCACCCCGGTGACTATCAGATTTTCCATTCCCCTGCCCTCTTCGATCTTCAGTATTTTGCCGACAATATCTGTGGTTCCGAAAAATTTCAAGGCAGTATTTTCCGAGAGTACAATTGAACGCGGGTTTGTCAGTGCTGTTTTGGCATCCCCGGACAACAGTGGAAAAGAGAACATTCTGAAAAAACTGCTGTCAGCGTAGATGTTTTTGACGGCAATCGACTTATTGTTGCCGGTAAGATTTACGCCGTCAGTACCTAAAATCCGGACATAATCCGCGATTTCGGGGATCGAGGTCTTGAACGCCGGACCCTGGACTTGCCCGGTTGTACCAATTATTTGTTGAGTGCCATCGCTTGTATTGGAGATAAGGGTATTCAGACGATAAAGCCGACCCGCGTTGAGGTGAAAGCGATCATAGCTTATTTCATCTCTTACGAACAAGATGGCAAAAAGCGCGCAAGTCATCCCTAGAGTAAGACCTGCAAGATTAATGAGCGTAAAAGTCCTGTTTCGTAAAAGATGACGAAATGCTATTTTTAAGAAACTGGATATCATAGTATTGAAATCACGACTAAAAATATGCCTATTTCTCATTTAATTAAATATCAATTAATTATATGGGAAGCAAGGATAAAGAATTGTTTGTTTTTGATACAGTTCCTGTTCGATTGCGAATCACGAGATAAGCCTTCATTACGGGGGCTTTGCCATTTTAAAACACCTACCGGGTTCCCAGGCGCGGAAATCTACTTTTCCATTGGAGGCATCTAAGCGCTCTAACATTTTCTTAACTTTTCATTACTTGTTGGATAAAGCCGAAATGATATTATAAAATATTTGTATTCAAATAGATAGGATGGATAATTGCTTTAAGTCGGTCAAAAACCGGTTCGAGAATTGTCCTGCCAAGTCGACTATATTTTAAAGCCTGCTCCCAGAGCGGGGTCTTTGGTTTGAAGGACTGACAGAATTTCCCCTGTGATCCTCTTAGCGTTAATACTGGTTGTTTGTATTATGCTTTGCTCCTGGAGTGTCAATATTTTAGAATACCAGGCTAATAAAAATTCTAAGTATTTGTTTCCTCTTTCCCGGCAGTGGTCGCCCATTCAGAGCGGATCCTTTTCTTATCGATCTTACCCACGCTGGTTTTGGGAATGTCTGTTACAAATACAAATTCCTCCGGCATAGCCCATTTGCTTATTTGCCCTAGATCAATGAATTGCCGGATATGGTCTCTCAATTCGAGCTGTCCCACCGATGCATCGGAGCGCAACACGACCAACGCGTAGGGCCTTTCCCCCCACTTGGGATGCGGAAGCCCCACCACCGCCGCTTCGGCGACCGCCGTATGCAACCCGATCAGACCTTCCAGGTCTATAGAGGATATCCACTCCCCCCCGCTCTTGATTACGTCCTTGATCCGGTCGGAGATTTTGAGCGAATGTTTCGCATCTACGGTCGCCACGTCTCCCGTATGCAAGTAGCCGTCCTTCCAAAGGGCCGCTCCCCTGTCGGGATCTTTTACATAACCCTGCGTAAGCCATGGAGAACGGACCACAATCTCGCCGCTCTCTTTGTCATCTGTCGTCACAGGGTGCCCGGACTCATTCCAAACCCGGAGATCGGTGAGGATCGTGGGAATACCAGAGCGCGTCCTGGCAGCCAACTGCCACTCCATATCCATGTCCGCGTCCGCTATCCGGATATAGCTAGTGGCTATCACCGGGCAGGTTTCGGACATGCCGTATCCTACATTGACATCCACGCCCCGTTCCAGGGCCAACTTAGCCAGCGCCTTGGTCAAAGCTGCGCCTCCTATCATGACCTTCCATCCTGACAGATCCATCTCTTTTACTTCGGGACAAAGAAGGATCATTTGGAGTACCGTGGGAACGCAATGGGAAAAAGTGGGCCTTTCCCGCTTGATTAAATCGGCGACCACTGCAGGGGATAACCTGCCGGAATAGATCTGCTTCATGGAAAACATCGTGGCCAGATAGGGAAAGCCCCAGGCATGCACATGGAACATTGGTGTCAGGGGCATATAAACATCATCGCTGCGACAACGACCGGATGCACTATCCACAAATCCAAAGGTCACTGCCAGGTTCAGAGTATGGAGCACTAACTGCCGGTGCGTGAAATAAACCCCTTTGGGATCACCGGTTGTGCCCGTAGTATAAAAAGTCGTGGCAACGGCGTTCTCGTCGAAGTCGGGGAAATCGTATTGCGTTTCGGCAGCGTTGAGCAGGGATTCGTAGTCGGGATTGGTCGTGTATGTCGACGGACCGTCCGCCACCACGATGATATGCCGCACTGTTGGCATCTCTCCGGAGAACTTCTCTATGACGGGCAGGAAATCTGCGTTCACGATCAACACTGCGTCCTCCGCATGATTGATGGTGTATAGGATCTGGGCGGGCGACAATCGCCAGTTGATCGTGTGGAGTACATTTCCCGTCATGGGAATAGCAAAATAGCACTCCAGATACCGGTGGCTGTCATAATCCATAACAGCCACAGTCTCCCCTCCTCTCAGGCCCAATCTTTCCAGAACATTGGAAAGGCGTCTGACACGTTCGTTGAAAGTGTAATAATTGTAACGTACCAGGTCTCTGTATACAATCTCTCGCTCAGGTGCCAGCATTAGGGAATAAGCCAGCAGACTTTTGATCAGCAAGGGGGACTCATTGCTGGTAGCAGCAGGGGGTAACTTTTTTATTTTCATATGGCTAAATGTTGAATTAATTCGCCTTCGTTAAAGGTATGCGTTTAGTTACCTCAGAATTATTACTTGACACAAATAAAACGATACCGATGATTTTATTTCTGGTACAACATAAGTTCTCTTATCTGCAACTATGGAGCTGAATTGATGCATATGCATTGGTTATCAGTAGGCTACAAGTTCGAATCTCTTCAAGTCCATCAAGACCTCCCCCTTAATGGATCATCCGAAGGATAATCCTGTCATGAAGCGGCACAACGTAGCACCATGCTATATTCCCTGTTGGGATCATGCAAGCTCAAAGACGTCGATTTCGTTTTTATTTAACAAAGGAAGCATTAAATTCAAATTGAAATTTACTATTCATATATGACGAATTTATATAACAAAATTTATGGCAGGGCTAAATGGAGGATGCCAATTTTGCTATTTTCTTCCTTATTATTTTATAGTTGCACCACTGACCAACCTTGTTTCAACAGAGCGATTCAACCATCTTTTATCGGTTTTGCTCCTAACGAACTAGATACATTCATTTTAAGGCGATACAAAGCGAATGACAGTTTCAATTTAGCAATAGACACATTTAAAATTTACCAGCCGTATAGTAGTGGTCCGTCTAACAAATTGATCTGCTCTCGTATTTTCCGCAAAGGCCGCTGACCAATCCATTCTGCTGAACGGCTTCCTGAAACTCTCAGATAATCTTGTAACTGTACTGGGACAATATCCTCAAGGGTAGCTTTCTCTATTATATTATTGCCGGATATGAGACCAGCATCATTATCGCTTTTGTTTAGAATCGTAAGCTTTAAGCTCATTTTGATTGATACCAAACAATAAGATGTGGTTTATTTGGATTATACTTCGGATATCACCCTATAACTTAAAGCCGGATCGTTGTTGGGATATGTAAGTAAAATTGCCCTTGCCATCGTTTTTTAGCAATAGGCCGTAGTTGGCATCGTACTTGCCAAAACGTAAGCGGGACTGGTTAATATTGCCACATAGGAGCAAATCTTTATTCCCGCCATTGTCAAAGTCCAAAGCTTTTATGGTATATACCGGTGAAAATTGAGCCTCGATCGGCAGGTCTTTTTCATGGAGCCTTCCATGGGCATCGCTTTCAAAATAAGCCGTCTTCAGATAGTTGGCTAGTAAGTGATGAGCGCCGGAAAGCTCTTCCGTTGTAAAAACATCCGTTATCGTGGCATCTGCGTAGCTTTTATAATCCGGAAAACGTGAACGCATCATATTTATCTGATCAAGTAGTTCATCGCGTGTTACGTAGGGATAGCTTTTATGTTGGATGTAAAAACATAATATCGGGTCTACCGATCCGTTGTTATCGAAGTCCTTATAATATATCTCCGCCGGTTCCTGGTCGCTGGCTTTACACTGGGTATTTAATCCCAGGTTTCCGATCACCAGGTCCGGGTGACCGTCATGGTTCAGGTCTTCGACGAGCAGCTTGTTCCACCAGCCACTGGCGAAGGACCTGATTGCGAAGAGGCAGTTCCATCCATGGGAGGGCGGAGAAGGGAAAGTGGTCGGGCAATTTTTGGTAGCGCATATTGAACTGGCTAAAAAGGCAATCCGAATAGCCGACTTTAACAAGGCGCTGGATCTGCTCAAAAATACCGAACAATACCCGCATAATCTTGGTGAGGGCAAATTGTATGGAACAAAGGAAAACGATATTCATTATTTGCAGGGTTGCGCGTATGAAGGGTTGGGATTAAAACAGGAGGCCATCGCCTGTTTTCAAAAGGCGACTATCGGCAACGATGAGCCGGTACAGTCCATTTTTTATAACGATCCGCAACCCGATAAAATATTTTATCAGGGGTTGGCCTGGATAAAGTTGGAGGACATACCAAGGGCCTATTCTATTTTTAACCGGTTTATCCAATTCGGGAACCAGCATTTGAATGACCCTATCCAGATAGATTATTTTGCGGTCTCTCTCCCTGACCTGTTGGTTTTTGACCAGGACCTGGATCTTAAAAATAAACTGCATTGTCTTTATATGATCGGATTAGGGTGGTTGGGCCTCGGAAATTATAAAGTTGCCGGACATTATTTGCAAGAGGTGCTTAATAACGATTTGTATCACCTGGGGGCTAACATACAAATCAATATGATCGACTTTTTAAAAAAGACTCATTTTCCCGTTCATCTGCTGCAGGCTGTCAATGATCAAACCGGTTCATAATATCCCATCAACCTACAACATTTAATCAGCGATATATCCTGCGTATATCCTTTATTTCGGCTTTGGGAGGATATCTTTTTGGTTTTGATTTTGCGGTCATAGCAGGTGCGCTTCCCTTTCTCAAGACCGTATTTGCTTTGAATGCCTGGTGGGAAGGCTTTCTTACGGGTTCCCTCGCGTTAGGCTGTATATTCGGCTGTCTTGTAGCGGGGTCCCTGGCCGACCGTTTTGGGCGAAAGCCCGGGTTGATCACTGCTGCCCTGATCTTTGCCCTCTCCTCATTGGGCATGGCAATTGCCCCGAGTTTTATTTTTTTTGTGGCCATGCGTTTTTGCGCAGGAATTGGGGTGGGAATGGCTTCTATGCTGAGCCCCCTGTATACCTGGATGGGAAGGGCACATTCGAGCAATTCACCATCCAATATAATCCGGAGGCTTGATGCCGTTTAATCTTAAATATACCAACATCTGCGCCCGGTGATGTGTCTGATGATCATTCAGAAGATTAATTATTTGAAGTTTGTTCATTGGCCCTGCGAAAAAAGATACAGTATCCGATAGTCTGGCTAGGTCGAAATGTTGCAATACATCTAGCGCAAAATCATATGTTTTGCTTAATGTATGCATGATTTCTTCTTTTTTAACCAGTTTTAGGTCTGATTTTGTAATCGGGTTTTCTGAATTACTTAGATAGGATGAGCATAGCCACCGCATATTTGAACAAAGGTGAATAAGTTGTTCACCGAAGCTCATTTCGGTTGGTGCTGGCTTAAAGGCATAATTTGTCTCTGGCATCAAATCAGCAACTTTCATTGTATATTCCTTCGAGTGTTTTAATTTCGAAATTGCTGCGCTTATAAAGAGGGAATCAATTCTTTGCGCATTCCCATTTAAATTTAAAATCATTAGAAAAAGTAGCGCAAGCATTAAAAACTTCATATAGTTAAGTTGAAACTCAAAAATACGTAAAAGGGGTTGATTCAACCCGAAAATTGCAAACGGCCCTTGCTTCTTTGAATTCTTAATTGCCCAGAACCCTTTATTTCCGGGAATTCGCAATCTTAAAAGACAAGTTGTTGTAAAGGATTCTACAGGTAGAATATATTCAGATATCGAATGGATGAAACTTACTACAACGTATAAATATAAATTTAATCTTATAGACTCGACCGATAAAATTCTTGTTTATAGTATTGTCAAAGTAAGCGTCTGGCTAAGTGCATCTAGTTTAGCAAAAACGATATATTATTGCAGTGTAAATGCGACAATAATAGTGGCTGAATGCGAAAAGTTTTGGGTAGTTTGACGTACGCTAGCCGGTCGCTGTCGCAAACAGCCTTTTATTTTGTCATATTCAGCCCCTATCCCAATCCGATTTTCTCTCGATCTTTGTATTGAAGTTAGTTTACCTAAAATTATAAAAGCATGAGCAAGATAAAAGTAGCAGCATTTTCAGTTTCCCTGGATGGATTTGGAGCTGGACAAGACCAAAGACTAGAGAATCCACTCGGCGTGCGAGGCGGAGAGCTTCATACGTGGATCGTTACCACAAAAATGTTTCATCGTATGACCGGCAAAGAGGGCGGAACTGAGGGAGTGGATAACGACTTCGCTGAGAAGTCAATGGAGAATATTGGCGCGTGGATTATGGGACGCAATATGTTTGGGCCCATTCGTGGACCCTGGCCGGATAATGAGTGGAAAGGCTGGTGGGGTGAAGAGCCGCCATATCATGTTCCTGTCTTTGTTTTAACCCATCATGCAAGAGAACCACTTAAAATGAAAGGTGGAACAACATTTCACTTTATTACAGGTGGTATTGAATCCGCCCTGGAAGAGGCCAAAAAGGTCGCGAATGGTAAAGACATACGCATTGGTGGCGGAGCTTCGACCATCCGTCAATTCTTACAAGCAGGCTATATTAATGAAATGCACCTGGCATTCTCCCCGATATTTCTTGGTAGCGGAGAACACTTATTTTCGGGAATAGATATGTCTGCTTTAGGCTTCAATCAAGTCCAAAAAATAAATGGAGAAAAAGCAACGCATATTATTGTAACAAAAAATTAGTGCAAACTGTGTATGCTCTCCCGGCAAGTCATAGGATTCCCCAAAAATGCAATTTTGGGCAAGGGGTTCCAAGCAAAGCCTTCAGGTTCAAAAAATCCTGAAGGCTTTTTATTTCCAGATTGCTGCAACAATACACCCGCGATGGCGATTCTCCATCGCTTAAATTTATGCATGGTGCTTTCTTATCTTTATCCGGATGAACTTAGCCGCGGGCATATTGCTCTCCCCGACAACATTGTTTATCGAGAGCAATACATTGGTCTCCGGATAGTAGGCCACAGTATTGCGTTCGGGAACCGGATAGGGCACCACCACGAACAACCTTGCTATGCGCTCGATACCATCGTCATAATTGAACAGGTCTACCTTTTCACCCTCCACGTAACCGGCTTTCTCCATATCCTTCCGGTTCATGAATACCACCCGCCGCTCGTTCTTTATTCCGCGATAGCGGTCTTGCAATCCATAAATGGTGGTATTAAACTGGTCATGGGTACGGGTCGTCGCCAGTATGTATTCATCCTCAGCCAGTGTATTGACGGGCAGGCGGGTAATGGTAAACGCCGCCCGGTCGCCAAACCGCTCAGTAATGAACTTACCGTCCCGGGCCGGATTGGGCAAATAAAAGCCGTTTTTCTCCCGGACACGCTTATTGTAGTTCTCGAAACCCGGGATACATTTTTCGATGATATCCCGGATATCATCATAACTGTTCATGTACCGGCGCCAGTCGACGACGGACCGGCTGCCCAGGGTGGCCATGGCCATCCGGCAGACGATCTGAGTCTCATTGATCAGTTGGTCGGAGACGGGTTTCAGGATACCCTTTGATGCCTGCACTACGCCCATCGAATTTTCGGTGCTGATAAATTGCAGCTCTCCGTTGACGATATCTTTATCGCTCCTCGACAGGGTGGGCAGGATCAGCGCCTCCTTTCCGTGCACCAGGTGACTGCGGTTGAGCTTGATGGAAACATGCACGCTCAGTTTCAGCTTTCGCAAGGCCTCGGCAGTATAAGGGGTATCGGGTGTGGCCGAAAGGAAATTCCCGCCCATGGCAAAGAACACTTTTCCCTTGCCTGCATGCATCGCTTTGATGGCGTTGACCACATCATACCCGTGCCGGCGCGGCGGTTCAAAGCCAAAGACCTCCTTCAAACGATCGAGCTCCCGGTTGGTGGGCTTTTCATTGATCAGCATGGTGCGGTTACCCTGCACATTGCTGTGTCCCCTCACCGGGCAGATGCCTGCCCCAGGTTTGCCGATACTGCCCTTCATCAGGCAGATGTTGACGATCTCCCTGATCATGTCCACGCCGTTAGGCTGCTGGGTCAGACCCATGCCCCAGCACCAGATGATGCGCTTATTATTGGCCAGCATCCCGGCGGCAAGGCGAATATCGGCGGCGGGGAGCCCGGCCGCGGCTGCCAGCTCGTCCAATTGGTAGTTGTCGAACTGTTGGATAAATTCAGTATACCCGGCCGTCTTTTCGGCAATGAATTCGTTGTCCAGTACCTTTCCGGGGGATGCTTTTTCGGCTTCCAGCAGCAGCTTTTCAAAAGCCTTTAACAAAGCCATATCCCCGTTGATCTTAACCGGCAGATAAAGATCGGCCAGTTGTGTTCCCTTTCCTAAAATACCCGACATCTCCTGGGGATTCCGGAAGGCCATCATCCCCGCCTCCGGCAGCGGATTGATGGCGAGGATCTTGGCCCCATTCTTTTTTCCCTTCTCCAGTGCGCTCATCATCCGGGGGGCATTGGTGCCCGGGTTCTGCCCGATGATCACGACCAGGTCGGTGTCGTAAAAATCATTCAGCGTTACGGTTCCCTTGGCAATCCCAATCGTCGGCCCGAGGGCGGTGCCGGAGGTCTCATGACACATATTGGAGCAATCGGGCATATTGTTGGTGCCAAACTCCCTTACGAAGAGCTGGTACAAAAAGGAGGTCTCATTGCTGGTACGCCCTGATGTATAAAAAATGGCTTCATCCGGAGAGTCCAGCGCCTTTAGATGGGCGGCGATCTTTGCAAAGGCATCATCCCAGCTGATCGGCTGGTAGTGCGTGCCCCCTTCCGGCAAATACATCGGCTCGGTCAGCCGCCCCTTCTTCCCGATCTCAAAATCGGTCAGCTCCGCCAGTTCGGCTACCGAATAACTGGCGAAGAACTCCGCGGTCACTTTTTTGGCGGTCGCCTCTTCCGCCAGCGCCTTGGCGCCATTCTCGCAATATTCGCCAACCGGCGACCGGTCATCATCCGGGTCGGGCCAGGCGCAGCTGGGGCAATCAAAGCCGCCTCGCTGGTTCATGGCGAATAGCGCTCTTGTTCCTCTCAAAGGGATCCCCTCTTCCATGACATCACTCAACGCCGCAACGACGGCCGGGACACCGGCCGCCCACCTTTTCGGTCCCGTTGCCTTTAGATCCAACAGCTTTTCCGGGTTTTGAGCTGAAGGCACTTCATTATTTTCCATTGTTATATATTTTTAACAAGTTTTTGTTTCCAGCGGATTGGGGTAATTGTCGCTCTGATCTTCGTCCATGTTATCCAGGCAGGTAAAGTCCTTTTCAACCAACAGGTATAAAGGACTGCTATCATTTTCAAAGCCGACCTTTTCCGTATTCACCAGTTCGGCGACCATTTGCTTCGGGATGAAAAGGGTGATGACGTTGTTCACAAATTCGGCGGCTAATGCATCGCCATCCATCGCCTTTATTGCATAAATAAGCGACCTCCCTGCAAAATCCGTTTGCTCCCGTAAATAACCGGTTTCGGCCAAGCCGGCGATATCGCTTTTGGTAAGGCGATAACGCAATGAGTTGCCTTTAATCCTTATTTTCATCTGCGTGCATTAAAATACGGTGTTCCATTGTATAGATATTAAACCTTTGCTGGCGTAGAAAGCCGGCAAAGGGGATCCTATAAAATCTCCGAGCTGGCCAGCGTTTGGATCGATTCGCCGACGGTCGATCTTCCTACATTGTACAATTTCATTGGGATCGGTTCTGGGGGATTTTTCACCGGGCTTGTAATTTTCCGCTTTCGATATTCTCTTTGATCAGGTCGACGACCTTATTACAAAGCTTTATAGGTTTCTTAATTAGGAAGGTTGATCAAATATACAATATTTTGCTTATATCATAACAAGATGAATCTGGGGAAAAAGAAGGGCAAATAGAAATGAAACTGAATACCTTGGTTTTCAAATTTCCAGGTTTGCTAGTCGCCTCAAGTCTGTGGGAAGTTGTTCGGAAATTGTATAGCTAAACAAATGCATCTCGAAAAATTGTAAATCGTTCAATTATAGGACGATAGTAATTCGAATCCTGTCATCATGCGTTGGCAATTCAAATACCCGTCCTAGTGCTCTTTCCCCTAGAATTTTTCTCCTTTTCTCTAAGATAGCCTTTGATATATTCATCAGCCTCCAGATTCTCTTTCAACTTGACAACCGGATTTTTCCGCGAACTCACATCCTCTGCAGGATTATATCTCCAGTAACTATCTTTTGTTCCAGCCTTGATTACTTGCTTAAAGTATAAAAAATAATTAGCGGTTGTTTCTCCCGTATATTTATCCAATAAGAATTATCGAAATCTCTTACACAAATTTTCCGTTATATCAATGGCGGAAATAAAGTCGCTTTTCAGGAACAACCTAAATTGCGTAAGACTATTTGAGCGATGCCGATTACCCTTTCGTTTGTTCTTGGCGACATACTCCTGGTAATAATCCAAAAAATTCGCCTTGAACTTATGAGCTGGAATAAATCCCGAACCGATTGCTTGTTGCTCAAGCAGTAGCTCGGTTTTTTTTGTAGCAATAAGTTTTAGAGCTTCTTTGTTGTGGTTTCTTTCTATTCGGTCTTTGGGGCTGGTATAAATAAATATCCCTGTGGCCAGACGTTCTCCTGCTTTACGTCCATATTCAGCAAAGAAATAGGCTTTATCCCCCTTACTATTCTTCCTTTTCACGATATTCATAACACGACATTTTGTAAGGTGAAAAAATAAGGCATCAATGAATATGCCATTTTCGGAGAAATGGTTGGCGAATTCACGCATGGATCCTCGTTGAATTCGGGTATACCCCAAAGTGATGAAAAGCGGAAAAAATCAACTCCCTCAGTTTCAAAAAAGTTTTCATCTTTTTTTGAAGGCCCGAAAAATAGCTAACAGCCGATTACATGTGCTGCCAAAAAGTGAGCGCGAGATCCACTAAAAGGATAACCGAGAAAGCGAAAAAAAGCGGGAGAATTTGACACACCTAAAATAAAATGGTCTTGTAAATCAATTATTTACAAGACCATTAAGTGCCCCTGGCAAGATGGAATTCGAACCAAATTATGGAGGGGCTAGTGGCCTTAAGTGCTCTAAATTCACTTATAACCAATGAGTTGTAAAAAGATTGTTGCTCGGCCACATAGCATTATGTTTTAATGCTTCCAGAATAACCGGGATACCGGTGGCTCTTCCTTCCGTCAGTTCTAGTTACTGGAGAAATATCCTCAAGTATAGCTTGCAGAATTTTCTCCAACCCTTAATGGTGCGTTTTCTGGGAGCTTACATTATGACGGTGCTGCCTGTTTTGTGTTTTCTATTTCATTGAGTGAAATCCTACTTTGTTTCCTTCGGTGTCGGTGAAATGTGCCATGAAACCATTTGGGCCTATTGCGGTTTTAGGCAAAAGTATTTTTCCACCTGCAGCCTCAACTTTTGAAAGTGGAACACTTAAATCATCGCCTCCATTGAGGTAAACTAACGACCCCTTTGGTGAAGGTTCATATCCTTCGCCTTGAATGATACATCCACCAATACCACCAGTTTGCAATTCTGCCGGAAAGAAAGCGGATTTCATCCCCATTGCTTCCATTACTTGCAAGTTGGCGCCAAGAATTGTTTCATAAAACGTTTTTGTATTGTCGAAGTTTTTTACGGGAATTTCAAACCAGTTGATTGCATTTTTCATGTTGTTTTACTTTTATTGGTTATTAATAATCGTTATCAAGCAGAAAACGTATATAGGCCAAAAGGGTACATTTCTTCGGCAGCTAAATTTACTTCAATGTGGCCAACAATGTTTTAATAAGCCCTGATTTATCCTTCTTAATTTGTTTGGCAAATTCTTTGGCCTGTGGATGCACCACCTGATATTTTTCACTCCAGGCAATAATTTCAACCAGTACAGGTATCAGGTCAATGCCTTTAGGGGTAAGCCTATAAAGGATTTTCGCCTTGCTTTCTGGGTGTTTGTGCTTTGAAATAATATAGGCACATTCCAGCATGGCCAGCCGGTCAGCAAGGGTATTAGTAGCCATCCCTTCACCCCCTTTTAGAAAATCTCCATAAGTACTTTTCCCTTTAAACATCATATCCCTGATAATAAGTAGCGACCATTTATCGCCAAAGATATCAAGGGCGGTGCTTATCGGGCAGTCCGACCTGTAAGTAATTTTTCTCTTCTTCACAGTACAAATTTAACATTTCACTTGCAAAATTAAAGTAAATTATTAGATTTGTACTTTAAAAACGAAAGTGAATTAAAAAAACCATAAATCCATGAGTAAATTGCAGGTAGGGGCGAAAAGGAACAATGACCGAAAGACTAATTGAATTAGTTCCCGAGCAGAAGACTGTCTGGTCCATTGAAAGTGATACGATGGGGATGAGCAAAATGCTTAAGGACACCCGGTTTTGTTTTAATCTTGAAAGATTAAGCGATACTAAAACAAAGGTTACGAGCGAAACATGGTACCGACCTGCTAATATCATTGCAAAAATCATGAACGGCATAATGATGAAAAAGATGATCTCAAAAGCCCAGGAGAAAATATTGAACAACATAAAATCACTCACCGAAAAATAAAAGGCGATGACAACATTATACAACGAAATCATCATTGATGCTCCTATCAATAAGGTCTGGGAAGCACTTTCCCATATTGAAGAACTTGAAAAGTACGATCCGACTGTAAAAAAATCACAGGCGCTTTCGCAAATCACAAGTGGCATAGGTGCAATAAGAAAAGTAGATATGAACGACGGAAAGAACTGGTTTGAAGAGAAGGTAACTGTATCGCAGCACAACGAATTGCTGGTGTATGAACTGACGGCCTGTTCCTTTCCCGTTCAAAGGCTAAAGCATAGTTATACGTTTGAACAAACCGGCCACCAAATCAAAGTAAAGCAGGTTATGGAATACCAAATCAAGTATGGCATATTCGGAAAAATACTAGATGCTTTAATGATACGTAAACAATCAAATACCGGTATAAAAAAGTTTTTTTCGGGGCTTAAATCTTATACAGAAAGAGGATAATTTTGAATATGGCATATAATGAATCATTAGCAAACAGAGTCCGTAGGCATTATTAAAGACGAGTTACTGTGCCGCATTGATCCGGACCTTCACGAAGCAGTCAAATAGGGTTCAGCGGGCAAAAATGGCAGAAACCATATTTTGGCATTTTTCGGATATTTCACCGGGCCTATAGGACAGGTCATCTTCCAGCCAGGAAACCAATAGGCTCATGACGGCTGCCCCTGCTGCGTCCGACAGGTAGTTGAGTACTTTTTGGTCTGACTTTGTTTTTCTGAATTGGGAACTGTACTTTTTTTTGACTTTTAAAGCTATGTTATTCCTGAAGAATGCAGGCATAGTATTCCCACCTTGCTGCATTAACATGGCCTTTGCTAATTGCACGTTTTCGGCAAGATGGTCAAACAAATTTAAAAAGTCGATTTCACCGGATGCATTCACATCGTCAAACAATTTTACGTTCAGGTTATCAGGGCCGCCGAACAAAAGCTGTTCCTTGCTCTCGTAGTGAAAATAGAAGGTAGAACGGCCGATATTTGCCTCGTCGAGAATATTCTGGATGGTAACTTTTTCATACCCCTTCTCCAGTATTAATTTTATTAAGGCCTCGGTCAGACTTTTTTTTGTTTTCTGAATTCTCCGGTCTGTTTTTTTCTCCTTCATTTTATTGAACTTTTTTTCCCGTTTGTTCAAAAATGGACAATCGGCGGTATTCATACCTTGTATGTTTTAGAGATCAGGACTAGATTTGCAAAAACAAAACAGTCTGTTCAAAAATAAACATAATGTTCAATAATATGAAAAAGCATCTTGAAAAGATCATTTCCTATGGGCTCTACCCAGCGCTATTAACGATAGTCATGCTGGCCATTACCTTGTCGGTAGATGTCGGCTTAGACTACAAACTGGTTTCCGGGATCATCACTGTTTTTCTGGTGCTGATCCTAGTGGTGACGGAAACGATATTTCCGCTGTCAGTGGAATGGAGGATGACTAAAAGGAGTTTTTGGCGGGACTTGAAGTATATATTGATTGATGCACCGGTGGTTGCATTGATTAATATGGTATTTGGCTGGATAGCCATTTACTACAGCGAAAGGCATACGGGCTACTTTCTTCACGCCCCCATCATAGTGAGTGTGGTTGCCTACCTGGTGGTATTTGAGTTTTTTCAATATTGGTATCACCGGCTAAGCCATGACGCCAAGGGAAAGATTGGTCGGTTTCTTTGGAAAGTGCATGTAGCGCACCATTTGCCTGACAAGGTATATGTTTTCATGCATGCCGTTTTTAATCCGATCAATGGTTCTATAGCTACCATCATCATTCAGGTGCCACTGATACTGCTGGGCATTTCACCGGAGGCTACTATGGCGGCTACGATGTTGATTGGCCTGCAAGGTTTGGTGTCACATTTCAACGTGGATGTTAAGGCCGGGTGGTTGAATTATATTTTAATTGGTACGGAGACGCATCGCTACCATCATAGCGCAAACAGGAACGAGGCAAAGAATTATGGAGTGGTATTGGCGATTTGGGATATCGTATTTGGGACATTTTATTATAGACCGGGCGCTTTACCTATAAAATTGGGTGTGGATAATCCGGAGGACTATCCGGGATCTCAGAATCTTATTGGTATTCTCCTTTTACCGTTTAAAAGATAAAAATGTAATATGTCGTCGGCTACGCTTATTCTTATTTCAATCATCATTTTTGGTTTATCGGTAATAGTACCGGGCTTTCTCATGTACTATGTTCTGAAAGCAAACAGAGCTAACATAAGAAGACCTTCCCCCGAATTCAGAAATATTGTTTTGTACCTGGTTTGCTGGTGGCTACCACCTCTATATAATCCAATTGGGCTTGCCGGTAAAATTGCTGTGCCTGGAAAACTTAAAATGGCTTTGCGGTGCCCAATTGTTGCCTCCCTTTTTCTTATACTTTCATTGATAGATTCAACAATTTTTTTCCTCTTTTATCAACTTGCCGTCAGGAGTAAAAAAAAGTGTATAGTGATCTTTAAAGGCGTAATGGTCAGCGTCCAAATTAATTCCATTATCAATCTGTGCAGTTGCAACGATTGATGTTTCGATTACTACTGCTAAAGTCATAAATAACTTTTTCATTTTGCTAATTTTAATTGTTAATAAATAGTAGTTGCTATTATAAGGCCTCGCCCAATGCTACCTTTAACCCATATTGTGCCTTATTATATGCTGCCACGGACTTAAAATAATCTAACTGTGCCTGTACATAAAACTGTTGTGCCTGAAAGACCTCAAATGGCTTTGCCGTACCCAACTTTTGCCGTTCTATACTTTGATCCAAAGACTCTTCGGAAGACCGTAAGGCTTCTTTCGCAATCGCTATTTGTGCGTCTGCTATTTGAAGTTGTGCAGTAGCAATAGTTACTTCCTCCCGGTATTGGTTTTGAAATTGCTCCAATTTATTATTCTGTATAGCGATTTTGGCGTCCCATTGTTTTAAATCCCCTTTATAACTCAGTCTTCCAAATGGCAATTTCCAAATCAATGCACCGTTCAACTGATAGGTGCTTTGTACCGGACCAGCATACGCTCCGAATGCGCCGTTATCCAACCCCACGCGCAGCTTTGGTAGCAGCAATCCCTCATTAGCCGTTTTTCGGCCAGTTTCAAACGATTGTAATTCCGCATTCAATCCTAAATATTCAGGTCGCTTTGTAAATCCCGATGTTAAAGATGTGGTGTCTATTATTTGTTTTTTGAGTTCTAATGGCGCTAAAGACGTATCTGCGCTTATCAGGGAAATATTCGATCCCATATTCAACAAAGATGCGAGCATGGCAGATTTCATTTGCCAGTCGCCCTTTGCTTGTAACATGGAAATTTTGAGGTGATTGTAATTGCTTTGAGATAGCAGGTAATCAGATTGATACAATATGCCGGCGTCCACCTGTACTTTTATCTGCTGTGAAAGCGTATCAGACTGACCAACTAAATGCCGAAGGAATAGATATTGCAATTGTTCCGCCTGTAGATCAAAGTACGCTTCAACTGCCGCCAGGATAGCCTTATTCCTTTCAGCCAGACTTTGATAATTTATTGCTGCCGCCTTCTGTTTACCAGCCAGTAATGTATATTTCCCTTTGCTGAAATCGATTTCCGCCGCTACACCCAGGCCCGCCCAAATATTGTTGCGATTAATATCCGTATAGATCTTCCCATCCGTATTCATCGCCGCACCGTTCAGGTAATGTGTGGTAAATCCTGCGTATATATCGGGAAGCCACCATTCTTTTGCTTTTATCTGGTCGGCTATTGCCTGCTGATATTTCAATTGATATTCCTTAACGGTTAAGTTGTTTGCCCCCGCCAGTTTCAAGACCGTTTCAAGATCTACCGGAAGGATTTGCTGTGCATTTATGGCAGAGGTCGATACGACCGATAAAAAGGCGATTACGATTCGTTGTATTGAAAATTTTAGTATCATCTTTGATCCTCCTTTTTATTAGTTGTTCAGGGATTTGGTTTGCACTATAGCTCCGTCGCTGATAAGTTCTTTTCCCTGCACGACAATCTTATCTGTCTCTTTAATTGGTGCCTCCAGCAATTCTGTATATTTATCATCGTGTATGCCGGTTTTCACATTTACCTTTCTTATCTTTCCATTCTCCGCTACAAAAACATAGGATTGTCCTTTTACATTTCCTATGGCTTCATTGGGGACAGACAGCACATCTTTGTGACCGATTGTTTGTATCTCTACTTTAGCATACATGCCGGGACGTATTTTCAGGTTACTATTGGGCAAATCAATTTCAATTTTCATGGTTTTGGTATTCTCATTCAATCCGTAAGCGACCCGGGAAACGGTTGCCCTGTACTTTGCCCCCGGCAGTTCGGGAAAGGAGATGTCCGCTTTTGTTGTTTTGCCGATCAAAATGACATCCGTTTCCGGCACCTCCACCTGCAATCGGATGGGCTGCAGATCCTGCAATTCAAACAAAGGCGTGGAATTGTTATTGTTCAGGCCATTTTGGATGACGGCCCCTTTGTCCGCCAAGCGATCCGTTATTACCCCGCTAAAAGGGGCTTTGACGTTCAGGTAACTGATCTGTAAAAGCAAAGCGTTGAGCTGCGCCTGGACGATCTTGTACTCCGCTTCTGTTCTTTCCAATTCGGCAATTGTGGTTAACTGAGGCGTTTTTTCGTAAATACTCTTCAGCCTTTCATAAATAGATTGTTTCCCTTTTAATTCCGCCTCTAACCTCTCCTTGTCCCGTAAAAGCTCCGGGTTTTCCAAAATGGCGAGCACCTGGCCTTGCTTTACAAAATCCCCTATATCGGCCTTTAGCTGAGTCAAATACCCGCTGGTCATCGCGTACAATTTTACGGATTGATTAGGCTTTGCCGTTCCGGTAATTTGCAGTGTAGCATTGAACGGATGTTCTTGTGGGTTCGTCACTAAGACTATGGGTATATTCCGGTTGCCTTGTTGAGTTTGTGGCCCGGTCGCTTTGTTTCTTCCGCAAGATGACAATACTAGAAGCATAAAGGGAATGAATAGGATGGATAAATGCGATTTCATTTTTGTTTGTAATTTTTTATTAAGCAGGTAGAATAAGACCGGCACTACAAATAGGGAAAGCAGGGTAGCTGCCAGCACACCACCGATGATGGCTCTTGCCAAAGGAACATTGGCCTCGCCCCCGGTCTCATACCCTACTGCCATGGGAAGTAAGGCAAGGATGGCAACAATAGCCGTCATCAGGATGGGGCGAAAACGGTTGGCAACGCCTTCCTTAATAGCCTGCTCCAATGGCTTGCCTTCTTTCAAAAGGTTGTTCATTTTATCGACCAACAGGTTGCTGTAGGCAACAGTGATGCCGACCATCATAATAATTCCCATCATGGATTGAATGTTGAGATAGGTATTGGTAGCCAGTAACATAGCGGTTACCCCGATCAGACCAAGGGGAATGACCGTGATAATAATAAGGGGTAGTTTGAATGACCGTAACAAGGGCACAATAACGAGATACACCAACAGGATAGCCAATCCCAGTCCCAGGCCCAGGTTGCTAAACCCGCTTTTCATGCTCTGCACTTCCCCCCGGATATTGATGCTGTATCCTTCCGGCAATTCTTTTTTAAGCCCTTCTAATTTTATTTCAATTTCTTTTGCAACGGCGCCGATATCCCTGCCTTCCACATTTGCATATACATCGGTTACCCGCTGGATATCCAGGTGGTTGATCTCAATAGGCGCCGAGGACAGGGTGGTTTTTGCAATGTTTTTTAGCAGTGTTGCCTGGCTACTGCCTGTCCCTGTAATAGCAATATTTTCCACCGATTGGGGATTGTCCAATTCTGTTTCCGGATAGGTAACGCCAACAAAGTAGTGATTTCCATTCTTTTCATCCACCCAGAACGAGGGTTTAAAATTAACAGACGAGTTCAGGGCCGACACGGTATTTTTTACGATGTTGTCGGCATCTATGCCCAGCTCAGCCGCCTTGGTACGGTCGATATCCAGTTTTATTTCCGGGTGGTCATAGCGCTGATGCACTCTTACATCTTCCGTTCCTTCCACCTGTTGCACCATATCCCTTACTTTCACCCCTATTTCGTGCGCTTTTTGCAGGTCATTGCCGGTTACCTGGATATCAATAGGCGATGGCAGTCCAAAATTGAGGGCAGCCGTCACAATACCGCCTGTATTGAAGATGAACTGTACTCCCGGAAATTTTTCCTTCAGCCCGGTGCGCAATAGTTGTACATAGTCGAAAGTAGATTGCTGATGTCCTTCTTTTAATTGCACCGATACAGAAGCGTCCTGGGTTCCGGAATTATTGGTATAAGCAGCGGGCCAATCGTTCAGTACCCCGATATTGGAAATGATGATATTTAAATCACCCCCCGTTTTCTGCCGGATAAAATTTTCGATGGCTGTGATCGTAGCTTCACTATTCTCAATGCGCGTTCCACTCTCCATGCGGACATCGATGGAAATTTGCCCGACATCCATTTTAGGGAACAGTTCGGTGCCAATCTTGCTAAAACCCCACATGGACACGGCAAACAGGATGGCTGCCGTCCCGACTACTCCCCAGCGATAACGCAGCACTGTATCCATCATACGGGCATATCGCCCGGTAAGCCTATGGAATCCCCTGTCAAAAGCGCCAAGGAAACCATTTTTCCGATCGTTTTCCGAATAGGCTTTAAATAAGGCTGCTGCCATAATTGGGACTAAAGTCATCGAGATCAAGCGGGAGCCGATCATTGCCAGAGACACCACAAGTGCCAGGGGTGAAAACAGGTATTTCGCCGTTCCGGTAAGAAATACAATGGGAAAGAATACGATGATGATCGTAAGGGTGGTAACCAGGACCGGCATGGCTACTTCTTTGGCGCCATCAAAAGCCGCCTGGGCAGGAGCCTTACCCGACTTCAGATGCTTATCTATATTTTCCAGCACCACGATACTGTCGTCAACCAGGAGCCCGATGGCTAGAGCAATGCCTCCAAGCGTCATACTATTAATGGTATCACCGGTAAAATACAGGCCGATGAAAGCAAACAGGATGGAAAGTGGAATACTAAGGGCTACAATAAAGGTGGACCGAAAATTTCCCAGGAATAATAGTAAAGCGAGTGATACCAGCACCAATCCGATAATGCCTTCCTTCATCAAACCGTTAATGGAATTACGCACATAGGTTGACTGATCAAGCACTACATCCAGGTTCACCGATTTCGGCAGCCGTTCTTTTAATGCAGCAAGCTTTCCTTTAATGCCTTCCATTGCTGCAATCGTATTGGCCCCTGTCCTTTTATAGATAGGGATATATACCTGTCTTTTGCCATTAATATGAACCATATTGGTCTGAATGGCGCTTGCGTCCCTGGCATAACCGATATCCTTCAAAAACACGGGGGACCCGTCCTTACCCATTTTAATCACTATATCGTTAAATTCCTCCACCTTTGGCAGCATGCCGTTAGCATTTACGCTATAGTTTAGGTTTCCGATATTTACGTCCCCTGTGGGGATCATCACGTTGTTTTTCTGTACGGCTTCCATCACATCGGTCTGTGACAGGTGATAGGCCTGCAGCTTGTCGGGATATACATACATATAGATCCTCCGCAGCTTGCCACCATATACAGCAGGCGCGATCACCCCCGGCACGGATCCCAAGAGGTTCCTCAACTGGAAATAAGCGATGTCGTATAACTCTTTTTCCGATAAGCTGTCGCTGCTAACCGCCAGCAATGCCAGAGGAATAGAAGCCGTAGGATCGAACGGCATCACCATGGGCGGTACAGTACCCGGAGGCAGGTAGTACAAGTCTGACATAGCGAGGGAGGTAACCTGGGAAAGCGCTGCATTTGGGTCGATATCCTCTCTGAAATAATCCTTTACAATGCTGACCCCGATAAGGCTCTTGCTTTCCTGGCGCGCTATGCCGTTGGCCTGGCCTGTCCAGCGTTCCAGGCGGCTGCTGATATCTTTTTCCATTACTTCGGCCGGCATGCCCGGGTATAGCGTCAGCACCTGTACCGCCGAAGACTTATAATTGGGTAAAATGTCTACCGGGATCCGTTGTATGGCGACGATACTGATAACGGCGACCAGCAAGGCTATAACAATGATTAAATATTTATTCCTGAATGCTAATTGTAACATGCTTTGTGATTAATTGAGCAGGTGAAATACAGATGCTGTGAACCGGTTATGGCCGGTGGGTGGCTAGGAAGGGAATCATAGCAAAACCCCTCTTTTGAAGGGAATGCCAAGCTGTTCCAATATTAAGAGAGGAATAATTTATACCGTAGGCGGGCCACGAAGCAATGAACTGCCCAAAGGAGGGCCGCCCCTGCAGGAGAATACGGGAATAGCGTAATTACCGGGAAGAGAAACTGTAACTTGTAACTCAAAAGTTACCGGAAGAATATAACAGGTATCGGAAAAATTTTTGAAAGAATAGTCACGCTGATGGAACTGCTTGTCCATTTGTATATCCTGGCAGATATAATGTTTGGGGAGTAGCAGGGCAATGCAGTTCCCCAATTTCTCCTTTGCCTGTCTGATCTCTTTTTGGCAATCTCCGTGAAAACGATGCCCGTCAGCGTAATAACAGTAATGCGTTTTATACGTGAATGAATAAACTCCGAAGGCAAAAAGCAACAGTATGGTAAGTAGTTTCTTCAAAAAGAACACTATTAAGTTACCACAAAGGTATTGGTTTTCTGATTGAAAAAGTGAATTTCTCCCTTGTTAGCCCTGCATGCTGACTACCCCATTTCATAAATGGGCTATGGCATAAAGCAGTATCCTCGAGAGCTTTTCGTCCGCCTTCCCCGCTACGGCGATTATCTCCTGTATATCCACCGGCTGAAGATGATCCGGGTCGCATTCGTCGGTGATGATACTGATGGCGGCGCAGGGGAGGCCGATATGGTTGGCGACAATAACTTCCGGCACAGTACTCATACCGACCATATCGGCACCGATGCCGCGAAGGTACCGGTATTCTGCCCTCGTCTCCAGGTTGGGTCCCATAACTGAGACGTAGACTCCCTTTTTGAGGTCGATACCCAGCTCACGGGCGCCGGCGGCAAGAACATCGTTGATACGGACATCGTAAGGCAGGCTCATGTCCACAAAGCGATTGCCGAATTCAGGCGCATTAAGTCCCCGTAGGGGGTTGTCGGGGAGTTGGTTGATATGGTCATCGATAAGAACGAGGTCTCCTTTTTTGTAAGCCGGGTTCATGCCGCCCGCGGCATTGGTGAGAAGCAGGCGGCGAACGCCCAGGCCTTTGAGTACCCGGATGGGGAAGGTGATCTCCTGCATGCTGTACCCTTCATAATAGTGGAATCTGCCTTGCAGGATCAGCACTTTCTGGCCGGCTGTATCAGCCAAAATGAGGTTACCCTTGTGGAATTCGACGGTAGCGACAGGAAAATTTCTGATCTCCTGAAAGGAAATCGATTTTTTTACGTCCACATGGTGTAGCAGTGACCCCAGCCCGGTGCCGAGCACCATCGCGGTATCGGCGCCCGCAAAGCCCTGCTCAGTGAGATCGTGAACCGTTTGCTCGATTTTTTTCAAAATTTGTTGCATAGGCGGAAAATAGGTGACGAATGTAGGGATTTTGGCCAAATTTGTGTGGCATGGATATCGGAGAGCCTGATTTACCGCTTTAAAACAAAAACTTGATATATGTCAAATCATTATTATGATGCGAAGGATTTAGCCAAATTTGGGAATATCGCCGAGTTCCAGCAAGGACTGGCAGAGAAATTCTTCGCCTGGTATGGGGAGGTTTTCAAGGAGGGGAGCCTGACGGCGAAAGAGAAGTCACTCATCGCCCTGGCCGTGGCGCATGCGGTGCAGTGCCCGTATTGCATAGATGCTTACAGCAGCGATGCTTTTGAGAAGGGTTGGAGTGAGAGCCAGATGATGGAGGCCGTGCATGTTGCAGCTTCCATCAAAGGAGGAGCCGCCCTGGTACACGGAGTACAGATGATGAATAAGGTCAGGGAGATCGCCATGTAAACGATTCAACAGACAAACAAAAGGAGCGGAAGCATGAAATCACTTAAATCGCAGGGACATCCTTTATCAGATGCCCGTAGCCAACTGGATATTCTGGAGCACGGCAATGGAACAAACGAGTTCCGGCTCGTGCCTTTCCAGCAAAAGATGGAAGCGTTAGGGCTGTACCCCCTTCTGCCTACGGGGATCGAAGTCTTCCAGGTGAACATAGGGAAAATGTGTAACCAGGTTTGCCGCCACTGTCATGTGGATGCCGGGCCCGACCGGAAAGAGGTAATGACCAAGGCCACGATGGAGCAATGCCTGGAAGCGCTGGCCGCGACGACTCTACCTACCGTGGATATCACCGGGGGCGCCCCGGAGCTGAACCCGGATTTCCGCTGGTTTGTGGAAGAGATCAGGAAACTGGGAAGACGGGTGATCATTCGGTGCAACCTGACGATCATCCTGGCCAATCCCAAATACCATCACCTTCCTGAATTTTACCGGGGTCACGGGGTCGAGGTCATTTCCTCGCTGCCCTTTTATACGGCGGAGCGGACAGACCGACAGCGCGGCGATGGCGTTTTCCTGGATAGCCTGGAAGCCCTGAAGCTATTGAATGCCGTGGGCTATGGACAGGAGGGCTCGGGTCTGGTGCTGAACCTGGTGTACAACCCGGCAGGCGCCTTCCTGCCGCCTTCCCAGGAAGTGCTGGAAAAAGAATATAAGTCCGCCCTATGGAAAGAACACGGAATATGCTTTTCCAACCTCTATGTTATTACCAATATGCCGATCAGCCGGTACCTGGATTACTTGCTGCAAAGCGGGAATTACGAAAAGTATATGGAAAAGCTGACGGCGGCCTTCAACCCGGCAGCGGCCAGGGGCGTGATGTGCCGAAATACGATCTCGGTGGGCTGGGACGGCTACTTGTACGATTGCGACTTCAACCAGATGCTTGATCTTAAGGTGGGCTGTGGAGGCGTTCGGCACATTCAAGAATTCAATCTTGCCGCCCTCAATAAACGGGAGATCGTCCTGAACCAGCATTGTTACGGCTGCACGGCGGGAGCCGGTTCCAGTTGCGGGGGGACAGTCGCCGATTGAAATAAAAATGATGAGAACCGAAGCATTGATCATATTCGTACGCAACCCTGTTCCCGGCAAGGTGAAGACCAGGCTGGCCAGGACCATCGGCGAAGAGAAGGCCCTTCGCATCTATCGCCATTTACTGGACCATACCCATCGGGTCACCGGAGACCTCGCCTGTGACAAATTCGTCTTTTACGCGGATGTCCTGAATGAAAACGATCTTTGGGAAAATGACCGTTACTATAAAAAGCTGCAATCCGGTGGCGATCTGGGATGTCGGATGCAAAACGCCTTTTTATCCCTCTTCCTGGCCGGATACCAGAATTTGATCATCGTCGGCAGCGACTGCCTGGACCTGACTGCCGGGATCATTGAGAAAGGGTTTCTGCAATTGGAGAAGCAGGACATCGTCATCGGACCCTGTGCGGACGGCGGTTATTACCTCCTGGGAATGAAAAAGGATACACCAGTTTTTTTTAAGGGTAAGTCCTGGAGCAGTCCATCGGTATTAGCCGAAACCATTGCCGACTGCCGGGAACACTCATTAACTTATTCGCTGTTGCCGACCCTGAACGACATTGATGAAGAAAAAGATATTCCTGAATCACTACTAAATAAATAGCCGATGGTAATGAATAACTACTTAGAAACGACGAAGAACGTCTACAAAGAAGCCGCCGAGCATCCCCAGCAAGGGCTTTGCTGCACGACAACACCCTTATGGCAACTGCCAGGTCTGGCCATCCCCCCGAAAATGCTCGAAATGAACTATGGCTGCGGCAGCACCGTCCATCCGCGAGACCTGGCGGGGAACCCCAGGATACTCTATGTGGGCATCGGCGGCGGAATGGAATTACTCCAATTCGCGTACTTCAGCCGCCAGCCAGGTGGCGTCACCGGCATCGACATCGTGGACGAAATGATCACAGCCTGCCAGGAAAATCTCGTTGCCGCCGAAAAAGCAAATCCCTGGTTCCGAAAAGAATTCGTTCAAATAAGAAAAGGCGACGCCCTCCACCTGCCGGTGGCCGATAACAGCATAGATGTCGCCGCACAAAACTGCTTATTCAACATCTTCAAACACGAAGAATTGAAACAAGCCCTCCGGGAAATGTATCGCATCCTCAAGCCCCGCGGCAGGCTGGTCCTAAGCGACCCCACCTGCGAAACAACCATGCCGGAAAGCCTCCGGACGGACGAACGCCTTCGCGCCCTTTGCCTCAGCGGCGCCATACCCCTGCAAGAATATATCAGGATGATCACCGACACCGGTTTCGGCACCATCGAAGTGCGCACCAAACGCCCTTACCGCATCCTCGCCCCCAGGCACTACGATACCGAAGCGCTGATCTACGTCGAGAGCGTCGAAGTTTGTGCCATCAAAGACCCCCTGCCAGCCGACGGGCCTTGCGTATTCACCGGCAAGACGGCCATCTATTACGGCATGGAAGAATCCTTCGACGATCGCAAAGGCCATATGCTCCTGCCCAACCAGCCCCTCGCAGTCTGCGACAAGACAGCCGCCAACCTGGCCGCGCTGAAAAGAAACGATATTTTCCTGTCCCCTTCCACCTGGTTCTATGACGGAGGTGGCTGTTGCTGATCCATCAAGTATATGACCGACTGACGTTTATTCTCGTCCTATTCGTAGCGATGCTCTTCCTGCTGGAATGGCGATACGGGCTGCGCAATCGGGTGGTAGCAAGGTGGAAAAGGGTTTGGACGAACATCGGGGTTGCACTCCCCTCTCTTTTGCTCCTCCGGTTCGTTTTTATACCGGCGATGGTCGGAATCGCCGTGGCAGGTCAGTCGATCCGCTTCGGGATCGCGCACTGGCTCCCCTGGCCGAAACCGCTAAATGCGGTGCTGGCTTTTTTGGTGCTGGACTATGGAAATTATGCCTGGCACCTGCTGAACCATAAGATCGGCTGGCTATGGCGCTTCCACCTGGTGCATCATACGGATGTGGACCTGGACGTCAGCACGGCCTTCCGGTTCCATTTTGGAGAATTGATCGGGTCGCTGGTCTTCCGGGGGATGGTGACGATCCTGAGCGGTGCGTCGCCATTAGAGGTGCTGATCTACGAGCTCGTCTTTGAAGGTGCGAACCAATTCCAGCACAGCAACTGGCGGCTGCCGGAAAAGCTGGACAGGGGCCTGAAGCTGCTCATAGTCACCCCCCGAATGCATGGCATCCATCATTCAAGAGTCCGCAGGGAAACCGACAGCAATTTTTCGGTGATCTTCTCCTTCTGGGACCGTTTACACCGCACTTTTTGTTCCCGCCCAAAGCAGGAGGATATTGTCATCGGGGTTCCCTCCTATGGCGATCCGCAGGAGCTGACGCCCTGGTATCTTTTGACACTTCCGTTTACAGACATCCGTCCATGGGAGGAAGAGCACAAAGAAGATACTGACCCTACTCCCGGCAGCTGTGCGAAAAGTCAGGAATAGCAGTCGCTGGATGTCAGGTCCGTTTTACCTTCTTCCGGATGGACCGAATGGTCGACCAGGTGCCGTATCCCACCAGCGCGGCGATCAGGAAGTATACCCAAACAGGAATATTACGCCCGACAACGATCAGGTAGAGGTAGGCGGAAACAAAACAAAATCCAGTGGCCAGGATGGGAAGGACGACCGGTTTCCCACCTTTCAGGTTCCTGACCAGCCACCAAAGGGAGGCAAAAAAGAAGGGTATCGCGCCTACATAAATGGAGCCGAATACGAGGGGATTGACATGATATTTCCCCCCAAGGCCTAGGAACCATTCTTTGATAATTTCCCACCAGTGCATATAAATTAATTTTCAATTCTCCCCAAAAACTACGCTATCCGATAAAGCCATCGCAACAGCTTTTTTAAATTTCCGGTGAGCTGGCTCTCTTTGTATTTAACAATGATCGCCTGGTTAATTCTTGATTCAACCGGATAAGGATAAATTTTATTAAAAATATCATTGATGCTTAGCCCTTTCATATTTGCCAGGATTAATTCCTGTGCCATTTCTCCCGCATGCGGGGTCACCATGCTACCACCCAATATTTTCTCCTTTTTGATTATTCCGCCTTTACTGATATATAGAACGAGTTTTCCAAACTGATAGTCGTCAACTATGGCGCGATCGTCTTCGTTCATATTCATTTCCAATTTTTTAAAGCCAATATTCCTATTTCGCAATTCGCTTTCACTCATACCAAAGCTCACTACTTCCGGATCCGTAAAAGTGACCCATGACATGTGGCTATTGTTTAATTTCTTTTTAAGCGGGGAAAAGAAGTTATTGAGTAATAATCTCGCATGCTGTTCCGCCGCATGTGACAACATTAATGACCCGGATATATCCCCACATGTATAGACCCGCTTATTGGTAGTTTGCAAATAATGATTGACCTTTATCTTATTATCCTCCGTCCGGATGCCCGCCTTTCCCAGTTGAAGTTCTTCAAGGTTAAATGATCTTCCAATGGCTACAAACACTGCATCAAAGACAATACGAACGTCGGAACCACTCTTTTTGGCAATCAATGCCTCACGACTATTACTAAACTCCTTTACGACTGCCTGCAAGTGGACCTCGATGCCCTCTTCCTTTAATTTTTCCAAAAGGATCGCAGCCACCCCCTTTTCATCACGCGGCAGAATGCTGTCTCCACGATGGACAATTGTTACCTTGCTTCCCAAACGATTCAATGCCTGGCCCATTTCCACACCGATGGGGCCGCCACCTACTATCAACATCCGTTCAGGAAGGTGATCAATTTGAAAAATACTTTCGTTGTTAAATTGCTCAACCAATTCTATTCCCGGCACTTTTAATGACGCCGGCCGAGAACCCGTAGCCAGCACTATTTTCCTGCCAAAATATACCTTCCCATCTACCTGCACGGAATTGACGCCGTAAAAACTGGCTAATCCCAAAACAACATCCAACCCTTCGCTGCGTAAAAAAGCAGCATTTTCATGTTTGCGTATAATGTCTTGTTTTGCCAGAACATAGGCCGTAGCTTTCTTAATATCCGGTTTGCCAGTGATCTCGTATCCGAAAACTTCCGCCTTTTTAACCTTATGCAAAATACGCGAAACGTGAATCAATGCCTTACTTGGAACACATCCGTAGTTTAGGCAATCACCACCGATATGTTCATCACTTTTATCAATTAGCAATGTCTTTAGGCCCACTTTTGCCATAAACAAAGAAACGGCTAGACCTCCTGACCCGGCTCCTATTACGATGATATCATAATCTGTATTATTCATTGATGCATTTTATTCATCCCGTCTTGATATGCTTTTTGTATTTAGCGACAAGTTTTTGCTGGTCCTGCCCAAAAATGTAGGAGAAATAAATGTAAAAAAAGATGGCCTGCATACGATAGACGCCGTTCACCCGGTATTTCCTGGCCGAGGTGGTAACATAATCTCCGATGATGCCGAACCTTCCTTTTTTGCAGATGCGGTAAACAATCTCCTGGTCTTCCATTATTATCAAGTCATCCCTGAAGCATCCAATGTCCTGAAACAATTTCCTTTTCACAAACAAACTCTGATCACCAAAACGAACGGCATTTATATTAAATCGGGTAAACCAGGCATTTGCCTGCAAAAACCAATGATTGTGATCAAATTTCAACCGAAAGCAACCTGCATCATAGCCATCATCTATTTTTTGAATAACCTGCCGGACAAAAGAGGCTGGAGGAATACTATCGGCATGTAGAAAATACAGCACGTCGCCTGTGGCCTGAACAGCTCCTGTATTCATTTGTATGGCCCTGCCAGGCCGCACGTTAAGAACCACAATTGCCCCATATGATCTGGCAATATCCACTGTGTCATCGGAACTTTGCCCATCGCTGACGATAATCTCTGCTATATGCTCCCGCCCGGAAACAGAGCAAAGAAATTCCAGTATTTTCGACAGCCCGCTGGATTCATTGCGCGCCGGAATGATTATGCTAATCTTGATATCGCAATTCACCTTGAAGTAATTGAAAATACAGCCCTCCTATGGAAGGCTGATCTAAACTAGTCCTAAAGATAAACAATCATTCGTCAAAAACTGAACGCCCAGGTCCTTGCACGCGGGAATGACCTCCTTCATTACTTTTGCACCATTGGCTTTGCACGCAGGACACCAGTCAGCCCGGTTTATTACAGCGATCATTTTTGGCGAGGACTGCGCTTTTGCTGATACAGAAATAATAATGGACAAACCTTCCTCCGAATTCATGGGAGTCCCTCATTTTATCAGGGAGCATTGAATCAGCACAGCATGTTCATATATATCCAGATCAGGATCGTACCTGTTACCCGCCGTAATAGCTCCCTTTGGAGAATTCAACGACCAGATCATTAGCTTTCATTTCAGCGAAGGTATTGGCAGACTTAACACCTCTATGCGGCATGAACCACATGAGGGTTATTCAGACATAGCACAAAGGGTAAGACGTATGGACGGAACAATCCTTACAAATTTCCCCGATCTTAAATAAAATCGCTGGAATACTGTTTAAAAACCACATAGGTGTTCTGATTAATTTCTCTGACGGATCTGTAAGGAATCTCCAGATTATCCGTCTATATACGAAAATGCTATAATGAAGAAGTTTTTGCTATACTTAAGCTTATTAGCTATCCCCATTATTGTCTTAGCTTTTAAGGCATCCAGAGAAGAAGCTAAAGATAAAGCGCCGCTGTCAAAGGAAGGAATACAATTCATTGAATCGTCCTGGACGGCTGCGATAGAGCGTGCCAAAAAGGAGAATAAGCCGCCCTGGCGCAAAAGTTCTCCGTAACTGCCTATCCCACGCTTGTCATTACGGATACCAGGGGGAATCCCATAACTTATACGCAAGGGTATATGAATGTCCGGCAATTGATACAGTTTGGCCAATATGGCTTACAAAAGCATTAATAATCTGTAATCCATCAAAAAAAACATTTATCACGTATCAATCATAAAACAATCAATCATGAAAAAAGGTATTCTATTTCTGGTGTTTGCTTTGGCGGCAACATACAATAGCATCGCTCAAACAAAGTTCATTACACGTACAGGTCAGGCATCCATTTTCTCTCACACGGCTGCAGAAGATATCCGGGCAAATAACAACACCGTTACAGGCATCATCAATTCCCTAACAGGCGACGTAGCCATTTCTGTTCCGGTTCAAAGTTTTCAGTTTGAAAAGGCGCTGATGCAGGAGCATTTCAATAGCCCTCGTTTTATGGACTCCAAGCAATTCCCACGCATCGCCTGGAAAGGTAAAATAGATAATCTCTCCGCCATTGATTTCACTAAGAATGGAAAATATGAAGCGATCGTATCCGGTGAGATAACAATAAAAGGAGTTACCAAACCACTTACGGGCAATGCTAATATTGAGGTAGACAAAGGTAAAGTAACTGTCACTACCAAGCTGGTAGTAAAAGATATCAGTTCCTATGGAATAGGCAAGCCCAGTGGGAGCAAAAAAAATAATGTTGCTGATGATATAGAGGTATCCTATAATGCAGTATATGAGGCTGGGGAGCAGTAGTATTCGAATGCCTTTAAAATATAGGAACAAAATATAATTATGGAAGACAACATAACAAATCTAAAACAACCTGTCATACATGTGATCAACCAATTGATACATGCGTTAGGGCATCTATCCAATGAACAATATAGCCAACCCTTAATATCCTTAAGTAATGCCTCCATTGGACAGCACGTGCGGCATATATTGGAGTTATTTATTTGCCTGGAAACGGGTTATGACTCAGGAGTAGTAAGCTATGAAAATCGCAAGCGTGATGCAAAAATAGAATCGGATAAAGAATGTTCAATAGGATTGTTGAGAAATATCCCGATGGGCTTGCAGCTATATAACAAAATGTTGATGCTCGAGTCCGGCTATGATGAATCCTCCGATAGAACGGTAAAAATACCAACCAATTATTTCAGAGAAGTGGCTTATAATTTGGAGCACACTGTACATCACATGGCATTAATACGGGTAGGCTTTAATGAGCTTTCCCTCACGTGCCTGCCCGAAAGTTTTGGAGTAGCAGCTTCTACCATTAAACATAAAAGGGCATGTGCACAGTAACGTTTATACCTGCAAAAGACGGATATTATATTACCTCTAACAGAGACGAGAAAATATCAAGAAAACCGGCCATTCCACCGAGGGAATATCTGATTCATGGCAAGACCATGATCTTCCCAAAAGACGCGGATGGAGGCGGTACGTGGATAGCGCTCAACTGTATCGGCAACGCAGGCGTATTGTTAAATGGCGCCTTTAAAAAACATATCCCTGCCCTCATGTATAGAAGGAGCCGGGGCCTCATACTCCTTGAAATAATGGCAAGTGATGATCCCATCAAGCAATTCTTAGAATTGAATTTGATGAAGATTGAACCATTTACGCTTATTACACTGAACCAAGGCGGCCTATTCGAACTCCTGTGGGATGGCGGTTTTGGCTATCCCTAAAAGCCCGTTCATTGTTCTTTTTTAACGCAGCTAACCCTTCCATCAAAAATGGAGGATTTCTCATGGAATCAAAAAAAGAGATTTATGATCTTATACCTGCGGAATACTACGGAATAGTATTCCATTGTAAATCCGGCACGTCCGTAGATAGTGTATTGCAGGAGGTAAAGAAAAATAATCTTCTCTATCCATTGATCGCGAAACCCGATATTGGTATGCAAGGAAAAGCGGTGAAAAAACTAGAGGACGAGGGGGCTTTGGAACAATATGTATTATCTTCCCATGTTGATTTTCTTATCCAGGAATACATTGAGTATGAAAACGAAGTGGGAGTATTTTATTACAAGTATCCCAATGAGCGGTATGGTCATATTTCTGGAATCGCCAAAAAAGAGTTCCTAACAGTATGCGGTGATGGAATATCAACCATCTTATTGATGATCAATTGACCGAAATCATCAATGCCATTTGCGGCAGAATCAATGGGTTTTATTTCGGAAGACTGGATATCCGTTATTCCAATTGGGATGATTTACGTAAAGGGAATAATTTCTATATAATTGAGGTAAATGGCGCGGGCAGCGAACCTACGCACATCTACGACCCTTCGCATTCCATTTTTTTTGCCTGGAAAGAAATTATACGTCATTGGAACATACTATGGGATATCAGCAGACAGAATCACCGCCATAATAAAATCCCTTATTTGGTCTTTACCCAGGGAATCCGCATGCTAAACGCCAATAAGGATTATGTAAAAATAATTTCGGATCCCTATCTTAAAAGCGCCTAGGAAAAATGGAAAAGACAAAAATATTTTTTTGGGGTATGTTAATTAGTTTCCTGGGTTCTCTTCCACTCGGGACAATAAATGTAGCCGCAACGCAATTGGCCGTGCGTGACGGTGCACAGGCGGCGATCATATTCTCGATCGGCGCAATGCTGGTAGAAATCCTCTATGTCCGGTTAACATTAATGAGTCTGGGATGGATAACCAAACAACAAAAGCTGTTCAGGGTATTCTCCTTGATCACTGCCTTATTATTGATTTTAATGGCCGCGGCAAGTATTGTTTCAGCGGTGAAGATGGCGAGTTTTGGAAATGCACTGTCTTCTTTCGCAAAATATCATTTTTTGTTTGGTGTTTCGTTAAGTGCCGTCAATCCATTACATATCATATTTTGGATGGGATGGACAGGCATTCTTTTGAACAAAGCCATTTTGGTACCGACCCTTGTCAACTACAATATCTATATTGTTGGCATTGGTACAGGCACTATGCTCGGTTTGACCTCATTTATTTATGGGGGAGCCTTTATTACTTGTTTCCTGAGAGACAGGCAGCAAATAATGAACTGGTTTGTCGGAGGCATTTTGCTAATGACGGCCTTGATACAGCTTAGAAAACTAATTTATAAGCCTTCGATACCAGGCTTGAACATGAAAAGTCGAATTAAATAAGATTAACACATTTATGAAATTCAAATACGACAAAGCAACTATCGCATTTATAATGCTTACTACTTTTTGCTGCATTAGCACAAACGCCCAGCAAAAAACTGAGACCTCTCACTTTTCAAAATTTCAGGCAGGAGCAGAAGTACAATGGTATCCGGCAGGATGGTTAATAGGCCCTGTTGCCAATTATTTAATTACACCAAAACATATTATAAATTTTCGTGCTGCTGTTAATATCATAAACCGGCATAACTGGAGTGGATTAAATGATGATGAAAGAGGTACTGGCTATGGAGGTTCAGTCGGCTATCGTTTTTTATTAAACCCATCAAAGAGTACCTTGTTTTTGGGTGCCAGGGTTGATTTATTTAATACCAGGATTAAATGGAAGAATGATATTGGTACGCCGCAGCAAAGTTCCGGTTCAACAGCAACGATTGTTTTACAACCAAGCGTTGAAAGCGGGTATTGGATAAAACTGAAAAAAAGCAAATGGAATCTCCTGTTTGCCGGTGGCATAGGAGAAGAAATCAATATCAAAACTAAAGGTAAAGAAGTTGGACAGGGGGGATTGTGGCTTTTAAGCTGCTCACTTCTTCGTTCAATTTAACTTCAGACGTCACTCGAATTCAGATCAGCTTTAAGTTGACCCAGCCAGACGCCGCGTTAGATAAACGGCCCTAATTCTCATTCCGGATTGTACTTATACCCGAATGGGTTAGATATTCCTTCTTTAGACAGTCGATTACTCTAAAGGGTTCCGTCGCGCCTAATTTAAAATATTTCTCCTCTACGATGGTGGCTCCGTTGTACGCAAGGACCACCCGATGGGCGGACACAGAGTCGTAGATCAAGATCGTCCCATCCACCGGCTTTTCTTCGGTTTCCCAAAAACTCAGCGCGTTCACGCGATTGTTCTCATCATAGCCATACTTGATAATGCTATAGTCTCGCGTTACGCCATGTATTCTTTTCACCAAATCGTTACCAAACAGAAACTGACGCTCTATGATCCGTCCATCTGTATCGTATACCAGTTTCATGGTCGAAGAGCCATCATCCGTCTTATAGGGTTTGCCATCTATTCCAATGCTGATGTATTCAGTTTCCTGCCCATCCTCATCGTATTTCGTATCGACTTCGTAAGATCCATCCCACATGGCCATGGGGCTGGTGGTATCCGCCCAGAAAGTTTCTGCCGTCTCTCTTCCGAATTGGTCATATTTATATTTGATCATATACACCTGCTCCGAGGTAGTCTTAAACGGCTTACCGGTGAGTCCGTAATTGGATTGGCATATGATCCGACCTTTTTGATCGCGGACATATCTCGTAGAATTGATCTGGTCGTTGTTGACACAAGGGTGTCCATTTTGATCGAAATAAAGTGTCTGCGTCAGCAGGTTTCCCTTTACGTAAATAGAGGCTTCTTCCTGTATGCCTTCCTGGTTATTCTTAGGCTTCTCCTGTTCATCGAAATAGGACTCGCGGATCTCATTGCCGGCGGTATCGTATTCGTGTTTCATCACCGCCACCCCATCGCCGGACGCGAGCGATTTTGTAACATGCCCTAGGGCGTCGAACCGGGTTTGCTTAATCTCGTATCCCCCCTCATAGGTCCGTTCGGTCCCAGTGACGCCGTAGGCATTAGCCGTTGGATTGTTATCTAGCCCATAATACCGCGTGAAGATCAAATTGTTATCCGAATCATAGGTGTACAGTATCTTCGCGATGCGAAATCGGAGATGTAGCACGGGTTCGTCATGGACACCGAGATGTGATTCCAAGATCTTGTTATCATGATCGTCATACTCTGTTAGTAGTTTGTGAGATCCGTTGGCTTTCGAAATCGCGGGCTGTTGTTGGGCATCGAAAAAGGACGTTTCCTTTATTTCGGCAAAACGGATAGGGTCATCGTATCGTTTGTATCGGATGATGGCGACCCCATTCTTATCGTCTCGCAGGATGCCGTGGGACGAGTAATACCGGATCTCGGTGAGCAGATCTCCCGTATAGGTATAGAGCGCATATTTACCCGGCAGGAAGGCGTTGCTCCCGTTCCGGAGGATGGAAACGCGAAATACATTTTTTTCTTGAGGTTGGTAATGGCGATATTCGTAAATTTCTCCCCATTTGTCAGCTTCATCGACCTCGCTAAGCCGACCATTCAGATAGGTGACTGTGGCGGTGTTGATCGCCACGCCGGAAGGGTTGAATTTGGTGACGACTGCTTTTCCCGGGCCGGTTTTCACGATCCTGTAATAGGTTCTGGCGACCGTTTTGGTGAGTTTAAGATTTCCGTAGACGCCGCCCGGGCCGTAGTCCCAATCGTTAAAAAAACCCACGTCGACATGTCGTTGGGTAAAGGCGAATTTGCATAGAAGTACTAAGGTTAGCAGGAGCAGATTACGGCATAGATTCATATAGCAATATAATAATATTTCCCTTGTTAGCAAATTTCATCCGACTTTTACAGCCTATGAAATGCGCGCTCGTCTGCCCTCTTTTATTCATCGTTCTCACCAGCCGATCCCAACTCCCTATTCCCGCCAATCTCACGCCCTTTGCTGCGCGCCCGTCACTAGGCGATGAAACTGAAACTTTTTTGAATGACTTGACCGTAATTGCCAAAGACACATCAGCAATTATGAAAACAAGCCTGGGCATCTGTACCAAACCGCAGACCAAGCCAGCCGAGATATATGGAATATAGACGGTAGTCCAAGCCTCAACCCAGGCGTCAACATTGGTCGGTACTTGGTTCATGCGAATTGAAATTAGTGAATAGCGAAGATTTGAAACTATTGTGGCTGTCTTCTATTAATCGGGAAGGAAATAGGATGTTATTTAAGACCGTGTCATAGGGGAGTGTCTGTAACGAAGGCAGATAAGGGCCTGAGGTGGAGTCCGTTAATAGCAAGTGTCTCCTGGAGCCCATCCTCCTGCACCGCATCGGCGACCTTAAGTAGATATGCCGCTGTCGAAAGGTTCAATGGGAGTTATCGAGGGATGTTCTGGACGCCTATATCTTCTTTGATCTCTATGAAGTACGCAATCTGACCAACATTTGGATGGAGGAATACAATACCTGTCGGCCGCATGAGAGCCTGGATAACGCGACACCCCGGGAATGGGCTCAGCGGTATCCTGACCTTACCGCAAAGGTTTTAACTAAATGTAATATGACTAGAGAAGAATTAATTGAATTGGTAAAAAAAATTTCAACCGCAGATGGTACTGAAGATGAGATTAACAAAATGGTAGAACTTCTTAAGCAGAATGTACCTGACCCGCGTGTAACTAACCACATATTTTATGCAGAGTTGACTCCGGAAGAAGTCGTTGATAGGGCATTAGCATATAAGCCCATCCAACTTTGAATACCTCAATCAAGCCATTGAACCGAATATTCGCCAGCTGATAACTGGAAAGTCGACAAATTTACTGTCTGAGAAATGGGGTACTTACAATTGGTATCCATTTTTGATGAAGCGACTTTTTTCCTCCGAAAGCAAGACGACCGTTTCTACTTCGAAATTGTCTGCCAAGCGTGATAGGTTCTATATTTCTTTTCCTTTCTTCCATTAGAAGCAAAGCTATACAAGCTCAGCAGGTCGTAGCGGTCTCAGCCCCAGTCTGTGCGGGTAGCCTAGTCGTCGAGGCTCGCCGGTCCCGGACCGGTGGATAGGTTCTAATTAGGCAATCAACAAAAAAATCCCACAAATCATTGATTTGCAGGACCTAATTTTTGGTGGAGGTAGCGAGAGATCTATCGAACACTTTACATCTTTATTATTGATTTTTAACAAGCTGAAATTGAATAAATAGCAATATATGTTTATACCCCGATCGAAGATGAGATTCGGTTAGAATGTGGCGTTATGGATTTTTCCTCGTTTGGAATCTTATATTGGATGAAAAGAAAGAAGATTTATTATTTGCCAGGTATGATCAGTCTGATCGGGCTGCCCCTTTTCGTCTGGATCTTCCTCCTGCCTCACGACCAAGCGCAATATTGGGTCTATTCCAAACCGTTACGTCTTTTTATCCCTTCTGACGACAAGGCAACCGGCTGGGTACGTAACTTTTCCAAATATACCTTTCTTCGCGAGATACGGCGAAAAAAAGTACTTGAAGTCGATTTCAACGAAACATGCTCATCCGCATACGACTCGCTTCTGCATTCCTCCAAAAAGGCCCTCATAACCCAAAAGATGGCCGAGCTGCAATTCTTCCACGACACCACGGTTGTCCTTAAAGTTGACTTCGGCGATGACAATACCTACGGAGATTTTATGTGGCTGCTCAATCTGACCCAAAAATTCATGTTCAAGCATTATGCCTTTTTCGACAATAGCTTTTATCTTCTTGGAAATCCGAGACCGGCCCCAAAGACAAAATACTCTGACGCAAAAGCCGATCCGCCCCAAATTTATTTGTAGGGGGCGCTTTAAGCCTCTGAAGATCAGCTGCTTAAAGCGGAGTGGAGGTGACGAGACTTCAATCGAACATCTAATTTCACTTTGCGAACTCCTTAAAAAAATAATTACTTATAATCAAAGTAAAACAAATTGATTATAAAATTAGTATATTAAATATTCCGCGCGAAACTTCCCCTCCCAACTTACGGGCAAGTTTGTCTTCCAAGATTTTGTGCCGGGTTCACAAAGGAAGCTTTTGCTGCTGCTAACTAATGGTGACTAAGGCAATAAGGGCTGCTATCCCTGCTGCAATGAAGCGCCAACAGCTGATAGTAATTTCGCGCGTCAGGACGTGGGTCATTTATGTGCCAATAAAAGGGGGGGGTAATGCTAAATTAGTCGCCGGATGTCAACTTCTCAATATCATCCAAATCCTTATGACGCCCTGCCGCTTTTTTTGCCTGGATCAAATTGTTCAAATGTATAAATCTGATCATTAACCCATTTTCATCAAAAACCTGAGCCTGCGCAAAAGCTTCATCAAATTCTACGCCTTTTAGCTTGGTTATAATGTCGATACTCACTGGGGGCCTCCCAAAAGAGAAAACATCAGCCATATCAGCATCGAGGAATCTCTCCTCGGTCATATCAAAAAGAGGAAGACCAAATTCAGCAAAAGCAAGAGAAAGTTTTGAATAATTTTCGTTTGTCCTTTTTACCCAAATGTCCATGTCTCCGGTCACCCTTCTGTAGCCATGCAGGATTACCGCATAACCTCCAACCAGAATATAATCCACATTATGGTTGTTCATTGCCTGAATAAAATCCCTGAAGTCATTATTAAAAATAGTTCCCATTAGTTATTCAATTTCCTGCTGGAAAAATAACTTCTATCTAATTTAGGCTGATCGGACATAGAGAACCCATAAGCCTGGGAAATAAGATAATATGCTTGACGCAAACGCTCAGGGTAAGAGACGTGTTTGTCAAATATATTCATGTTATCCGCTTCCTTAAAAGTCTGCATTCGGAATGCAGTTCTATCCATCTTGTATTCTGACATAACCTCGTTTGCTTGTAAATATACAGATTGGAACGGAATCGGGAGAAGCCCGATTTCATGTGTCAGGACGTGTGTCATTTATGTGTCAATACATAAGGTCGAAAGCGAGAAAAAGCGGGAGAATTTGACATCCCCAAAAGAAAAAAGCCTTGTAAATCAATGACTTACAAGGCCTAAAAGTGCCCAGAATAGGATTCGAACCTACACGCGGTTTCCCACGCTGCGACCTGAACACAGTGCGTCTACCAATTTCGCCATCTGGGCATCTAACCTATTGAAAGGAAGTAGCTTTCGCCGCCAGCCCTTCTTTTAGTTCAGGGGTGCAAATATAGCAAAAGATCGAATTACACCCCAAAAAAATATGAATTTCTTCTTTTTTCGCCGCTGGCGCGACCATCCTTTCAGAACTGGCATCCACTGAATGGGGAACCCGGTACCGGGCCCACTTTAATTCACCCCCTCCCCCTTCTCCAGTTTTGTTCGATCTGTTCGAGCGATTTTCCTTTTGTCTCCGGAATTAGCCGCCACGTGAGCCAGAAGCCTGGCGCGCAGAGTGCGGCAAAAGTCCAGAAAGTGGCGGAAGGACCCCAGTAGGCGCTTTTGAGCATCATCGGCGTCAGCTGACCGACAAAGAAATTGGCGATCCAAAGAGACAAAGTCGCCAGGGACATTGCTTGTCCTCTGACGGCGCCCGGAAATATTTCACTGACAACGATCCAGCAGACCGGCCCGAAAGAAAAGGCGAAGCAGGCAATAAAAAGCAGGATAAAGATCAGTACCCAAGGGCCTTGTACGTTCTCCGACCGGAACAGGATGCCGATGACCAGCAGGGAGAGGACGGCGCCGGCAATGCCGGTGAACAGCAACGGCTTTCTTCCCCATTTGTCCACGGTGAAAATAGCCACGAAGGTGAACAGCACGTTGACAAAGCCGATGATCACCTGTCCGCCTAAGGCGTCCCCCAGCGAGAAACCTGCCTTATCCAGGATCGCCGGGCCATAATAGATGACGGCATTGATACCGGATACCTGCGACAGAAAAGGCAGGGTGAGGCCGATGATCAGGGGGATCCGGTAGACCGGGGAGAACAGTTCCCGGAGAGTCCCGCGATCCTCTTTCAGAGAGTTTTGAATATGGCTGATCTCTTCGCGGGCGGTGGCCGGAGTGTTGAGCTTGGACAGGTATAAAAAAGCCTGCTCCTCTTTCCCCTTCAATAAGAGCCAGCGGGGTGATTCCGGAACGAGGAAGAGGCATACCAAAAAGATAAAAGAGGGCAGGATACCGACCCCGATCATCGAACGCCAGGTATCCTGCACGATGAGGTAATGCAACCAGCCTCCAAGGTCCTTATGCGCAGAGAGCCTGAGAAGATACGCATTGGAAAAATAGGCAGCGACGATACCGATGGTGATAGCCAGTTGATAGAGGGCCACCATCCTTCCCCTGAAAGATGGCGGAGAGAATTCGGAGATATACAGGGGACAGATCATCGAGGCCACCCCGATGCCTAGCCCCCCTATCAGCCGGAAGCCGATGAGGACGGTCGCATTGCCTGCCAGCATACAACCGATGGCGGAAAGGAAGAACAATCCTGCCGAGAGCAGCATGATCTTTTTACGGCCATACACATCACTGAGCTTCCCGGAAAGCGCGACGCCGATAATGCAGCCGAGCAGGGCAGAACTGACAAACCAGCCTTCCATCAGGGCATTGAAATGAAAATCGGCTACGACGAAGGACAAGGCGCCGGAGATCACCGCCGTGTCGAACCCAAACAGAAACCCTCCCATGGCAGCGATGAAGCAGACCAGGAAAAGATATTTTTTATGCAATGTTGTTTGCAAGGGAGGCATGGGCAATCGTTTTTTAGCAAACTATTTTATAAAGGCTTTTATTATTTTGAGGGGGGAAGTTCCTTCATTGATCAGACGGTAGCTGCCGGCTGCCGCGGGGATCACGAAGGTTTCTGCATAATTGAACCGATGGGTTTCCCCGTTGGCGGTGCGTACCGATACGGACTGCCCTTCCACGATCATCAGCACATGGCATTTATTGCCGGTACGTATGTCCACTTCCTTTCCGAACTCTACCCGGTGCACGTCATAAAAATGTTCCGTATGGGTAGGCAGGTGAACGAGCCGGTAATCGCCCTTTTCTTCGATCACATAAGGGTGTGAGATCAATTCTTTAGTCACCTTCTCCCCTTTCCGCTCGAAATTAAGGTTATTGAAAGCGTGTTCGATATTGATGGGGCGAGGCTGGCCGTTGAGGTCCGGTCGAAGCCAGTCGTATATTTTAAAGGTAAAGATGTAAGGCGTAGCGCTGATTTCCAGCACGAGATTGCCCTTCCCTGCGCTGTGAATGGTGCCGTTGGGGATGAGGAAAAGATCGTGCTTTTGCGCGGCATGAAGCTGAACATATTTCTCCATGTCGACGGGGAGATTCTCTGCAACGCTGTTCTCCAGTTCGGCCCGGAAAGCGGTGGGATCAATATCTTCCTGGAATCCCAGCCAGACTCCGGCGCCCTGTTCGTTATCCAATATATAATAAGTTTCGTCCTGGGTGATGCGTTCTCCGAAATTTTCCCGGATATAGGCAAGGGCCGGATGGCATTGTATGGAGAGGTTGCCTCCGTCAAAGGTATCGAGGAAGTCAAAGCGGATAGGGAATTCCGTACCGAAGCGGGCAGCGTCTTTGCCCAGGATGGCTTCCGCATCGTGCTCCATGAGCCAGTCGAAAGACAATTCCAGTAAGGCACCGTCGCCTTCGAAAACAATGCCGTTTTCCGGTACGATAAGTTCAAAGGACCAGGCATAGTTGATCTCGTCCTGCGGAAGAGCGGGAATATGGCGTTTCATCCATTGTCCGCCCCAGGCCCCTGCTTCAAACCAGGGCCTGACCCGGAGGACATTGCGTGCTGCGGCCTGCAATCCCGCTGTCATGGAATTTAGCTGAGCCCAGGAAATATCTTCTTTCCATTGCCCGTCTGCTACGAGGGTGATCCTGTCCTTTATTTTTTGCCGGTGCGCGTTCAGCACTACCCAATCGACGAAATAATAGCGTTTGTACATTTCCGCGGGGGAAGCCGTGAGGGCCCTGCTGCCCAGGTTCGTAATGGTCCCGGCCCGCATCCGGTATTGCAATTCATTTTTCGGCAGATCGACATATAGGATAGGAGCATTCCATCCGCATAAAGCGGCCCCTACGCCGATAACGATCGTACAGTCATAATCCCGGGCGGGTCGCATAGCGGTTATCCTATCCTGATAGAAATCCTGCAGGGAAAGGGAAGCCTTTTTGCCCCAGACATCTCCCGGCTCGCCGAGAAAGGGCCTGACCATATCCTCTATAGCCGGTTCCGGCTTTTCAAAGGCGAGGGTCTCGTACCAGAGCACCCGGACCGACCTCCGATCCAGGAATCCCGTCAGGTGTTCCCGTATGGCTGTCCAGTCGTTGCCTGCATATCCGTCGATGATCACGGCTTTTTGCCGGGAAATCCATTCGGCCAGCGAAGCGTATCCGCTGAAGATATGGCCTTCGCCCAGACGGCGAAAAGGATATAGATCATACTGTCCCGGTATGCCTGTTGGAGCAGGAGCTTGCTGAGGCATCAGGCGCTGGGACGATTTGCGCCAGTCCCCGAACCCTGTCTGTTTATTTTTCGGTCGAGTTTCCATCGGTACTAAATGTGCTGCTCCGGAAATGGCTGATAATTCCGTATTTCCGGAAAGAATAAGTTTGCAGGGCATATCGGCTGAATCCAGTGCCGAGCGGAGAGCTGGAAGAAATAGCGGATAGGCCTGGCTAATATTTCCCCCCAGGACAAGCCCCTCTGCTTTAAAAGACCGGATCCAGGGCAAAAGGCTGGAAGCGAGGTGGGTCCCAAGGGTGGCAAATACCTGCCGGGCAGCGGCGTCATTATGCAAAAGGGCCTGTTCTGCTATTTCCCGGGGCTCTTTTCTTCCTTTCCCGGTCAATTTATCATATTCGGATACGATCCACCTGGTTGAAATATAGTCCTCTGCCCTTCCTTCCCTGAAGGGGCTATCATATAATACCCCGTTGGGAGGCACCCCCTCCCCTTCTTTCAGGATGTGATGGTCCATGACGAAGGCGGCTCCGTAACCGGTACCCAGAGTAACAGCGATCATTTTCCGGCAACAGGCGGCTTCCCTGGAGTAACTCTCCCCTATTCCGAAGCAGGCAGCGTCGTTCTCGAAAGCGATGGGGAGGTGGAACCGGCTTTTCAGGGCGGCGCCTATATTCATTCCATAAAGGCCTGCGTATTTATTGACACCATCGATCAGGGATATTCCTTGCCCATATAAAAAAGGGCCGGGCATTGCGATACCGATCCCATGAAGATCACATACGGGCATTTTGTTCAGCGTGTTCTGTAGGGTGTGAATCCACCGGTCGATAATGACGCCGCCTTCTTCGTGCGGGTCTACTTTTTCTTTACAAAAAGTGTTCTGGAGTAGGCTGCCATCCGCTGCATCTACTAAAGCGGCTGAAATATGCGAACCACCGATATCTACTCCCATGATCACCTTTTTGCTCATATGGCTGAATATAAGTATGAATGTTCAAACATACTAATTGTTGGCAAAACGGCAAAAAATATAAACAATCCTGCATAAAAAACGCCGCGAAATGCGGCGTTTTTTAAATTATCGTTGTTATTCATTCCTATCAGTTATTCGTTTGCCGATGCACTTTATCTCCCGGAAGCGGAGCGCCGGTTTTTAATAAGGGGATCTCTTTGAGCACCTCTTCATATTTTGACCTTGCATTGACCAGCCGGCTGCTGAGCAGGTCGTATACCTGCTGATGCTGATCGGTGGGACGGAAGTCCGATCCTCCCGAGATGCTCTCCTTGGAAATGGTGAGGTAGCGTTCCAGCAACTGGGCCGGATTACGGAAGATATCTTCCCGGGCGCCTGTCTGGTGCGTGTCTTGCAACAGGCTCTCCGTTTTATACAGGGTATTTTGCCAGGCGAGCAGTTTGGCTTTTTCCTTTTTATTGATCGAGGGTTTGCTGGCAGCCATAAGCACTTTGCCCCGCAGGATCTCCAGGGTATCGATCATATGCAGGATGCTCTGAATGGAGCCGTAGATCTTCACCCCGAAATCATATTGCTTTTGAATGTCCTCGTCCGAACCGGCGGTATTAGGGTCCCGGAGCACCTGGATGGGTTGCTTCCATTCTTTCGTACCGATCCTCAGCACGACGGTATAGGTACCGGGCAATACTTTGGTGGTGGGTAAGCCCGGGCCGATATCCAGGTCAAAGATGGTCATGGCCCGGACGCCCGTGGAATCGAGCTTGACCCAGTCGGCATCTTCAGGTCTTGTGCGCAGGGCGGGCAATACGTAAGGTTGCAGGCCCAGGTCCCACCAGACCCGGTTGATCCCCGGCTTGTTCGATCCTTTTATTTGCTGCACCGTGCTGCCCTTTTCGTCCAGCACAAGGATCTTCACGGTATCCCTTACGGAGTCCTTCAAATAATAATTGATGCTGGCCCCGTAAGGAGGGTTCTGCCCGGAGGAAGAATTCCTCTCTGCATGAATGCTTTCTTTGGGCCGGAACCGGTAGGCCTTGCGCAGCGGAAACAGCCACGCTTCAGATTGCTGCACTTCTGTGGTGAGATCCCGGAAGGGGGTGATATCGTCGAGGATATAGAAGCCTCTGCCATAGGTACCCAGCACCAGGTCTTTGAAGTTAGGCTGGATGGTGATGCCGTAGATGGGTACGGGGGGAAGATCGTTTCGGATATGGATCCAATGCGCACCGTCATCCGGGGAAAAATAAAGACCGTTATCGGTGCCGGCCCAGAGCGATCCTTTCTTACCCGGATCTTCCTTGATCTGGTGGACGAAGGAAGAATTAGAAACAGGGAAGTTGCCGGTAATGGAGGTCCAGGTCTTTCCGAAATCAGTGGTCTTATAGATATAGGGTTTGAAATCTCCTATGAATTGTGCGTCCACGGAGATATACACGGTGCCTGCGTCGAAATTAGAGGCATCGATACAACGGATCGTAGACCATTTGGGAAGCCCCGGTATGTTCGCGGAGACATTGTCCCAGTGTTTGCCATCGTCCTGGGTGACCTGTACCAAACCGTCATTACTACCGGTCCAGAGCACACCTTCTTTCACCGGTGACTCTGCCATCGCATAGAGGGTGCAACCATCGAAGGTAAAGAGGTTGTCCGTGCTGACGCCGCCGGAGCTTTGCTGGTGTGATTTATCGTTGGTGGTAAGGTCAGGGCTGATGACGGTCCAGGTCTGACCTTCATTGGTGGTGACGTGTACATACTGGCTTCCGATATAGACTTTGTTATGATTATGGCGGGAGATGGTCATGGGATAGTTCCAGTGCCAGCGGTACTTCATCTCGGCGGGCGGGTAGCCGTATCCGGCTTCCGGCCAGGCGCGTACGTCCCGGATCTGTCCGGTGCGAAGGTCCATTCTATCCAGTCCTCCGTCATAGCAGCCGGACCAGATGATATTATTGTCGACAGGATCGGGTTGCGCGTAACCGCTCTCGCAGCCGCCTACCACTCTCCATAGACTTAGAGGGATCCCGCCCTGCAGGCTATTGCTGGGTCCTCTGTAGGAAGTAGCATCCTGTTTGTTGCCGTAGACATAGTAGGGTACCTGGTTGTCCACTGCCACGTGGTACATCTGGGCAATGGGCAGGTTGACGTTCTCCCAGGTCTTGCCGCCGCTATAGGTCATATTCATGCAACCATCATGGGCGACCATGGCGCGGGCGGGATTCTTCGGGTCGAACCACATATCATGGGTATCTCCTCCCGGGCGGTAATCGCCATTCTCTCCGTTGCCGTTGAAGGACTTTCCTCCGTCCTTTGATTCCATAACGGTGACGCAGATGGTAAATACATTGTTGGGATCGCCGGTGGATACGCGTACGCGGGTATAGTACGAAGCGCGTTGCGCCAAAGAGTGGCTGGTGAACATTTTCTTCCAGGAGTCCCCGCCGTCTTCCGAGCGATAGAGTCCCGGGTCCTTATCTTCGATCAGGGCATATACGATATTAGGTTTGCTATAAGACACGTCGACGGAAGTCTTGCCTACCGGGTGAGCCGGACCTCCCGGCAGTCCTTTATTGAGCCGCTCCCAGGTCTTGCCGCCATCTTTGGTACGGAAGATGCCGCTGCCCGGTCCGCCGCTGTTGAGGTTCCAGGTAGTAAAGGAGACCTGCCACATGGCGGCATAGAGGATATTGGGATGTTGGGGATCGATGGACAGATCGGAGCAGCCGGTGTTCTCATCGACAAAAAGAACGCGCTGCCAGGTCTTGCCTCCATCGGTCGTTTTATATACGCCTCTTTCGGGTTGGGGGGTATGGGTATTTCCCAGGGCCGCCACGTAGACGGTATTGGAGTCTTTGGGGTCTACGATGACACGGCTGATACGGCCGGTGGCCTGCAGGCCCATATTGGTCCAGGTGTTACCGGCATTCGTGGACTTGTATACGCCGTTACCCATCGCCTCTGCGGGGCGGATAAGAAAGGTCTCGCCTGTGCCGGCCCAGACCTGGTTGGGAGCAGAAGGTGCGATCGCCAGGGCACTGACGGAGGAATTGTCGGTACTGTCAAAAATGGGTTTCCAGGTGATCCCCTGGTCTTCTGTTTTGAACAGCCCCCCCGACGCGGCGCCGACGTAGGAGATGTTGGAATTACCCGGCACGCCGGTTACGGCGATGGCCCTGTTGCCATCCGGGCCGATGAAACGGAAATGAAGCTGTTTGAAAAGGCTGCTATCAATCTGTTGGGCCGATGCGGCCAGGCAACAGCTACAGCATAGCAATAAAAATGTTAGTTTGGTCATGAAATTATTTTTAAGAAAATTTAGGGGTATCCGACCTATATTGTTTTAGCCTGTAATAACGGTACCGTATGATAGTGGCGGCAATCAGCACGAGCCCGCAACCTTCGCTGACCAGTTTTTCTCCATCCAGCCAGTCCACGGGCCGATCCTTTAATTGCGGGTCCATGACGATGCCATGAATGACGAACAGGAGGGCCGTTGCATAGGAGACCAGGTGGATATTCTTCCAGGTCCGGAAACCCAGCCTGCTCTTTACCTTCTTTTGCGTAGTGACGATCACCACGATAAGAGCGTAGAACGCCAGGCTGCCCAGTATGACCCAGGGGGCTTGGTGCGGGGCCTCCACCGGGAAGAGGATATCCTTCCATCTGAATTTTGTAGCTGCATCCGGCAGCAGGAGCAAAGGATGAGCTGCCGCCAGGACGAGGGCTACATAAGCAGTCCAGTTGTGCAGGTCGTCAATACTGACCCTTTTCAGCCATTCCGGCAATTTTTTCCAATAAGATGAACGCCGGTAAGCCGTACTGAGCAACATTCCCAAAAGAATATTAAAGGTCAGCACGGCGGTGGCGATCAGCCCAATGGTGGAAGAAAGGTCCAGCCAGTCGATGCTCCTATTATTCATTGCCGGCCTCCTCTTTTACACTGATCATCGGCACCTGTCGTTCATAGATCAGCTTGTTCAGTGCGGCCAGATCGCTGTGTAATATCTCTTTCAGTTTTTCCAATTGAATGTCGGCTTTTCCGCTGAGATCCGTGAATACTTCCCGGACCTGTTTACTAGGCACCCTATTACCGGCAGCGGCCACTCCGTAAAGGCCGGAGATCTTATCGTTAAGCCGGATGGGGAAATTCAACATGTCCTGCGCGCTTTTCGATTTAGTCTGGTACAAGGCCTCTTCGATGGCCGTCAATTTACGGATGATGCTATCCGATAGTGTCTTTACCGGCTTACCAGCACTATCCAGGCGGCCATTTAATTCCTGGAGTTGCGTCCGGGTGCTGCGGATACGGCGGATGGCTTTCTGGACCTCGTCGAATTTCTCCCGTACCTGCACCAGGAAGCCTATCTGGTCGTCATATTGGGCTTCGGTCATTTTAACGTAAGGATCCGCTTTGATGGTAAAGGTTATGTCAGTAGAGTCATTATCCAGGCGAAAGCGGGCCGTGTATTTACCGGGACCGACTTTGGGATTGCCCGCCCCCCCGGTCCAGAGCAGCATGCCCGGGATCTTTTCTACGGAAGGATAATACATATCCCAGACAAAGCTATTCATCCCGGGATTAAATTCGAGACTGTCTTCAGGGTTCTTTGCTTTCGAGCTAAAAGTACGGATGGGCTTATGCTGTTTGTCGAAGAGGGTGACCGACACTTTTGCCGAGTCCGTGGCATTCTCCAGCCAGTAATGGAATACTACTCCGTTGGGTGGATTCTCCCCTGCGTTATGGAGCGTATTGCTCCGGTTGCGGTTGCGCCGGCCTCCGCCGCCTTCCATTCTCCAGGCATCATTCACTTCAAAGACCCTGAGGCGTTGCTGAACCGGGGCATCTGTCTTTTGCTGCAGCAGGCTCAGGTCGTCCAGGGCCCAGAAAGCCCGGCCCTGAGTGGCGATGACCAGGTCGTTGTCTTTAATCGTAAGATCGGTAACAGGTACGATGGGGAGGTTGAGCTGGAATTTTTTCCAGCGCTCTCCGGCATCATAGCTGATATACATGCCATATTCCGTTCCGGCATAGAGCAGGCCCGGGCGTTTGTGATCGGCGCGGACGACCCTTGCGAAGTGCATGGGGTCGATGCCATTAGTGATGAGCTTCCAGCTTTTTCCATAATCCTCGGTCCGGAAGATATAAGGCGTATAGTCATCCAGCCGGAAACGGGTACCTACCAGGTAAGCAGCTCCCTTTTTAAAGGGGTCCGGCTCGATGGAATTCCAGAGGGTCCATTTGCCGGCGGTGGGAGGGGTAACGTTGTCCCAATGCAGGCCACCGTCTTTGCTGATATGTACCAGGCCATCGTCACTGCCCGTCCAGAGAAGATCTTTCTCCAGGGGAGATTCGGTAGCAGTGAAGAGGGTGCAGTAATATTCGGCGGAGGTATTGTCTTTGGTGATGGGTCCGCCGCTGGGGCCTTGTTTTGATTTATCGTTGGTGGTGAGATCGGGGCTGAGGGTCTGCCAGCTTTGTCCTTCGTCGTCGGTGGCGAAGAGATGGTTGCCCGCCGCATATAAACGGTGCGGGTTATGCGGGGAAAAGAAGATCGGGTAGTTCCATTGGAAGCGGTATTTCAGCGAATCGGCTCCTGAGCCCGTGGGATTGTCGGGCCATACGTCCAGGGAGTAACTTTCCCCGGTGCGATGATCGAGCCTGCCCAGGTAACCATCGTAATTACCTCCATAGACAAGGTCAGGGTTGAGGGGATCGGCAATGATATATCCGCTTTCGAAGCCTGCTGTCGATTCCCAGTCTTTATCGGTGATACCGGACCCGGCCGTCCTGCTTTTTATGCGGATGCTGGTATTATCCTGTTGCGCTCCCAGGATATGATAAGGGAATGCGTTGTCGGTGGTGACCCGGTAGATCTGCGCAGTGGGCTGATTATCGACGGAGCTCCAGTTCTCCCCCTTGTCGAAGCTTACCTGGGCGCCCCCGTCATCGGCGAGGATCATGCGGTTACCATCTTCCGGGTCCAGCCATAAGTCGTGATGATCGCTGTGGGGCGTATTGATGCGGGAGAAAGTCTTGCCGCCATCTTCGCTGCGCAGCATTTCTACGTTGAGGCAATAGAGGAGGTTCTCATTTTTGGGATCTACGTATACTTTGTTGTAATACCAGGCGCGCTGGCGGATATTGTTCTCACTGTTGACTTTTGTCCAGGTGTCTCCTCTGTCGCTGCTGATGAAGAGCCCTCCGTTGGCATTCTCCACCATGGCGAATATTTTGTCGGGATTGGCTGCGGTGGTGGCTACGTTCACGGCGCCCCAGATTCCTTTAGGCAGACCTTTGCGTGCGGAAAGATTCGTCCAGGTATCACCTCCGTCCGTGCTTTTATAGATGCCGCTGCCTTCTCCCCCGCTTTCCATGCTGTAGGGCGTGCGTTTGATATGCCACATGCCGGCGTATAATACGGATGGGTTGCCGGGCTCCATGGCCAGCTCAGAGCAGGCGGTCTGATCGTTGACGAAGAGAACTTTCTTCCAGGATTTCCCTCCGTCGGTGGTCTTGTAGACGCCTCTTTCAGCATTGGGTCCGAAGAGGTGCCCCATAACGGCTACCCAAACGATATCGGGATCTTTAGGGTGAATGAGAATTCGTTCTATATGTCGGCTGTCTTTCAGACCGAGATTTTTCCAGGTGCGGCCCCCGTTATCGGTACGCCAGATCCCGCCCAGGTTTTCGGAGACATTGTTCCGAAGCGTGCTCTCCCCTTCGCCTGCATAGACGATTGTTTCATCGCTGGGGGCGACGGCAACGGCCCCGATGCCTCCTCCGAAATATCCGTCGGAGACATTCTTCCAGTTATTACCTCCGTCCATGGTCTTCCAAAGCCCTCCCCCGGTGGCGCCGAAATAAAAAGTGTTTTTATTTTTCAGGCTGCCGGAAACGGCATCGGCCCTTCCGCCCCGGAAAGGCCCGATCAGGCGGTATTTCACCGGAGAAAAATAAACAGAGTCCGCCACATCTGTAGAAGAAGCGGTGGCTGCCTTTGATTTCTTTTGTGCGAAGACAGATGCGGAGAGGGTGGTAAATACGAAAAGCAATAGTAGTGGATGTCTCATGTGTGTGAAATTATCGTTCGATGGTCGAATTGAATGTTACTAATATTTTAATAAGTTGCAGAGGAGGATTGTTTTTTTAAAGATGAAAGGCCAATTTTCCGGCGGCCTGCAATTGCGCGTTCAGGGCAGGCAAATCTTTCTCTTTTAAGTGGGCCCATGCGGCTTCTGTCGTCTTTGCCGCCTGCGTTGTTGCCTTCAGGGCCGCTACAGCCTGGGTGGTGGGCGCCAGATCCGCTTCACTAAATGTACTGAGCAGGGAGGCGAAATGGCCTTGCAATTGGGCAAAACTTTTCAGAGCGCCGGCATCGGAGGCTCTCCGCCTGCCCCTCGCGGGAGTACCTTCCAGGATAGCCGCCTGCGAATCCAGCTCTTTCAAAGCTGTCTCCAGGGTCGCGGTTGCACCGGGTAACAGGGCCTGGATCTGAGCACGGAGCCCATGGACCTGGTCATATCCTGTCATAGCCTGCTGTCTTCCTTTGTAAGCGGTCAGAGAAAGATCATGCTGTTGTTGTAAGGCGGGCAGGGGCGTTCGTACCCGGGGATCCATTTTGACCACCAACGGCTGCGTATATATCTTTCCGTTAACCGTCCATTTCAGGGTATAGGCGCCCGGCATGACCCAGGGCGAGGTGGGTGATGGAGCGGTATTGGCAAAGGTAGCGCCGATGGGATAATCGGGTGGTACGTTCAGGGGCTGGTAGTGCAGGTCCCAGAGGAACCGATGCGCGCCGGCTTCTGCGGAAAGGACTTCTTGGCGCCTGATCCAGTAAGTGGGGATATTCACGTCAGGAATGCCGTACAAGGTATCCGTGCTGGCATAATGGCGGATACTCATTCCGGTTGCATCCATGATATCCAGGGTCACGGGTCCTGTAGCTTTTTCTTTCAGGTAATAATCGATCACGGCGCCGTCCGGGGGATTCTCTCCGGCTGGCTCATCCTGTGGCAGGGGGGTATCGGTCCCCATATTCCAGCGAACTCTTATGGCGAGGGCGGGTTTATACAATACGGCAGCCTGAACAGCCGTCTGCGGGCTGAGCTGGCGCAGGGGGCTGATATCGTCTAGTATCCAAAAGGAGCGGCCATGGGTGGCAAGTACGATATCATTGTCTTTGATGACCAGGTCGCGCATGGAGGTAGCAGGCATGTTCAGCCGCAGGGACTGCCAGTGTGCTCCGTCATCGAAGGAGACATAGACCGCCCGCTCGGATCCGGCCAGCAGCAAGCCTTTTCGCTTCGTATCTTCCCGGACCACGTTGATGGGGTCGTTCGGGAGGCCGGCGTCAATTTCCGTCCAGGATCTTCCTCCATCATGGGTCTTGTAAATATGCGGGTGCATATCGTCCAGGCGGATGCCATTGACGGCGGCGTAGGCCGTGTTGGGATCGGTGTGGCCTGCATCGATCAGGGATATTTTGCACCAGGAGGGAATTCCCGGCGGAGTGATATTCTTCCAGGTAGTTCCTCCGTCCCGGGTGATCTGGATGAGCCCGTCGTCGGTGCCGGCCCAGATGGTATTGCTATCCAGGGGAGAGGGAGCAACGGTATAGATCACTCCCCTCCTGGGCATCTGCTTCAGCGCAGGCGTGTTGAAGATGCCCACGCTGGCGGGGATATCCCAGGAATCCCGGCTGAGGTCGGGGCTGATTACCTTCCAGGAATGTCCTCCGTCCCTTGTCTTAAAGAGCACATTACCCGCAAAATACAGCGTGTGCGGATCGACGGGAGAAAACAGCACGGGAGCCGTCCGGAGGAAGCGGTATTTACCACTGCCGATAGCTTCCGGCGCGATATTCTGTACCTGTCCTGTCCGTTTATCGTAGCGGGTGATCTTCCCTCCGTAAATGATATTGGGATCCAATGGATCTGCGGCGATATACCCGTATTCTTCCACGCCGACGGGATGCCATTCCCGGAAGGTGATCTCCCCGTCATTGCCCCGGGAGGCGATGCCGATGGAGCCGCTCTCCTGCTGACCGCCATATACATTATAGGGGAAGGCGTTGTCGGTGCTGACATGATAGAATTGGGCGGTGGGTTGATTGTACCAGGAGGAAAAGGTCTTTCCCCCGTTGACGGTGATGATGGCGCCCTGGTCGCAGGCGATCAATAATATTTCCGGGTGATCGGGGTTGATCCAGATGCGATGGTAATCATCTCCTCCGGGCGCCCCCTTATAAGCATTCCATGATTGTCCTCCGTCTGTCGACTTCCAGACGACTACGTCAGCGGTATAAACGATGTCTTTATTTTTCGGGTCTACCTTGATCTCCGCGAAATCGTCTCCCCTACCCCAGAACCGTTGATCGCTATTTAGTTTTGTCCAGGATGCACCTCCGTCATCGCTGCGGTAGATGCCTCCGTGTGCGCCCGCATCCACAGTGGCAAACAGGCGGCTGGGATCGGAGGGAGCCAGGCAAAAGCCGATGCGTCCCAGTCCCTCTGCCGGAGTAGGCAATCCTTTTGTCAGCGGCTGCCAGGTAGTGCCGCCGTCGATGGATTTATACAGGCCGCTGCCGGGCCCATTCCAGGACCCATTCTCCCAGGGACCCTGACGGCCGGCCCAAAGGTCGGCATATACGATATTGGGATTGACAGGGTCGATCAGGACCTGGACGGCGCCGGTATTTTCATCCTTGTAGAGGACTTTTTCCCAGGTCTTTCCGCCATCCATGCTGCGGTAGACTCCCCGTTCGGGATTCGGTCCATAGGGATGCCCCAGCACGGCGGCAAACACTTTGTTCTCATTGGTGGGGTCAATGGCCAGGCCGCCGATCTGCTGGCCTGCTTCCAATCCGAGATGGGTCCAGGATTTACCGGCATCGGTGGATTTATAGACCCCGTCCCCTACCGAGAGATCGGGACGTTGTATTCCTTCACCGCTGGCTACGTACACGGTGTTCGGGTTGGAAGGAGCGACGGCCACATCTCCGATGGAGCCGGTGGGCTGGTCGTCGAAGACGGAGTTCCAGGTACGGCCAAAATCGGTGGTCTTCCATACTCCGCCGTTATTGACACCTATATAAAAGGTATTGGGTTGTTGGGGCACGCCAGAGCCTCCGACGGTGCGGCCTCCCCGGTGGGGGCCGATCATTCGCCAGCGTAAATTGTCGAACAGGGAGGGGTCGGGTGTCTGTGCAAGCACTCTTCCTGCAGCGATAGTCAGTATCAGGCACGGCAACAGGGAAAGCAGCAGCGGGTGGGCTGAAAGCGGTAATTTTCTCATGATCAAGTATTAAGCGAAATGCAAAGAGGGCAAAATTTCGGCATTATCCGGGGACTGGCGAAACCGTCCATCAATATTTAATGTGCTATTAATCGAAAAGAAGGGGCAGTATCAAAAAAAATCTATATGCGTAATCTGAAATGAAGAAAGCCTCATCCCTGATGATGGTAAAAAAAATAAAGAAGCTAGTATAGTATAATTAATTTTTTCTACCTTAGTGGGATTACCTTACCTCATTCTCAGGCAAAGAAGCTAAAGCCCAGTATTTCCTGAACCCTTCAGACATACCAACCCGCAGTTAGCCCACGTTCCTGTTTGCATGTTGACACCACCACTAACTGAAAGTATGCTAACCTTACCGTCCGGGAATTATCCGCGGATGAAAAATAAAATCGTCTGAAAAAGTTCGCGCAAAAAATAGTTCCCAAAACGAGATTACGGCAAAGGGGCCGGATCAAAGCGATTGGCCATCCTGCACCGGATGTTCTGCTTCAGGACCTCTTCCTGGAACAGGTCAAAAAACGTCCCGATCATCCGGCTATCGTCACTCCTTCCGTTAGTTTTACTTACGGTGAGATATACACCCGTTCCAACCAGTTAGGACATCTTTTGAGAAACCTCGGCGTCCTGCCCAATACGTTGGTCGCCGTAGTGATGGAGAAGGGATGGGAGCAGGTGGTGGGAGTTCTGGGCATCCTGCAGGCTGGCGCCGCCTGGCTTCCCCTATCGCCGGACACCCCTCAAAACCGGCTATGGCAGCTGCTGGAAAACGGAAAGGTAAATTGGGTATTAACGCAATCCTGGCTGGCGGAAAAACTGGAATGGCCCCAATCGACGCCCTGCATACCTGTTGATAATTACGAATTGACCGAGGCATTAGCTATGCCGCTGGAGCAGGTCCAAAAATCAGCAGACCTGGCCTATTTGATCTATACTCCCGAGTCGGCCGGGGTTTTCAAAGGGGTAATGACCGATCACCAGGAAGCTGTCAGCACGATCGTTGGTATCAATCATCGTATAGGCATCAATCACCGGGATCGTGTTTTTTCGATGTCCCCGCTTAGTGGTGATCTATGGGTCTATACTGTTTTTGAAACGCTGGCCGCCGGCGGGACTCTTGTCATGCCGGGGCCTGACAACCTGCAAAACCCTTCTCATTGGGAGAGTTGGATGATCGGGGCGCGGGTAACGGTCTGGACCTCCGCTCCTGAGACCTTGTCTACGTTCGTAAAATTTGTCCAGGGGCATGGTCGTAGCCTGCCCGGACGGCTGCGTTCTCTCTTGTTGAGCGAGGATCCGATCCCTGCACCCTTACCGGAGCAAATAAAATCCCTGGCTAAAAAGGTACAGATTATCAGTCTGAGAGGCACCGTGAGCTAAGACGCAGGTTGCGTTACCAGGGAATGTGCGGGTAAGGGGATCTTCAATTGCTCAAAGAACAGTTTCTCCTCCATTTCTTTTATCCCACCTACGGGTAAATCCGCTAATTCCAGGTCTTCGATCGACAGGCGGATCAGGCGTACGCAGCGATGCCGGAGCGTGCCTACCATTTTCCGGACCTGGTGAAATTTCCCTTCCGTCAGAGTCATTTTCAGCCAGGTATGCGGGATATATTCATTGCCGTCCCGTCCATTCTCAAATAAATTATCCGGCTTGGGTACGATTTCCGCCTCGCAGGGGGCGGTACTATAATATCCCCCGCCATCGACCCGGATGGAGACTCCTTTGCGTATATGCTCCAGGGTGTCCGGGCTGACCTGGTATCTTACTTTTACCAGGTAGGTGCGTTTGTGCAGCATCTCTCCCTGGAATAATAATTTCGTTATTTTTTTATTGGTCGTCAATATCAATAGTCCTTCAGAATGACCGTCCAGCCGGCCGACGGCGTGCGTCCCTTCCGGAAAATGAAAATCCAGGTCACCCAGCAGTCGCACGGGATGGGTGCTGACGAACTGGGAGACCATATCGTATGGTTTATTGATAATGAAATAACGATGGCCGGTTGAGATCATATTTTCCTGGTTGTGCTACCAGGCACAAAGATACATTGTCTTTCCGGCAAGCTAGTCCTCCCCTTTCTCTTTACTTACCTTCACAAACGCACTTCTGCGGGGCCAGGGTACCTGGCTATTCTCTCCTTTAATGGCTTTCCAGAGGACTTCATTGAGCAATGCATCCGGAACCGCGTCGGCTTTGGACAGGTCGAAGCGGGAAGACATAATTGCAGAAGGTGTCCAGGCGGTGTTGCGTGCATCGATGTTCACGCCGGCAGGCAGGGCCTTGTAAGCTGTCGTATCTACCGCCGCACTGAAGCAGTTCCATAAAGGAGCGGCCGCCGCATCATACTGGCTCATGGGTGGAATGCCCAGGATCAGCTCCATGGTGCGAAGGATCGAGGAGGTGGAATACATCGTATGGTTCACCGAGTGCCGTTTGATATAAGGACTGAACACATAAGCCGGAGAGCGGTGAGCGTCGATGTGATCGGGGCCGTCCTGGGCATCGTCTTCCAGAACGAAGATGGCAGATTCCTTCCAGACAGGGCTATGGGAAATATGTTCTACCAGTTTCCCCAGGGCAAGATCGTTGTCGGCAATCTGCGCAATAGGGCTATAGGCTCCTTTTTGCATGCCGCTGGTATGGTCATTCGGGAGATAGATAGTACTGAAATGCGGTACGGCTCCTGCCTGCAGCAACGAATCGAAATCATGTTCGAAAACGGATTCCCGGTAGATATCCTGTATGCCGAGATTCCATCCGGGGTATTTCGTACAATAGTGATTGGGGTCATTGAGCAGGTCCAGCGTAGGATATCCGTTGTCCATAAACTCACCGTAGTTGCGGAAGGAGATGCCTGCGCGCTGGCAATAGTTCCAGATAAAACCTTTGGTGGGATTCGCGATGGGCCTGCTGCCATCGAAATCGTATTTGCCGCCGCGTCCACTATAGTTATAAGGCCAGTTCTTTTCCACGAAATCAGTGGCATAACCTGCCATGGACCAGTTGTGACCGTCCGCGCTGACTTCTGCGTCCACGTAGAAATTATCCAGGAGCACGAATTGCTGTGCAAGCGCATGGGCGTTGGGGGTGACGGGGTTGCCGAAAAGGCAAAGGCTGCTGTCTCCGTTACCCCCGGGCATATCTCCCAGTACCTGGTCGTAGGTGCGGTTTTCTTTCAGCACATAAAATACATATTTGATGGGGGAGGATTCTCCGGCCTTTCGGGGAATGGGATTGCCGGCCTCTCCCGAAGCAGTCTGTTCCTTTTCTTTTGAATAGAGCGTATTCGCATATACCTGGCTGGTATAATGAACCAGGTCGCTATCGGCAGGCGCAGGGATCACCGATAAGGTACCTTTCAACATGCTGCCAATGTATTGGTCCGCAGGCTGGGGCGTATGGCCGCTCTTCTTGTACCCGTTCTTATGCCGCGGCTCTCCCGGATTGGGTTCGAGCGGATTGGCCATAGAGGACATGCCTTTCCCATTGGTCACCAAAATATTTTTTCCCCAGCCCCGGACACAGGTAGGATACCAGCCGACAGGAATAAATCCCGTGGAGTGGCTATGCCCCGGCTCGGAGACGTCGAAGACCGCCAGGTAATTGTTGTCTGCATTGGCAATATAGAGGGTTTTATCGTTCGACGTTAAGGTTACGCTGTTGGTCGTAGAGCCTATGGGCGCATCGGGGGACAGGGCGGTATGGAGTGTTTCCACCACCTTACGGGAAACCAGGTCAATGACGGATACGGAATTGGAGTTGGCATTAGCCACATACAACCATTGGCCCCGGGCATTAATGGCCATATCTGTGGGATGATCTTCCGTGTCCACCGAATCCAGCAAAACATTCCTTTTCGTATCATAGATCCACATCTTACGGCCTCCCCAGGCAGAAATATACAATTCCGGTTTTACAGGGCTCACTATACAGGTGTAAGCCTCCGCAGAAAGGGGAACTTTCAGCAGGACTTTCATGGATTTGGTATCGCATACATAGAGAGCATCGTCTTCCTTGGTCACCACATATAACCGGTCACGGGCTTCATCCAGGGCAAGTCCCGTCGGACTGATCTTGTCTTTGGGCCAGGGACGGCCAAGGGTGATGGTATCTTTGTTCAGAAGCTTGTCTCCGGAAAGGATATAGCGGATAAGGATATCGTCGTTGCCCCCCGAGGCATACAGATAAGGATGTCTTCGGCTGAAAGCAAGTCCCAGCCAGGCTTTTCCAATGGTGACAGAGGCCGTCAATTTCCGCTCTTTCAGGTTGATGAGGTCGATGGTCTGCCGCCCGTTGCCATTATTGGTAACAGCCAGGTGGATGCCATCCGGGGCCAGGGCCATGTTGAGCGGCAGGTCGCTGCTCAGGGGAATGGAATGCCCGGCAGGGCTCAGGGACCAGCCGTTGGGGAGTTGGATCCGGGAGGATGAAGAGGGTGAGCCGGGGATGGTCGGGATCTGGGCGCCAAGCCAGGAAGTCAGCAGGAGGGCGGAAAGGACCAGGAGGCAGCGCAATTGAATTCTCATATTTTTTTGCATCAGTTGTAGCACGAAGTTAACGGGCCATTGTTAACTCGCTGTTACCTTAGCCTTTTTTTATAACATCATCCAATACGGACTTTAAAGGGCCGGCTCCGATGACGCCACTTTGCCGCCATTTTATCTCACCGGCTTTGAAGACCACCAGGGTGGGCACGCTTAGAATCTGGTAGGCTCTTGCGACGGAGGGGTTCTTATCGATATCCATTTTCAGGATCGTGATCTTTTCGCCGAGGCTGCTCTTTACCTCTTTTAAGATGGGGGGCATCATTTTACAGGGGCCGCACCATTCCGCTGAAAAATCCACAAGGACGGGCTTGTCCCCCTGTATGATATCGGCAAATGTCCTGGGTTTGTTCTGTTCCATACCTTTCTGTTTGGTACAAAGGTAGGAATAATCGGGGACCGGGCCGGGATGTCCGGCCGGTCAGGGGCAAGCCCTAAACCGCCTCCAATTTCAGTACGACGCTGGTCCTTCCTGCATGTACTTCGGGATTGAATCCTATGTTCATCAGGAAATCGCCCGTGTATACTTTTCCGGCCCCGATCGTGGATTGGGTACCCGGATACAGATCGATCTCGGTGATCCTGTATTTTTTAGCAGGGTCCAATCCTTTCAGAAGGATCGGCAATTTGCTGCCGGCGTCATACCGGTTGTTCACCAGGTAATTAAAGATAACGCCCGATGTCTTTGCAGAATCCAGGTAGAGTACGGAGGCTATACTGCTGGTAACGGGGTCAGATAACCGATACTGGTCGCCCTGCCAGATGATCGCCTTTACGGCATTGTAGGTCCTGATGGCATTCTGACAGTATTCCAGGTCTTGGGGGTTGAGTTGGCTTACTACGATATCGAAACCCAGTTTGCCCATCATGGCGACGTCTGTACGGAATTTCAGCGGCTGTTTGCCCCAATCCGTCACATGATTGGAGGAAGTGATAGCGGGGTAGAAGTAGGAGTTCTCCCATTGTATGAATATGCGCTCTATGGGATCGGTATTATCGCTGGGCCAGAATTCCGTAAAGTATTTCAAGGCGCCATAGTCTACCCTGCCGCCGCCGCCGGAGCATAACATCATGGGTACCTTCGGGTATTTGGCTCTTATTTTTTCCAGCACTTTGTACAGGCCGCGCACGTAGTCAATATAAAAATGTGACTGATCTTTCAGGAAGGCAGAATAAGCGTTGTAGATCACGGCGTTGCAGTCCCACTTAATATAGGCCAGGTCAGGGTTCTTAGTGAACAGGCCATCTACGATGCCGTAGACGAAGTCCTGAACTTTAGGGTTGCTCAGGTCGAGGACCAATTGATTCCTGAAATAGTATTCATCCCTTTTGGGTTGTTTAATGACCCAGTCAGGGTGTTGTTCGTATAGTTCGCTTTTAGGACTGACCATCTCCGGTTCAATCCAGATCCCGAATTTCACGCCGTCGTTCTGCGCTTCTTTCACCAGGGAGGCTATGCCGTTGGGGAGTTTGTTCTTATTCTCCTGCCAGTCGCCCAGGCCTGCATGGTCGTCATTTCTCGGGTATTTGTTCCCGAACCAGCCGTCATCCAGCAGGAAAAGATCCACCCCCAGCTTTTTGGTGTCCTTTAAAAGCTCAGCCAGTTTAGTCTCGTTAAAGTCAAAATAAGTAGATTCCCAATTGTTGAGTAAGGTGAGCCTGGATCCTTTGCCGTCCGGGATCTGGTAATTCCTCGCCCATTGCTGCAATTTACGGCTTGCCGCTCCTTTGCCTTTATCCGACAGGGTATAGAGGAAGGGAGGGGTGGTAAAGTCTTCGTTGGGAGCCAGGGTATAGGGGGATGCGTAATTATTCATCCCGGCGATGATCCTTAGATTATCCTGGGGATCGACTTCCAGGTCAAAGCGAAAATTGCCGCTCCATTCCATAGCGCCGTATAAGACGGTGCCTTCATCTTCGCCGGCCGGCCGGTCCAGAGAGACCATGAATACAGGGGGTTGAAATAAGTCAGCCCGGGTACCCAATTTGGTATCCAGGGTCTTGATACCGTGGGTAAGTTTTGATTCTTCGGGCTGCATTTCTTTGACCCAGTCGCCGTGATATTGTCTTAACCAATAACTTTCCGCTTTCAGATATAGGTTGGCGGAAGCAAATTTATGCAGAATTACGTTGCCCTTTTCCTTGTGCCGGAGGACGCTCCACTGTTCTATTATGTCTTCCTTATACCAGGACTTGTAATATAGGGTAACTTCAAAATCATATATGGGGTCTTTCAGCCGGATGGTCAGCAAGGAGATATCGTCGCTGATTTTGGTGACCTGGTGACTTAGGTATCGAAGGTCCAGCGAATTGTTGCCGTCCGCATGGGTGACGCTGATCGCCGGTTCCACCAGGTTGCGGGAGCCGGAAGGGGTATAGGCGGAATTGAAGATGCCGGTAGGATCATCGGGCTGCCGGTAGATGCCCGGTATATTACCATATTCCCCGGCATCGGACAATCGCTTGCCGAAGTAGATCGTTTTAAGATCCTTGTTTTTATCTGACTGTAAGACCAGGGCATTGCCGGCTGTCTCTACAGAAATGACCACCGATTGGGCCTGGGATGGCTGCGCCCAACAATGCGGGGCTATCCATAAGGCCGACACTATTATAATTATACAACTGCGGGTTGAGCTCAACTTGATTTTCATTTGACAAGAAATTGATTAATAGGGGTCCAGGGCAGGCCATCGATTACTGGCCGACGATTGCTGCCGGTAAAATTACAGGAAAGAAGTTCCCGTTAAAATGGATAATCCGCCAAAAAAAATGGATAATCATATGACAACCCGGGCCTTAGTGGAATAAGTTTCTATAAATCGTGAAATATTGAGTGCGAGGGGCTAACTTTGCGGTCTCCTCTAACGACGACCGCCCAAACAGTAAATCTATGAATGACTTTATAGCCGCTCGCTCCCAGATGGCCTTGTCGCTCGGATTTCATATCGTGTTCTCCTGCATAGGGATGGTGATGCCCTTCTTCATGGCCGTGTCGCACTACTACTGGCTAAAAACGAATAAGATCGTCTATAAGAATGTAACGAAGGCCTGGAGTCATGGAGTCGCTATCTTTTTCGCGACCGGGGCTGTGTCTGGGACCGTATTATCCTTCGAGCTTGGGCTATTGTGGCCGACGTTCATGAAACATGCCGGTCCTATTTTCGGAATGCCTTTTTCATTAGAGGGAACGGCCTTTTTCATCGAGGCGATCGCCCTTGGATTTTTCCTGTATGGCTGGGACCGGTTCAACCGGTGGTTTCACTGGTTTACAGGCGTGATCGTAGGCATCAGCGGGCTGGTGTCCGGCATCCTGGTGGTAGCGGCCAATGCATGGATGAATAGCCCGGCCGGATTTGATTATGTCAACGGGCAGTATCTTAACATAGATCCCATCAAAGCGATGTTCAACGATGCCTGGTTCGAGCAGGCCCTTCATATGTGTATAGCGGCTTTTGTCGCTACGGGATTTGCCGTGGCGGGTATTCATGCCCTTATGATCCTGAAAGGCAGGCATGTCTTATTCCACACCAAGGCCTTTAAGATAGCCGTCGCCTTCGCCACCGTCGCGGCTGTGCTGCAGCCGCTGAGCGGGGATATTTCCGCTAAAGACGTCGCCAAACGACAGCCCGCGAAGCTGGCAGCCATGGAAGCTCTTTTTCATACGCAGAAAGCCGCGCCGCTGCTTATCGGTGGGATTCCCGATGTTCAGCACCAAAAAGTCAATTATAGCCTGGAGATCCCCGGCTTGCTCAGTTTTATGACCTACGGCGATTTTCAGTCGGAAGTTAAAGGGCTTGACAGCATCGCCCCGGAGAACCAGCCCCCGGTGGCCATTGCGCATTATGCCTTCCAGATCATGGTGGGAGCAGGCATGCTGATGTTCGGGATCTCCCTTCTTTATTTTTTTGCCATATGGAGGCGAAAGAACTGGAGGAATGGCCGATGGCTGTTTGCCCTTTTTGCCGCGATCACTCCCCTGGGGTTTATTGCGGTAGAGGCGGGATGGACGGTGACCGAAGTCGGGCGGCAGCCCTGGATCCTGCAGGGGATCATGAGAACAGCCGATGCCGTCACGCCCATGCCAGGAATTATTTATTCTTTTTACCTGTTCACCGCTGTATATGTTTCGCTGGGCCTTATCGTAACCTTCATGCTATACCGCCAGATCAGGATGGTGGGGGGATTATATTCATCAAATAATTGAACCTATGATCTACATCGTGATCGCCTATCTCTGGTTAGCTGTGCTCCTTTACCTTTTAATGGGTGGGGCGGATTTTGGAGCGGGCGTTATAGAGCTGTTCACTTCCGATAAGAACAAAGACAAGACCCGGCGAACGATGTATAAGGCCATCGGCCCCATCTGGGAGGCCAATCATATGTGGCTGATCATCACGATCGTGATCCTCTTTGTGGGGTTCCCGGCCATTTATACTACCATGTCCATTCATCTGCACATCCCCCTGGCTATTATGTTGCTGGGTATCATCGCGCGGGGGACGGCTTTTGCTTTCCGGAACTATGATGCGGTCGTGGACGATATGCAGGTGATCTATAGCCGCATCTTTGTCTATGCCAGTGTGATCACTCCCCTATTCCTGGGAATTATTGCCGGCAGCGCCGTTTCGGGGCGTATCGATCCGACTGCCACTAATTTTGCAGATGCTTATATATTCAGCTGGCTGAACTGGTTCTCCGTTGCCATCGGCCTGTTCACCGTATCGATCTGCGGGTTCCTGGCGGCCGTCTACCTGATCGGGGAGACGGACAATGAAACGGACAGGCGCCGCTTTATCGCCAAAACGAAAAGCACGAATATAGCCGCCGTCATCAGCGGCGCCCTGGTCTTCCTGTCTGCCCGATGGGACCATATCCCCTTAACGGAATGGGTGTTCGGGAATAGCGTCGGCATCATCGCCGTCACAGCAGCCACTTTATCGCTGATCCTGTTATGGTATCTGCTTTACCAGCGCAAAACGCGGGTATTGCGGGTGCTGGCAGGTTTCCAGGTGACTATGATCCTGCTCACGACTACTTATCGCCACTATCCGAATATCGTGATCCTCAAGCATGGGGCGCCGCTATCTTTATTGGGGGACCAGGGGCATGACAAGACCATCGGGTCGCTCGGCTGGGCGCTATTGATCGGGAGTGTTTTTATTCTTCCGGCCTTATTTTATCTTATTTATAGCTTCCAGACGAAGAAGGGAGAGCCTGCGCATTAGGTGATTGCGTAAATTTAACCAAACAAATAAATATGGTAAAGTCTTCCCCCCAGGATAATGTAAGTTTCGTCATCAGCGAACTGGCGATGTTGCTGGAGCGGGGTAATGCCCATGCCTCTTTTGAAAAGGCAGTAAAGGGTATCCCGCAAAAACTGCTTGGCAAAGTTCCACAGGGATCTGCCTATAGTATCTGGCAGTTGGTGGAACATATACGTATAACGCAGTGGGATATCATGGAGTTCTCCCGGGACCCGGATCATAAAAGCCCTAAATGGCCGGAGGAATACTGGCCGGAGGCCGAAGCTCCGGAAAATGCGAAGGCCTGGACGGACTCCCTGGAGCAGATCGAAAAAGAGCGGAAGGAGTTTGTAAAGCTGCTACATAAAGCCGGTGACGGCATCTACACCCCTTTCCCTTATGGCGATGGGCAGAGCCTGTTCCGGGAGGGGCTGGTGCTGGCCGATCACAATAGCTATCACACCGGAGAGATCATCCTTTTGCGGAGGATACTGGGGGATTGGGGGTAATTCAGGCGGGTTCCGTTCCCCCCTCCTTTTGTCCACTTCAACCCGAAAATCGGCCCATACGAACAATCTGCCTAAAGGGTTGCTCCCGTTTATTGCATAAATTTGTTAAATGAATTTGGGAGAAAAAAATAGTCAGCTTGTCAGGATTGCCGCCCTTGTCAATCTTTTATTTCTTTTATTGTGCGTAGCCCTGGTGCTATTCCTGGGCTCCGATAATTCCGAAAGCCGTCAAGAGTTCCGGAAAATGGCCGCCTTTGCCATTGCCAATATGGTTTGCTGGGTAGTAAATGTATGCATCATAATTTTCCTCCTTCCTCAACTCAATAGCAAAAAGCAAACCAGGAGCGCCTTCTTTTACTTTTTAAGCTTTCTCAGCAATCTTTTTATCGTGCAGCTGCTGTCAGGTTTTGTGATCGAGAAGCTCCAGATGAAAACACCGATACATCACTTCGCGCCATTATATTATGCGATTGTTTTTAATGCCATCTCGTTATTGTCGATAGAATTAATTACATCCAGGTATGAAAAATCAAGCATGAAGATGGAAAATGCGGAATTAAAGGTGATGAGCCTTCAGGCGCAACATGAAAAATTGAAAAATCAGCTGCATCCTCATTTTCTTTTCAATTCTTTGAACGCCCTGAAAGTTTTGATCCGCAAAAATCCGGTTCTTGCTGAAAGTTATCTCATAAAATTATCTGACTTCCTCCGGTTTTCCATTTCTCACAACGAGCAGAATATTGTTTCTCTCCAGGAAGAATTGAAATTCTCTTTATATTATCTGGAAATGCAAAAGATACGGTTCCGGGATAGCCTGTCCTACCAGGTCGACGAGGCCCTGAATACTATGAAAGAAGCCATGGTGCCGGTTTTTTCCCTGCAACTTCTGCTTGAAAATGCCATCAAGCACAATGCGTTAACAAATGAAGCCCCTCTTTTTATAAACATCCGGTATATGGCGCCGGACTGGTTGGTCGTCGAGAACAACCTGTCTGAAAAATTAAATATCGAGCCCGGGACAGGCTTAGGGCTAAAGAACCTTTCCGACAGGTATAAGTTGTTAATGGACCAGGATATACAGGTCAAAGTAAACCGTACCAGTTTCCAGGTATACATAAAATTACTCTCAGCATGAATGTGGTTATCATCGAGGATGAGATATTGAGCGGGGAAGATCTGGCCTATATGATCGGGCAAATAAATGCGGATATTACCATCCTGGCTCATTTGCGTTCCGTAAAGGAATCCATAGCCTATCTAAAAGGGCGAACGGATGTGGACCTTATCTTTTCCGACATCCAGTTAGGGGACGGGCTCAGTTTCGAGATATTCAGGAGCGTCCGGACGGAAGCTCCCATCATTTTCTGTACTGCCTTCAATGAGTATGCCGTTGAAGCCTTTAAAACGAACAGCATCGATTATATTTTAAAACCTTTTGACAATAAGGCCGTAGCTGCAGCCATCAATAAATATTATCAATTAAAGAAATATTTTGCACCGACGGCAGTCGACTATGATTCCCTGATCCACATTCTGGCGGGCAGAAGGAGGGAACTCAGTTCGATTCTTGTTTATTATAAAGATAAAGTACTGCCTATCAATCTGGATGAGATCGCTCTGTTCTACATTGACAAGGAAACCACCCGTCTGCTTAGTTTTAGCAAGAAAATTTTCATTGTGGACCAGACGCTGGATCAATTAGAACATAGTTGCGGAGATGATTTTTTCAGGGTCAACCGGCAATATTTGGTCAACAGGCGCGCCGTGACAGATGCAACTCATTACTTTCCCAGGAAATACGTAGTCAATATCTCGCTGGATTTTAAAGAGGCGATCGTCGTCAGCAAGAACAGAACGTCTGATTTCCTGAAATGGCTTACGAAAAAATAGGACATTCCCCTGATACCGGATAAAGTCCGGTTATGGGACGCCCGCTAGTTCTTTTGGGCCAATTTCAGCGCATATTCCAGCTGGCTGTCTCTTTTTTCAACAATGTCGTTTATCGTCGGGTAAATAATATGATCCGGTATTACGCCCCTGTCTTCAAACCTGGTCTTTTTTACAGCCAAGGTATATTTAACCAGGGGGATCCTGGCAATAATTTGGGTATTGGGTAAGGTTACCATATCTTCCCCGCCCGAGGTATTGCCATAATAGCCGCCGCCACATTCTTCGCCTATGAATATTGCTCTCCTATTACTTTTGGCTATAGAAGAAAATTCGGCTGTGCCGGAGAAACTTCGCCCATTGATCAGAATATAAACTTTGCCTTTAAAATTGTTTTCATTAGGTTGCTGCAGGCCCAGGTTAGGGTTGTCCTTTTCTGTAATTTTCCCTTTGACCGTCTCCACCGAGGCATAATACATAAATGGCTTTTCGGTAAGATAGGAATAAAGCATTTCGCCGTTATTATCATTACCTCCCTGGTTGCTGCGGAGGTCTATTACCAGCTTAGTGGCTTTTTTGTCTTTCATATCGTTGAAGGATGAATCCAAAAAATGGCGAAAGTTCTCGCCCGTTGTCTCTAAAAAGCCATTGAAAAAAGTTGCCAAGGTAAGCACGGCGATATTGCCAGGCCGGTAGCTTAGCCGCAGGTACTTATCGGGCCGGGAAAAGGGGCCGGCACAGATAAAATTTTTAAGGGTGTCGGACTGCAAGGTGGCTGTCTTTATCTCACCGGTCTGGGTTTTGCAGGTGATCGAATAACTGTCTTTTGCGCCGAATACCACGTTATATAATAACTGGAAATCTTCCGGCAATTCCCAATTTTTGCGCGACTGAATGCCGCCGTCCGATGTTATATAGTCAAACAGGTGTCGTATGATCTCATCCATAGAACGGTGATCAATAGATAGTATCTCCGTTTTATCAAGGTCTGCATTTTGCCGGCAACAAAAGATGAAAGCCTTGTTATGCATAAACATTACCATGGCTGGAAAAACTTTCACCTTACTCATATAGTCATTCATCACCCGGGCCGGCAGCTTGCAATTGGTATGACCGTCTTCAATGGCGGCTAAGGCAAATCTTGTCAGCGCATAAAAATCAGGTACGGTCATGCTGTCCTGTATGGTGGCCAGGCAACTGTCAAAAACAGGATCTAGCGCTGCCTTGCTTTTGTACCGGTATAAACCGGCATGTACTTTTTGCAGGGTATCCCTCAATAATAAAAAATCGCTTTTCAATGCGTCCGGCGCCATTTTGGGCAGTTGAAAATCAGGTGTTTGCGCCAAAGTCTCTGCGGCAAGTAGGCACATAGTTATAATAGCGGATATTTTTTTTATCAGGTATAACATGGCAATAGATTGTTTATGCTGTATAATACAACATCGTTAAAAATAGTTTTTAAGGGGAAGTGTTATTGACTGTCTTTACGGTTTATGAAGAAATAATAGGCCAGGAAAGCGGCGGCGAGACTGAATGCCATGATCGCTAAAGAGTGAATTCCCAGAGGCTGAAAGGCGGCAACCAGCGAAAGCCCCAAACCAACTCCCGTTAAAATGGCGATCCATTTTATGGTGGCCTGGCTATTATCTTTGATGGCGGGTTGCAGCAATTTGGATATCACTGTGTCAGAAGCTCCTTTGTCAATCAATTTATCTTTAATGCGGTAGTCTAAGATCAGCTTGATGAAGGTGAGAATAGCTATTGAAAATAAAACAACGGTGAGCAGCATCCTGGTGGTATTAATTACTTCCCACATTAATGCATTATCCCGGTATGGGTCAACATTTTGTGCCTTTGAAGCCAATGACACCAATATTATAAATGCAGTCGTTGTTATCTTTTTCATGCTTATGCCGGTTATATTTTATTAGACAGGCAACCTTATCTTATGTTGCAGTTTTCAATAATAATTTAAAGATTTTAATTGCTTCCTGTATTTCCTGTACATTTCCATGCCATAGAATATTAAAATTATCATAGCTGTCATTGCCATTAAACAGATAGCCACCGGCAACATACCGGCAAACATCTTTGAAAGATATCCCCTATAGAGGTAAAATGGCAGGCCGATGAAAGCGAAGGCGCCGAAAACAAGGATATACATAAAGATCTCTTTTCTGGCAGCCGCCGGATTGGGTGTCCGGATCGGGCTGATTGACGGTAAAATCAGTTCCTCTATCTTAAAATCAAAAGCGGGCCGGGACTGTTGTTTAATTTCAGCAAATGCCAACCGATATGCCGATGCGCTAACCTGGCAGTCTTCACATTGTCCAATGTGCTCCATTACTTCTGTTGTGCAACCGGGTTCGTCCAATACATATAGCTGCAGTTCGATTTCTGAAGGATGTCCGATTATCATAATGCGCCCTTTTTGTAGTTTGCTAATAAATTTTCTTTCAGCATTTTTCTTGCCCTGAATAGGTAGTTTTTTACGGTTCCTTCCGGCAACCCGGTTATTTGTACGATATCGGCATAGCTCAATTCTTCCTGGTGGTATAAGGTAATCAGAGTTTGGTAAACGGGGGGCAGCCTGCTTGCTGCCATCCGCAAAATACCGGAGAGTTCTTTTTGAATAACGGGTCCATCGGTTGGAGAGCCCTGTTCGGTCGTTGAGAGGTTGTTCAACATTTCCGCCGGGGCTTCCATATCATCATGGTCTTCATGAAGGCTGCCGGGCAATACTAATTTCTTTTTTTCGAGCCAGTTTATGCAGGTGTTGTAAGTGATCTGTCCTATCCAGGTTAACAACCTGGATTGAAATTTAAATTCATTCAGTTTATGAAATGCCTTCATGTAAACGTCCTGCACGATATCCTTCCGGTCCTCCGCATTCGGTATCAGTTTGAAAACAATTTGGGCAACCAGGCCTTCCGTATTTTTAATAAGGACGCCAAAAGCCTTGGTATCACCAAGCAAGACCTGGTCAACAAGCTGTTTGTCTGCCTGAATATGTCCTGTTTGATTGCACACCTGGTTAATTAGACCGGCTTACGGTTGAAATGTTGCAATAAATCCAACTAATATCAGCGCTCTCAAATGCCTGCGCTAATATTCATGCCTACCCTCATCCAGTCTTTTAGCCAGCTCTTCTTTCTTAATATTTATTTGTTGACCTATCGGCTTCCCGTCGCGATAGCTGATCACATTCAGTTGGGTGGTACCTACCGGGAATTTTATAGGGGTGCCGTCATATTTCGGGTAATACGCGTCGGGATTGGTAAGGTCAAAGGTATAATAGATATCGAGCCCTTTGATCTCGGTGGACAGGCTCACGGTAAAGTCGTGGTCGGCCGCCTTTTTGGGGGTGAAGATCACGTTGTAGGCGCTACGCGCGTATTTGATGCCGGCTGCATCGAGCCGGGTAAATTCCGTCTCCATCCTGGTTGTAAAATCATCCCAGTTTCGGCTTGCTTTCGGGCTCCAGTAGACCTCTGCCAGGGCGAGGGCCCGGGGCCAGGTCATGTATTCCACCTGCCGGAAATTCGGCACGGATTCCGTCCATAGATTTCCCTGCCCTCCCAATATTAATTTTTCGTCGACGCTGTCCGGAACAGGATCATAGGTATAGGAGTCTTTCAGCCGGCACATACCATAGGTAGGAGGTTCTACGGTGTTCTCTCCCTGGTAGAGATCCAGGTAGCAGAAGTCCCAGGGAGTCATCACGACGGGGTGTTTCATCCTGGCGGCGGTGACCCCTCCTTTCATGCCTCTCCAGCTCATGACCGTTGCTTCCGGGGCCAGTCCCCCTTCCAGGATCTCATCCCAGCCGATCAGTTTCTTTCCTTTACTCTTCAATATTTTTTCCGTCCGTTTTACAAAATAGCTCTGTAATTCTTCTGTATTGGCCAGGTGCTCGTCGGCCATCCGCCGCTGGCATTTCGGGCAGGTGGCCCAGAAACCTTTGTACGCCTCATCCCCCCCGATATGTATGTATTCACAGGGGAAGAGGGCTGCCAGTTCCGTGAATATTTTATCCAGGATGGTAAAGACTGAGTCGTTGCCGATGCAGAGGGCATTATCATCCCTCTCAGGACTGCGGAATCCGGCGTTGACGCTGTATTGCAGCTGCGTGCAGGAAAGACCGGGATAGGAAGCGATCAGGGCAAGGCTATGGGCCGGCACGTCGATCTCCGGCAGGATGGTGACAAAGCGTTGCTGTGCATACCGGATGATCTCTTTCATATCCTCTTGTGTATAGAAGCCGCCTTCGGTAGTGGGCTCATACGCCAGGGCCGGGAGTATTTCGCCCCAGCGGCCGGTACGGCGCACCCGCCAGGCCCCTTTTTGAGTCAGCTGCGGAAGGCTCTTGATCTCGATGCGCCAGCCCTCGTCGTCACTCAGGTGAAGGTGAAGGACATTATATTTATAGCGGACCATTTCATCGATATATTTTTCCACTTCCTCTTTGGTAAAGAAATGACGGCTGACGTCCAGCATCAGTCCGCGCCAGCCGAAACGGGGATAATCCGTGATCTCGGCGCAGGGGATTAAAGCCCCTCCCCCACCCGGCACCAACTGCAACAAAGTCTGCATGCCGTAAAAAATGCCGGCGGCATCGTTGGCCCTGATCCGGATAGAAGATGGGGTGACATCCAGGACATACCCTTCTTTCCCCAGGAGATTTCTATCTTTCATGGCATTGACCTGCAAAAAGATCTTTCTTTTCCCTCCCTTGCCCTGCTGCAAGGGTACCCCTGCAATCGCCGCAACCCGGGAGCTAAACCATTTAGCTGCCTCGTCAAGGGAGGTATCATCGGTCACTACCGATACGCGGGAATCCAATGTAAACTTGCCGGGTTTTTCCGTCACGGAGACCGGCTGAGGGATCAGACGGATGTGGGGAGGCTCCGCCGGGCGAGGAGGACGAGGTCCGCCAGCCGCCCGGGCAAGGGTAAACGCAAAAAATAACAGGGTAATCACCGGTAAAGAACGAACAGTAGCCTTGTGCATAATAAATCTTTAAATAGGGCCTGAATTTAGGGGATTCTTCATTCTCTCTTAATATTTTTTTCATTGATCCCTTTAAAGAAGCTGTCCCGGTAGGAGCGGCTGACGGGGATTTCCGTTTCTTTTATTTTGAGGCTCTCGTTACGGATGGAACTGATCTTATCGATCATGACGATAAAGGATTTGTGCACCCGGGCAAATTTACCGGCGGGCAGTTTTTCTTCGATGGCTTTCATGCTCGACTTGGAAAGGATGGGTTTGGAAGAGTTTACCAGGTATATCTTTATATAATTTCCCAGTCCTTCAATATAGGTTATTTCATGGAGAAAGACTTTTGTCAACTGGTATTCGCTATGAATAAACAGAAAGTCCGGAAAATGCTGGGGTGGGTTATTTTCTTTTTGCTTGAATCCCTGGTATTCCAGGGCTTTATTGGCCGCCCGTAAAAAACGCTCGAAAGGGACTGGCTTTACCAGGTAATCCAGTACATCCAGGTCGAATCCCTCTATAGCATATTTCCGGTAAGCCGTAATAAAGATGACCATGGGCCTGTTGGCCAGGCTTTTCAGGAAACTCAGGCCACCGATGCCCGGCATTTCGATATCCAGGAATAAAAGGTCTATCGGTTCCTCCCGCAATACTTCCATAGCGACGTAGGCATTCTTACACTTCTTCACCAACTGTAAAAAGGGTATTTTACTGATATTATCCTCCAGGATATCCAGCGCGGGTGTTTCATCGTCTACTGCCAGGCATCTGATCATATCATACCAAAGGTATGTTTAAGGCGATTTCAAACCAATTTTCCGTTACCGTGGAGCCGGTGAAATAATTCTTTGCCGTCATCAGGCTAAATTCCCCCGGATAGATCAGCTCCAGTCTTTTTCTCAGGTTGATCAGCCCGATGCCGGGAGCCGCCTTCTCTTCCTCCTGCCGGATAAAATGATTGTATTTGTTTTTCACGGTGACGGAGAGCCTATTATCTTGCTCCACCTGGATATCGATCAGGATCATGGGGGTTTCCACGAGTCCTATGCCATGTTTGAATGCATTTTCCACCATAGGGATCAGCAACATGGGTTCGATATACTGATCGTCGATTAATTGGGGGGTATTGAATTGCACGGTTACGTCATCCCCGAAACGGAGCATCTGCAGATCGATATAGGACCGGAGGTAGGCTATTTCATCTTCCAGTTTTATCTTCTCATTATTGGCTTCGTATAACATATAATTCATCAGGCCTGCCAGCTCCAGCAGGACCGGCTCCAGGAGATCGGACTTTTTCCGTGCCAGGAGCGCCATGCTATTGAGGACATTGAGCATAAAATGAGGATTGACCTGGGCTCTCAGAAAAGAAAGCTCTGTCCGCAAATGCTCGGTCTCTTTTTCCTTACGATCCTTCTCCAGTCTGGAGTTCTGCCGGAAGACCGCCAGGCTCGCACTGAGCAGCACAAAAAAGGCTCCCGGGAATATCCTCCGGAGAGCCACCTGGTAAAATGGCCGGATGGGATGATACCCCATATAAATACTCAGCGAGGACAGTATGGCCCCCCCCAACACGAATAGTATCACAGTCAGAGCATAGACTGCCCTTTTTTTCCTCAATAAATAAGCCGGGATCAGCCAGTAGGCATTGAGGTAAAAGATCCCAATAAAGGGCAGCATCGCCCATATTATCTGTAAACTGTTCAGGGGGTCTTCCCGGGCAGGCGGCGATGAAGGTCTCACCAAAAGGATGCATAAGACCAGGGCTGACCAGATCCCCCCGTGAAGCAGCACCGAATATAGCCTGCGGGATTTCAACATACGTTATAAAATTACTACTTAACCGTAACTTTCTTTGACTGAACGGTATGGGCGCTGAAATAACCGTAGGCTCCGTTGCTGATATTAGATACAGGGTTGGCAGGCGAAGCCGTAGTATTGAAACCCCCGCTGCCGGAAGACTGATCCATCTGATACCAATAATTATATATATTCTCATCGATATCATACTTTTTTACTTCCAGCAGATCGCCGATAGCAAGCCGGGAACTGTCGTTGCGTAAAGTACGGCTGATATATCTTCCATCGGACAGACGATCATCAAAGACGAAAATGCTGTTGCCTTTTGTCAATTGCACCCCGTTGATATATTCTATGAACTGGTAATAATTCTTTACCCCGGGAGGGTCCTGGAAATTGACAATGGCCTCTATCTGTTTGCGGCCGAAATCCGCCGAGTGATCGAAAGTGACCGAATCGAATGGTACCACCGCCGGCATGGTAGAGACCGCGCTGTAATTCGTATTCTGCGCAAATACAGACAGGGTATAGGTATGGCCGGGGACGCCCTGTAAGGTATGGGTGATATACACACCCGCGGAAGTCTCTGTCAGGCTGTCCGTTCCTCCCTGGCTATCGCTGATCTTTACCGTCGCGCCTGATATGGCAGGGAAAGTATTGTTGGCATAAAAAGCCGCCGATTGATTGATCGTGACGGTATAGGGGCCGGGGTCATTGGTGACATCTCCCTGTATGACGATCTGTGCCGGGGCATTTTTCAGGTTCAGGGTTACCGTTTTCGTGCACGAATAAAATAGAATAGCTGCTGCTGCCAAAAGGGTTATGGCTGTATATTTCTTCATGGCTCCTAAAATTTAAAGTTGTAAGTAATAGAGGGTACCCAACGGAACAGGGCAACCTGCTGCGCCCGCGTCTTCGATGGGTCGCCGGGGTCCTGCTGGAAGCTAATGCTATAGGGATTCTCCCTGCCATACAGGTTGTAGATGGAGAAATTCCAGTTGCTGTCGAATTTCTTTGTCTTTTTACCCTGTAAAGTAGCTCCTACGTCCAGCCGGTTGTAAGCGGGCATCCGGTAACCATTTCTTTCCGTATAGAGAAAAGCAATTTGCCCGTTGACCTGGTACTTTCCGCTGGGCCAGGTAACGGCATTCCCGGTATAGTAAACGAAGTCAGCCGACAGCGTCCATTTTTTATTGAGCTTATAAATACCTACGACGGAGAGATTATGCGTCCTGTCCTGATTGGCCGGATACCAGGTAAAATTATTCACTCCATCGAATTTCCGTTCGGTCTTGGACAAGGTATAGCTGACCCATCCGGTTAATTTCCCCACTTTCTTTTTAAAGAACAGTTCGAGACCATAGGCTCTTCCTTTTCCGAATATTAATTGTGATTCCACATTCACATTGGCGATCAGCTGGGCGCCATTCTTATAATCGATCTGATTCTGCAGGTCCCGGTAATAAATCTCCGAGGAGAATTCATAGGCATTATCCTTAAAGTTCCTGTAATAACCCGCCGATACCTGGTCCGATATTTCCGGCTTGACATTGTTGCTGCTGGGGATCCAGACATCCGTGGGATTGGCGGAGGTGGAATTGGATAACAAGTGAAGGTTCTGTGTGGTCCTTGTATAGGATAGTTTGACAGAGCTGGAAGTATTCAGCTTGTAACTGGCGGAAAACCTGGGTTCCAGGTTGAAATAATTCTTTACCAGCTTTCCGGACGCATAGGTAGCCGTATCGAGGACGTTGCCATTTTTATCGTAGGTATAGAAATTGCCAGGGCCCATTACGGCGAAACTATTGGCCCGCAAGCCATAGTTGATGTTCAGGTTATCGGACAGAGCAAGATCATGGGAAATATAAGCGGCGCTTTCCAGGGCATGTTTGTTCTGAATAGAGATGGGGTTGAAGCTGGAGCTTTGTGACGCCGATATCACTCCCGGAGAGGTGGTATGATCAATGACATCTATGCCGAAATTGACCTTATTATTGGAATTAATATAGTATTGCAGATCTTCCTTGAAATGGTAATCCCTGATATAAGAGTTGATGCCGATATCATTGTTCCCGGAATTGATCGTGATAGAATAGTCATACTTACTGTAGATGAGGGAAGTGTTGGAGAAGAGCCTGCTATTGAAAATATGGTTCCACCGGAAAGTGGCCGTCGTATTGCCGTAATTTATTCCAAAAGTGTTGCCCTGACCAAGGACGTCCTTTCCAAAGTACCCCGACAGGTAGATATGATCTTTCTCCCCCAGCTTGTAGTTCGCCTTGGCATTGATGTCATAAAAATAAAGCTTGCTGTTCTTCGTGCTGGTGTCTTTCGATAGTTTGAGGAAGAGATCCGCATAGGTCCTTCGGGCGCTTACGATAAAGGAGCCATTATCTTTCTCGATAGGCCCTTCGACATTCAGCCGGGAGGCAATCAACCCAATGCCACCGCTGGCGTGGTATTCTTTGTTGTTGCCGTCATTCATTTTGACATCCAGCACTGAAGACAGCCTGCCCCCGTATTCTGAAGGCATGGCGCCTTTGTAAAGGGTCACGTCTTTGATGGCGTCCGAGTTGAAGGTGGAGAAAAAGCCCAGCAGGTGGGAGGGGTTATACACCGTGGCCTCATCCAGCAGGATGAGGTTCTGGTCAGTGCCTCCGCCCCGCACATAAAAACCGCTATTGCCATCCCCTCCGGACTGTACGCCGGGCAGGAGCTGGATCGTTTTCAGGATGTCCTTTTCACCGAACAGGACGGGCAGATCCTTGATCTCGCTGATGGAAAGTTTTTGTACCCCCATCAGCGGCTTGCTCACATTATTATTATTTCTATTGGCCGACACGACCACTTCCTGCAATTGCTGCCCGCCTGTGCTCAGTCCTACCGGGACTACGATGTCCTTGCTCAGGGAAATAGTCAGGGTATCGTTATCATAGCCCGTAAAGCTCACCACCATTCTATAATTCCCCGCAGGGGCATTGATGGAATAAAACCCGTAGGCATTGCTCAGGGCGGAGGAATGAGGCAATTCCAGCAGGGTAATACTGGCGCCGATGAGTGTCTCTCCCGATTTTGTATCGCGGACAGTGCCGTTGATCGTATGCCGGGCCTGGGCTAACAAACCGGGCCGATCCATCAATAAAAAGGAAGAAAGGAGTAAAAGAGTAAGCCAAAGAAAGCTGGTTTTTCGCATAATAGTTGTTTAATCCGGGTACAAGAATAGTCAGGGAAACTGTTAAAAAAAAGTTAGGGGGGACCAAATGCGGGAATTGGGGGGCAAAAGATGCCAGGCAGGCGGGGCGCCGGTCGAATTGATCGAAGGCCAGCCTTAATTGGTCGAAATATTTTCCCTCTTTTCCCGGGAATGGTAGTTTTGGATCGAATAGCCCCTACCAATATGGAATATGACAACGACAGATTAAGAAAGCCAACCAACCGCATCGAGTTATTTTACTGGATACTATTCGTCCTGATCAATCCCCTGGTCAATTATCTGACCTTATTTTTAACCAAACCCGGGATTGGATTGGTATTGCTGCTGATAAGCCTTGCGTTGCTGCCCGCTTATCTCCTGTATGCCCGGATCATGGGCTCCGTGTTCCTGATCCAGAAGCGCCGGGGCGCTCTGATCCTGATGAGCATCCTCTCCTTCCTGGTCATCCAGACGCTCCTGTTCGCGCTGTATTCCCTTGTTTTAAAATTTCCCGTATCTCCGGCAGAGCGCCCCTATTTCACTTATACTTACCCTACCGTACTCCGGGAAAGCTGGTGGGTACTGACGAATATGGCCATTTCGATCGCTATCACTTTTATCCGGAAGGCCATCGATGAAAAGGACCTGCTGGACACCGTCCAAAAAGACAATACTTTTTTCAAGCTGCGCTACCTGCGGGCGCAATTGAACCCCCATTTTCTTTTCAATACCCTGAACAGCATCTATTCCCTAAGCCTGCAGAAATCGGATCAGGCCCCCGAGGTAGTGGTAAAGCTGGCCGATATCATGCGGTACCTGATCTATGAATGTAATGAAGAGAAGATCTTACTGGACAAGGAGATCGAATTTATCCGGAATTATATCGGGATCGAAAAGATCCGGTATAAGGCTGATATACGCTTTACCGTCGAGGGTAATACCAGCGGCATCATGATCGAGCCCTTCCTGTTCATTTCCTTCATCGAGAACGGTTTTAAACATGCCATGGATAATTCGTTCACCGAGCCTTTTATATATATCACTCTTCGGGTCGGGGAAGGCCAGATCATATTGAATGTGATCAACAGCACCAATGCCAATTTGGAGACGCAGGCAAAGAGAATGAACGGGAAAGGCATTTCCAATAGCCGGAGCCTCCTGGAGCTATTATACCCGGATGCTTATGAGCTGGATATTATCCAGACGGAAAAGGAGGAGGCCCGGACGAGCAGCCTGCGACTGCGGCATGCCCGGGAACGCCTGGAGAGCCTGTACCCGGACCTGCATACGCTGGATGTTATTTTAAGCAAGAGCGCTTTCACCGTATCTTTAATTATTAAATCCGGCATTGCTTGATAAAATGTATCATTGTCGAAGACGAAACATTGGCCCAGGATGTCATTAAAAGCCATTTGCAACAAATCGGCGGATGGGAGCTGGTGAGCGTCTGCCGCAATGCGCCGGAGGCCCTGGAAGCGTTGAATACGCTGGAGGTGGATGTCATGTTCCTGGATATCCGTCTGCCTGGTATGAGCGGGCTGAATTTCCTGCGCAGCCTGCCCGATCCTCCCCTGGTGGTGCTGACCACAGCGTATGCTGAATATGCCGTGGAGAGCTATGAGTTCAGCGTGATCGATTACCTGCTGAAGCCCATCTCTTTCGAACGTTTTTCCAAGGCCGCCGGGAAGATAGTCGACGGCCGGTTGTTCTCGCAAGCGGGTAAGGAGCAGGACAAGTCGCCGGGGGATCATATTTTCATAAAATCAAACAGTAAATTCTTCAAGGTTAATTTTTCGGAGATCCTGTATGTGGAGGGAATGAAGGATTATTTGAAGATCCACACGCCGGAATATATGCTGGTGACGCACCAGACCATGAATGAGCTGGAAAAAACGCTGCCGGCCCGGCAATTCTTACGGGTTCACAAGTCTTATATTGTCGCGCTGGGGCATATCCGGGCTATTTACGGTAATTCCGTGGAATTGGGGAAAGTGACGATCCCTATCGGGATCAATTATAAGGAAACGGTGATGAATTTCATCGGAAAAAAGCCCTGAGGGCAGGGTACAGAGGCCGTTTTTTTCCCAACTCCTGTTTTATTCGTATATTGATATGCTTCTTTCAATACTCTACCCTGCTGAAGATCTCCGCTAACAGCAAGTCCTGTTTAAAAGCTTTATTATTTGCATTAACCTTAAACAGGGTACCTATCTATGAACCTAATTCTACCTGCCTGGCAAAGCCGTTTCCGGCTGCTGCTTTGTCTTTTTTCATTCTTCAGCATGGCTGGGACCCGGGCCCAGGCCCCTACCCTCCTGGTCCACAAGGGCCTTCCCGGGGACACCACCAAACAGATCGTGTATGGCAGCGGTATTTACCTCGCCGTTGTGCTACACCCCCTAAGGTTCTACGCGTCCGCCGACGGAGTATCCTGGGGCCCGGTCACAACACCGGATTTCGGTCGCAGCATTAATATTCAACCTGTCCTTGCCTATGGCGCCGGCCTCTTTGTATGCCTGGCAGACAGCGGAAAGATCTTCACCTCCCCCGACGGGGCTACCTGGACCCGCCGCCACTCCGGGAAGAGAGCTAATTTTATGGATATACAGTTCCTGCAAGGCGCCTTCTATGCCGTTGGCGACAGCGCCACCTTCCTGCATTCCGCCAATGGCATCGACTGGAATGCATTAAGCACCGGAAAGGGTGCGCCGACCGATTCGTACATTGGCATTGCTTACGGCAACGGGTATACGGCCATTACCGCTACCAGCCTGCACGCAGGCAGGGTCCTTTACCGCAGCGGCGCCGGGACCCTCCACTCCTGGACGGCCGATACGATCGCCACTATTAACAATCTAAAATTTGAAAAGGACCATTTCTATTCATTTGGCGACAGTGTCCGAATTTCCACGGATGCCGTCACCTGGACCACACTTAGTTTTCCTTCAACGGGTATCGGCAGGCCGATCACCAGTGGATTTTATGACGGTTCGCGGGTCTACCTGCTAAGCAACACTTACTACAACGGGGGCTACTATGTTGGGGAATATATTTCCACCGACGGCATCACATTCGCCCCTGGGATTATCATAAAGGGCCAGGTCATCGACGGCCTATACGCCAATCATCACTATTTCATTTATGGCATTGCCGGAACAGCCATCTCATCAGACGGGGTCAATTATCAGGTAGCAGGCGCCAATTATAACGCCCTGGCATCCAATGGTCATGGATATGTAGGCGTAGGAGCCGCCAGTAATGGAGGATACGTTTTTACTTCACCGGATTTCAGCACCTGGACAGAAAGTACACAAAGTGCATTGAATGGGTTCTACAGCATCGTATATGACGGGACCAGATATGTGACAGCCGGCGACGGTTCTGTCTGGGCGTCTCCCGATGGCGCCGTCCTGACCTATCTTGGTCCACTGCCGATACGCAATGTAGACATTCCTCCTATTACTACGGTAACCTACGGAGCAGGCCAGTATGTAGGGTTAGGCTTTGGTCTTTATGGGGCGAATGATGTACTCTCTACTTCAACCGATGGGAGTTACTGGTATACCATTACGCATCCCCTGGCAGTATCCAGGATCATGAAAGTTAAATTTGTGAACGGCTATTTTTTCGCAATGGCTGACTCTTTCAACTACAACAACATTACCATGTCGCCTTCCCTGCTCGCTTCCACGAATGGCAACGATTGGGTGAATGTCACCCCCCATCTGCCCTTTATGGTCGAAGGTTTCAGCGATATTGTATACGACAGCTCTAAATATTATGTTATAGGAATGGAAGGCAATGTCAATACCGGAACTACCACAGGCTTCTTTTCGGTGTCTACCGCCAACATTACTAATCCGGATTCATACGGAGCTAAGGGGACCGTCACTACCCCGCCGGAAGGCGCTATCCTGAGGGGATCGTCTTTTGCCTATAGCCATGGGCATTTTGTAGGGGGCGCCACCGATATAAATACACCCGGCAACGGCTATCTTTTGTATTCCACCGACGGCCTTCATTGGAATAATACCCCGCTCGGCATCCTCTACGGCGATGCCATAGGCAACATACCCAGCGGGGATACTTTCAGGCTATTGACGCACAGCAATGTCCGGATTACCGCCATCTTCGGCGTGCCGCCACCCATCACGCTGCTGGATTTCGATGCCAGGATCGAGCACCGCAGCACCCTGCTTAGCTGGGAGATAGCCCAGGAAGAAAACATCAGCCGGTTCACCGTGCAGCGCAGTCCGGATGGCCTCCATTGGGACAGTATCGGCGTCGTTGCCGCAGCGGGGCAAAAAAATCCCGTGGAGCATTACCGATTTGTCGATGGCAGCCCGCAAAAAGGCTATGATTATTACCGGCTAATTCTAACAGATATAAATGGCCGCCAACAGATCAGCCCGGTGAGGTGGGTATTCTTTGGAGAGGATGAAGAGGAGCGTGACTTCAGGGTTTATCCCAATCCCGCTCGTGGCAACTGCACCCTGGAATTGCCCCAGTCGGGCGCAGGAGTTGCGACCCTCTATAATCCAGCGGGCGCCGAGGTATTGCGGCAGGTGTTCAACGGGTATACCGTTACCTTGTCCCTGCAGGGCCTGCCCGCCGGTGTATACCATTTGCGGGTGCAGCAGAACAGGAAACGGTATAACAAGGAACTCCTTCATCAGTAATGGAATCGGGAGGGCCCTGCGGGCCCTCCCTTGGCCAGGAGCCCGGAACGGGTAATGAGCCTAAACTAACTTACCTTTGCCGGATGCAAAAGGAACTTCCTTCCATACCAAAGATACTTTCCCATTTAAAGATCGATGCGCTCAATGAAATGCAGGAGGCGGCCCTGGAAGCCGTCAAACAGGACAATAATGACCTGATCCTGCTGGCCGATACGGGCTCGGGGAAAACCCTGGGATTCCTGTTGCCGATCCTGCAATTACTGGATCCTGACAACCTGAAGACACAGGCCCTGGTCATCGTCCCCTCCCGGGAGCTGGCTATCCAGATCGAACAAGTTTTTAAGAGCATGAGCACGGGTTTTAAGGTCACCTGTTGTTATGGGGGGCATTTACGGGAAACGGAAGAGAATAACCTGCTGCAGGCCCCTGCGCTGATCATCGGCACGCCCGGCAGGCTGGCAGATCATCTTCGCCGGGGAAATATCAAGGTGGACCGGATCGAAACCCTGGTGTTGGATGAATTCGACAAATCCCTGGAATTAGGTTTCGAGGAAGAAATGTCCTTTATTGTCGGATCCCTGCCCGTACTGCAGAAAAGGATCCTCACCTCGGCCACGGACGCCGTTCAAATCCCTTCCTTTATCGGGCTGAACGACCCGGCAACCCTGAATTATTTATCCGGCACGGTGAACGCCGCCCTGGCCATCCAGGTGGTTAAGAGCGATGAAAAAGATAAAATAGATACGCTGTTCCGACTGATCTGCTTCTTAGGCAACCGGTCGGCTATCGTCTTCTGTAATCACCGGGAGTCGGTCGAACGCACCGGTGAATTACTGGCGGAGAAAGGCATTATCAATGTATTTTATCATGGCGCCATGGAACAACCGGAGCGGGACCGGGCGCTTAGCAAATTCAGGAACGGCACCTCCAATGTGCTGATAACCACGGATCTGGCCGCCCGGGGATTGGATATCCCGAATATCCGCTATATCATTCATTATCAGTTACCGCATACGGAAGAGGTCTTCATTCACCGGAATGGAAGAACGGCCAGGATGGAAGCCAGCGGAACAGCAATCCTCATTTTAGGGCCGGAAGAGAAGCTGCCGCGTTATGTGGTCGCTAATTCCGGACGAAAGGGCCCCGATCAGGAAGAAGGCCCCGATGAGGGTGGGACCGACGTGGAGGGCTCTGCTGCAGCTGGCCGTCAACAGGAAGTGGAAGAGATCATCTTACCTGAAAAAGCCGTCTTACCCGAAAAGCCGAAATGGTCGACGCTGCTGGTCAGCGCGGGTAAAAAGGACAAGGTCAATAAAGTCGACATTGTTGGTTTTTTAACGAATAAGGGGCAGCTGAAAAAAGAGGATATCGGGCTCATCGAAGTAAAAGACTTTTTCTCCTTCGTGGCGGTCCGCAAGTCGAAGATCGGCGCTACGCTGCAATTGATAAAGAACGAGCGGATCAAGAATAAGAAAGTAAAGATCGATATGGCGAAGTAATTCCCGGAAGCAGCACTTACGGGTCAGAATAACTTCTACCGATGAAGAAACTTCTACTATCGGCGAGCTTATGGGTTGCAGGCTTACTAATTGTCTGCGGAGGATATTCCCAATGTCCTTTTGCCGTCACTTTAACCAGTTCGGGCAATTGCCCGGGCGCTATGCTGACCCTTACTACAAACGCCTATCTTTTACAAATAGTATGGCTTAATGGCACCACTGTCGTTAGCACAACCACTACGACGAACGGGCAACAAATCCATACCGGCAGCGTAGGATATTATGCCACCTTACCCGGTAGTTATACGGCATCCCTCAGTGATACAACGGGCTGTACCGTTACCACCCCTGCGGTGATCATCTACCCGGCCCTTACAGCGGACCTCACTATCAGCGCCTCCGCCACTACGATCTGCGAAGACAGCGCCATTATTTTTACCGCAATGACTACCAGCGGGGGATTCGTCCCCTTTTATCAATGGCGGGTCAATAAAATCCCGGTTGGTGATAATAGTCCCACTTATGCCGACAGTCATTTAGCGAATGGAGATCAGGTTTCCTGCCTGATGACCAACGCCGCTGGTTCACCCTGTGTTTTAGCTCCCTCCGGCAGCATTGCTGTCACCGTAAATCCCCGGCCTCATGTGGATTCGGAACAGGTTCTCTCTTTTCATCGGGGTCAGAGCCTGATCCTGGATGCCATGGTGACCGGCGCTGTAAACAGCTATGCCTGGAGCCCTTCTATGGGCCTATCCGATACCACCGTCGAACATCCTGTGGCCAGTCCATCCCAAAGCACGACGTATACCTTAAAAGTAACGTCGCTCAATGGCTGCAAGGCCAGTGGGACGATCGCCTTAAAATTGCTCATTCCGATAAGGCTCCCCAATGCTTTTACGCCCAATGGGGACGGGCGGAACGATGTTCTCTACCTTAACGGCGAACTTGCCATCAGCCGGATCAGGGATTTCTCCATTTTCAACCGTTGGGGGCAGAAAGTTTTCCAGGTGCATGATGCGCCGACCGGAGACCCGTCGTTCGGGTGGAATGGGACTTATAAAGGGCATGCTGCCCCTTCAGGCACTTATGTGTATACTATTACCGTTCAATTCACCGATGGCAGCCGGCAGACCTTACAGGGGACCGTTATACTGATAAGATGACCTTATTCGAATACCCCAGCTGTTGTAAATATGATTTCAGGACTGAATGATCCTTACAATCCCTTCATTCTCAATGATCATCATGCCATGACGGTCGGCAGTGATGCCCTGCTCCAGCTTATAGGTATACCTGCGTATTACGCCATCCAAGATGGTAGGCGGATGCCAGCAACAGCAACTCCTTCTCATTGCACAATAGGGTATTATCCATCAGAGCGTTAACCTTGGTTATTCACAACCTAAGGAAAAATATCCGGAATATTAGCTATCGGCAATAAGGGGCAGAGACTTTCGCGTTTTGTCTTTTTGGTTTAAGCGGTAATTTTTAATTGATCCGCCAGATCATGGAAATATTTTGCGGACCAGATATTCAGCACCCGGGGATCGGGGATAAAACGGCTGATATCCGCCTTTACACGATTCAGATCAATTGCGTCTATTTTTGTACTTAATAACTCCCGGAATTCCTTTTCAGTAATTGTTTTTTTAGGCCAGTCGCCACTGTCTTGCGCCCTTAAAAGAAAATGCGACAAATGCAAAGAGACTCCTTTTTTAATATACCATTCCAGATCATACCAGTCACGTCCTTTTACATTGTTTTTCCACTTTCGGAACAATAAGGCATGCATTTTTCCTGCAAACAGATCAGAAATGGCAAAGCATTTAACATAAAATGAAAAAGGTTTCAGAAGTAATTTTTCTTCTGTTTCAAAACCCAATGGCGGCTCTGTATCTACTTCAAGCTTGATTTTAATGTTTGCTTTTTCATTCAATCCGTTTTGTGGAATAATACTTTCCAAAATCAATTCTTTCCATATCGTTTCAGCCTTTAAAAAGGCTGATTCAATATTATTCTTATTCGTTTTTTTCTTTTCTTTTATGGATACCTGCATGCCTAAAGATTCAAATTCAATACGGATGGCTTCCAAGTATTTATCCAGGGAAAAGTTGGGGTTAACTTCCAGAAGAGAAAAGTCCAGATCTTCCGAAAAACGGTTCAGACCATAAAATATCCGCAAGGCTGTTCCTCCATAAAAAGCCGCTTTTTCGAAAAACCCGGTACGCTGCAAGCCTGCCAGGGCAATTTCCTGCATGATCTCACGCAGGGCCGCCAGGGCTTCTGCTTTATTCGTAGGGTTGTAAGTATCCAGCCACTCCTTAATCATAAGCTCGTTATCATTTTAATTACATTTTGTAAGGTATCCTTTTTAGGAGCATCTGATAACCACTTCGACATGGTCCTGGTATCAAATACCTTTAAACTGTTTTCCTCTATTCTAAGGTCTTCCAATAAATAACTACTTGCATCTTTTGGGCTTCTCAAGGACAGACCTGAAGTGGTGATTATTTTGTCACACAATGCTTTTTCAGTTGACGCTATCAGAGCGTATTGTTTGTCTGATAACTTTATTTGCCGGATACCAAAAGAATAGTAGGGCAATGAGAGATGTGTATAAGTAAACAGACCCATTGGGGTTTGGAATTTCCGGGGTCTCTTAGTGGTCATGGATGAAATCTCGTATACACGTTCAGGGATCAGTTCATAATAAGAAAGTGCCGTATCTAAAGAGATATAACTTGGACCCAATATATGGTTAGCCATGAGGAAAGGCTCAGGCTTACCAGTCTTTAAAGCCGGACCTGCGATATACAACCCTTTTTTAATGGATTCTAATATCCCTTCCCGGAGCAATTCATGTACTTTATCGTTCGGTCTTTTATACCCCTTTAATAATGATAATAATACTTGATGGTTTAATGGGAGAGATGAATAAGACCGTATTGCCTGAGTTATATCCATGTTACAAATGTAAGAATTTACTAGGATAATCGGAAAATATCCGATTATCCTAGTAAAAACACATTATCTCATATAAATCTGACAATCAATTAGTTGAAAAAATATTTTCCAAAAATTACCGAGGTGAGAATAAATGTATTTGTAAAATCATGCTAAGATAATCGGATATTTTCCGATTATCTTAGCAAATAAATACAATTTCGGCAATAAGCAATCTTTCTCACTGCCCGTTTCGGTGCAAATAAGCCATTAAAGCTTCCGGATGGTCCGTCTGTACTCCCTGGATGCCATTACTCAACACTTTGTCCCAGGCAGCCGGGCCTTTCGTATCGCTCTGCACATCCAGCCATACCGCTATCCCCATAGAAACAATTATTCATGATTTGATTTTTGTAACTTTGATCTATGGAAAAGCTTCAGACTTTAGAAAGTTTTTATCACACTCATCTTAACCTTGTACCTGAAAATATAAAGCAGGAACTTGGACATTTTAATGTATTTAAACTGGACAATCTAAAAGATTCTAAGACGAAATGTTCATCCTACGGTCGAAAAGAATTTTATAAGATAAGTTTGATGTCTGGTAAAAATATTTATCACTATGCTGATAAATCTGTATACATAGAGAAAAATGCACTTGTTTTTACTAACCCAAGTGTTCCTTATCATTGGGAACACCTGACTGAAGATCAGCATGGTTGGTTTTGTATATTTACAGAGGATTTTTTCCATAAATCGAATATGACTCCGTTGCAAAACTATCCTGTATTTAGCCTGGGGGGCCAATCGGTGTTTCTGTTAACAAATGAGCAAAATAAACTTATAGAGGGCATATTCTTGAAAATGCTCAAGGAAATTGAGTCTGACTATCTATACAAATTTGATGTTCTTCGGAATTGTGCATATGATTTAATTCACGAGGCTTTAAAGACACAACCGGCAGTTACTATTAACCATCAGGCAACAGCCGCTAACCGGATTTCTTCTTTATTTGCAGAGCTTTTGGAACGCCAATTTCCTATTGAATCTCCTATGCAGCGCATAGAGTTAAGGTCTGCCACCGATTTTGCAGCCCAGCTACGTATACATGTAAATCATTTAAACAAAGCGCTAAAAACAACCACGGGCAAAACAACTTCTACGATCATTACTGAACGTATCCTGCAAGAGGCTCGTGTGTTATTAAAGCATACTCAGTGGACGGTTTCAGAAATTAGTTATTGTCTTGGCTTTGATGAACTCCCCCACTTTATAAACTTCTTTAAAAAGAATATCCGAATTACTCCAAAATCTTACAGAGACAAAATTGATTGAATTTTGCATCCTATTGATTGCTTTTTATAATAGCACCACCTTAGTTACGAGCTAACTTTGCTATTGTAAAAAGACTAAATAGTGAGCAAATCAATTTTAATTATCGGTGCCGGGCAAGGTATCAGTTCAGCTATCGCTGAGAAATTTGGCAATGAGGGATATACCATAGGGCTAATTAACAGGAATAGTTCAAAAGGAGATTCAATTGTAAAAAATTTATCTGACAAAGGCATTATCGCATTTTCAAAATCTGCGGATGCTGCGGATGATAGCTCTTTAAAAGATGCAATTAAGGATCTAAAGCAGAAGTTAGGAAGTATAGATATATTACTATATAACGCCGCTGCTATTAAAGTAAAAGATATTCTTTCAGTATCTTCAGAGGAATTGATGAATGACTTCAAAGTCAATGTAGGTGCTGCATTGCAAAGCATACAAATATTGTATGAAGAATTAAAAGAAAAAAAAGGAGCTGTCTTAATAACCGGAGGAGGTTTGGCAAATTATCCAAATCCTCTTTACGGCTCTCTTTCCATAGGAAAGGCCGGGCTTAGAAATTTATCGCTGCAACTCCACGAACGGCTAAAAAATGATGGGATTTATGTAGGTACCCTGACCGTCAATAATACTGTATCGCCAAACAGCCCAACCCATAGCCCAGTTATAATAGCCCAAAAATTCTGGAAACTACTTCAACACAGGGCGCAAGCCGAAATCCAGTTTTAAGTTTTTAATCTCAGGTTGTGCAATGATGTGCAGCTATCCAAAAAAAAATCCGGATATAAATACATGAAAAAAAAAGCATTTGCCTGCTGTCTTGGTATACTCGGAATTCTTACTACCGAATTTGGAGTAATTGGAATTCTTCCTCAGATAGCGGCTTATTATCATATCAGCATTGATAAGGCGGGACTATTGCTAAGTGCTTTCGCCCTTGTTACCTACACTGCTTCATTCCGCTTATTTTGCTTCCGCAATAGCAGCGGTGATTAGTGTAGCGGACAAGAAAGATCAGCACAGGATGATGTCCATTGCAGGCAGTTGTAAGCGGACTAGCCATTTTGAGTATTTATTATTTCATGCCGACCCTGCCTGCCACCGGAAAAGATCTACAGCTATTTTGCGGAGTATATGCTCCAGGTAAAATCGATGAATCCTAAAGATGTAAGTTATTTGATGTTTTTTTTGGCATCTGCGGATTACTTGGGACATGGATTGCAGGAAAGGCACTTAGTAACAGCATTCCCATGACAACGATGGCATTTTTGGTAGGGTGCAATATTTTGGTTCCATTAGGACTGTACTTTACGGGCAACTCTTCCATAACGACAATAATTATTGTTGCAGCCTGGGGAATTCTGTACGCTCCAGGAGTTTTAATAGCCATGTCATCAATAAGTTCGGCTGCACCTGAGGCGCTTGAATTCGCTAATGGACTAACTGCGTCATTTGCCAATTTTGGCGTTACTGCAGGTACAATGACTGGCGGCTGGGTTATTCTTAATAACGGGATTGAGCAAATACCATGGCTGGCAATAACTTTTGGTATTGCTTCAATAGCTTTCGTGTTTATAAGAAGCTTTTGGGAAAGCAGGGTGAAAATTACTATGAGTAGTGAAAATTAAAAAAACATGAAGAACAATATAATTCTGCTAAAAAACAGACCGATTGGAATGCCTGCAGTTACAGATTTTGAATTTGTAAATGTACCTATGCCTATGCCGTTAACCAGCAATGGCGAACTTCTTTTAAAATCAATTTATATATCAGTTGACCCATATTTACGTGGGAAAATGTCTGGCACCAAAATGCCACGCTTTGAATTAAATGAGCCGATAGTATCGAAAATCATTGCAGAGGTGGTCGAGTCCAATAATGAACAATTCGGCAAAGGAGATTTTGTTACGGGATACTTGAACTGGCAGGAATATCAGGTTGCTGACGGAACCGGACTTTCCAGGGTTAACCCAAATACCGCAACATTGAGTGCGCATTTAGGCGTTTTAGGTGTTACAGGTCTATCGGCCTATTTTGCTTTGTTAGATATCGGCAAACCAAAGCCAGGGGAAACACTGGTTGTTTCTGGTGCTGCGGGTGCTGTTGGGAGTATTGCGGGGCAAATTGGAAAGATCATGGGGTGCCGGGTTATTGGAATCGTTGGTACAGATGAAAAAAGAGAGTTGCTCCTAACCAAATTTGGGTTTGATGATGCAATAAATTATAAAAGTACACCTGATTTTAAACGCGCAATTGGTGAAATGTGCCCAGACGGAATAGATATTTATTTTGATAACGTAGGAGGCACTATTTCGGACAATGTAATCGCCAATCTGAACACGTATGGTCGTGTTCCGGTCTGTGGCTCTATCTCCAATTACAACGACACCACCGAACAATTCAGCCCAAGTTTGCTCCCGCAGGTGGTCTATAAGTTCCTGACCATTCAGGGTTTTCTGATCGCCGACTTTCGAATGCGGTTTCCAGAGGGTATGGCGCGACTGGCTGCCTGGCTTAAAGAGGGCAAATTGAACTATTCGGAAACCATAATAGAAGGTTTTGAGCATCTGCCCGATGCTTTTATAGGCCTCTTTGAAGGGCGGAACGAAGGCAAAATGATTGTAAAAATTTAAAATAGCATAAATCGTCAAACTATGGATGCTTCACTTCTATTCAGGCCTTTTAGCCTGAAATCATTGAATATTAAAAACAGGATCGTAATGGCTCCCATGACCCGTCAATTTGCAGACGGAGGCTTAATTACCCCGACCTCAGCAACCTACTATGCTAAACGGGCTGAAGGAGAAGTAGGACTTATTTTATCCGAGGGTACAGTAATTGATCGTCCGGCATCAGCAAATGAGCCTAATATCCCTCATTTTCATGGCGACCAGGCTTTGGCTGGCTGGCAGCAGGTGATCAACGAAGTTCATGCTGCCGGAGGTGTTATGGCCCCTCAACTATGGCACATGGGTGTTATGGAAACCGCTGACTCCGGATGGCTCCCTCCTGAGCCATTTGAGGGGCCCTCGGGACTGGACCGTTCAGGTTTGGTTAATGGTAAAAGCATGTCTGAGGCTGAAATTGCAGATGCTATTTCCGCTTTTGGCAAAGCCGCGCTGGCGGCGAAAAACCTGGGGTTTGATTGCCTGGAACTCCATGGAGCACATGGATACCTGATCGATCAATTTTTCTGGGAGCTCACGAATCGCCGTACAGACCGGTATGGTGGTAAAACCCTGGCTGAACGCACCCGGTTCGGCGCTGAAGTAGTAAAGGAGGTACGCCGGCAAGTAGGTGAAGACTA
>DASWFF010000017.1:0-93757 GCA_036394375.1 Puia sp.
TATACGAAATTTCACCGGACTTTTCAGAGAACAGTTTCCGATTCATAGCGATGAAGGTTTAATAGTAGAATGTCAATGCTCACACGATAGCTATAAACAGGAGACCTTAACCGATTGCCTACTGCAATAAACACAAATATCCTTTACAAATATTATCCAGGCGGGATAAAGAGTTATCCGCGCGGAAGTATTTTGCCTGTATTTCCTGCGGCCTGGTTGCGGGGAAAATAAAGGGGGAAAGAAATGATCCAATTAGGATAAAATGCTATCCGTCCGGGAGTATTTTTCTTTATCTACACTGCGCTATTATTGCGCGGAAAAGGGATAACTTCCCAGTCCATTTTTTTGGACTAGTGCATGAAACGTGGATCCATAATACCTTATCTCTATTCAGGATGCCTGTCAGCCCTCCTGCAGCTTCTCATTGCCTGCTGCTCCCTCCCTGGTTACGGGCAAAGCCCGGGGCCGACCGCCGGCGAACCCATCGGCATCAAAGGCCGGATCCGGGACACCACCCTCAATAAAGACTGCCCCCTCGCCGTGATCGCCCTCCTTCAACCAGACTCCACCTTACTACAGTTCACCCGTAGCCGCAAAGACGGCAGCTTCTCTTTTCACGGCCTTCCCGCCGGCCAATATCGCCTCCTGGTAAGCCACCCTTCCTATTCCGATTATTCCAGGACACTCACGGTCAGGGAGAACGCTGTTACCGACCTGGGCACGCTGCCCCTGTCGCCCAAAGCCGATACGCTTACCGCCGTCGTCGTCACCCCCAGGACCGTGCCCCCAAAAATGAACGGAGACACCCTGGAATATAATACCGCGCACATGAAACTAAAGGTCAATGCCAACGTAGAAGAACTACTGGCCCGCCTGCCCGGCGTGCAGATCGATCAGAATGGCGGCATCACCGTGAACGGACAAAAGGTACAAAGACTGCTGGTGGATGGAGAGGATCTCTTCGGCGGCGACCCCACCATCGTCACCCGGAATTTCAACGCCGACATGATCGCCAAAGTGCAGCTGCTGGATAAAAAAAGCGCCCAGACAGAATTCACCGGGATCGAAGACGGACAGACCACCAAGACGCTCAACCTCTCCCTGAAAGAAGATAGCAAGAGGGGCTATTTTGTAAAACTGGAAGCCGGCGCCGATCCACAGGGATATTATAATGCCAACGGCCTCCTGGGATCTTTCAAGAGGCGACGGCAATTCGCTGCCCTGGGCATGGTCGCCAATAACGGCAACACCGGTTTCAGCGGGGCCATGGGCGACCTGGGAGCGGGTCTCAACGTGGGCGGCGGCACCAATGATGCCTTAGGCGCCTCCGCAGGAGGTGGGATCCCCCAGGTGATCGGCGGGGGGATGCATTATGCCGATAAGTGGAACGGCAATGAAGACCATGTCGTAGGTAACTATCAATATGGCCGCCTCGTCACCCACCCCTTCTCCTCCAGCCGCACCGAACAAATTTTGAAGGACTCCATCTACGTGCAGAACCAGCAAAGCAGTTCCGCCAACAACCAGGAACAACAGGGCCTCAACGCCGATTATGACTATATCCCCGATAGCCTGTCCGCCTTCCGCTTCTCCCTGGGAGGCATGAATATGCAGGGACATAATGAATTCGGATCCAGCGGCAACAGCCTCTTCAACGATACCCTGGTGAACGATAGCTACCGGAAGATCCATTCCGATGTACAGACTCAAAATTTTCGCGGCAGCATTATGTGGCGGATACGGGCTAAGAAGAAAGGACGCAACTTTTCTGTGCTGGCCGGCATGGCCGAACAGGACAATACCACGAAGGGATACCTGTATTCCCTCAACCATTTCTATCACCCGGACGGCAGCCTGCAGAGCGCCGATACCATCGACCAGCGGAAAGTCATCACCACCAACGGGCTCTTCGTGAACAGCAGCATCAACTATACAGAGCCCCTGTGGAAGAATGCCGTGCTGGGATTCAGCTATGGGCTCTCCTTTAACAAGAGCCAGTCTCTTCAGTCGACCTATAATAGGGGAGATGGGAAATACCAGGACTATATCGACAGCCTCAGCAATCATTACCAGAACAATGTGCTGACCCAACGGGCTACCCTCAACCTGCAGGTCAATGACAAACTATTCGGCTATACGATCGGCGGGGATATCCTACACTATTCCTACCGGCAGATGGACCTGTTGAAGGATTCCCTGCTGAAGTACCAGTACCTCAATTTCGCCCCCCGGATCAATGCCCGGTATAATATCAACCCCTATACGGGATTCTCCTTCGACTATGGTGGCAACACGCAGCAGCCTTCGATCACCGAATTGCAACCGGTGCAGAATAATAACGATCCCCTGCATGTCGTCCTGGGTAATCCCAATCTACATCCATCCTTCTCCCATCATTTCGGGCTGGGCTTCCATAACCTCCGGCCGTTGGTGATCAACGTCGGGGTGAACTTCGGGTTTACGACCAACAACATCAGCACCAAGACCTATACGGATACCCTGGGCCGGCAGATCAGCCAGGCCGTGAACGTCAGCGGATCGGAGAACGCGGGGCTTTATTTTTCCGTCAACAAAAAATTAAAGCCTATCGACCTGGATGTCGGCTTCAATACCAACCTCTCCTATGGTCGCTCCGTCAATTATATCGGTCAGTCGCTGAGCAATAATGATAACTACAACGCTGGTGGGAGCATTTCGTTGTCAAAATATGTGGCGGATAAATACAGTTTCTCCATCAACTCCAATGTCAACTATTCTTATAACCGTAGCTCGATCAACACCGGCGCCCTGACCCGCTACTGGACCCAGAGCCAGAATGCCCAATTTTCCGTCTTCCCGGTCAAGAACTTTGAGATCAACACGAATGGCTATTACAACTGGCGGCAAAAGACCAGCCTTTTCGATCAGAACAATTCAGCTTTCTTATGGAATGCCTTTGTCAACCGGAATTTCTTAAGCAACCGCCTGGCCCTCCGCTGGCAGGTCAATAATATCCTCAACCAGAATGCGGGCATCAGCCGGAGCGACTATATCAACACGCACTCGGAGAATAATTTCAACGTGATCGGACGGTATTGGCTGTTGACCGCGACTTACCGGTTTATGAATCATGGGAAGTTGAAAGACTGATTTATTTCAGTAAGATCACATTTTGCAGAGTGATACTCCCATCCGACGCCGTAAATCGCAACGTATACATCCCATTATTAATGGACGCAGGCGCATTCAGCGTGGCAAAACCATTCTGCACCGGCACCGTTCCCTGCAACAACGACTTTCCGCTGAGATCGAACCATTCCACTTTTAAGCTGGTCTCGGTCGCACTTATCCCGGTAACATGCAGGATACCCGTTGTCGGATTGGGATAGACGGCAACCGTCTTCTTCTTCGTAAAGCTGACCGGCATGATCGCCGAGTAGGTTGATTGACCATCGAGATCCGTCTGCTTCAACCGGTAGAAGCTCACGCCCGCATAAGGTGCCGGATCCTGTGCCGTATAATCTAAAGGAATAGAACTATTGCCGCCCAATGCCTGTGAGGGAACCGTGCCCACAACATTGAAATGGATCCCGTCGCTGCTTTTCTCGATGGTAAAATAATTATTGTTGGTTTCGGTGCTGGTCGTCCAACTCAGGTTAACACGGTCGTTATCGGGTTGTGCCGAAAAATGAAGCAGCCCGACCGGTAATACATTCCCTCCGCCCATCTTATCCCCTAAGGCAAAAGTTGAAAAGGAGTTAAAGGCGGTAGGAGCAGAAGTAGAAGTGATGCTTCCGGTAAGATTAGCGCCGGCATTATAGACCGGACCTCCCAAACCCCCGATATCGATCCACTTGGTAGGGTTCAGGTAAGTGTTTTTTACCACGGTGAGCGTGCTGCCATTGGTGGCAACATCATTGGCCCCGAAAAATACCTGTATTTGCTGGTTCCCGCTCAACTCCAGGGTTGGCTGGGTGACATTGGTGGCATTGGTCCGGCCGATCGTATAATAATGCTCGCCCGAGACGACATCGACGCTGGGTGGAAGGGTATAGCCCAGGGCTGCCGCGCTGGCATCGAACAGTTGCGCCTGGTAATAATAAGTGTTCCCAGTGGTATGATTGACCGTAAGGATGACAGGCCGGCAATCGGCGCCTTTGCCGATGGGGAAATTCAGGGTGCTGACACCGGAGCTTGATTTTTTGTAGCGCATGGGACCATTGATATAACTGGTCGATAAGGCGTCACCGGCCGCAACGGCAGAGCCGCTGAGCATGGTTAAAATATTAGTCGTCGTGGTATTCAGCAAACCCGCTGTCAGGGTCAGGTTGACGGATACGTTGACCGGCGTGTTCAAGGTAACGCCATTGCCATTGTTGACCACCAGCCGGGTGAATACCGGGACAGCCGTTCCGCCGGTGGCGCTGATCGACTGGGCGCCTGAACCTGAAAGGGTGGCCGTGCCGTTACCCGCGCCAAAGGTGATGGCCGTGGCAGAGGGAGAAGTGATGGTCAGATTCCCCGCATAAATACTGTTGCCGTTATAATTGGGATATACGCTGCCTGTGTTGCTTTGCACAAACGTTACATCACTGTTATACGCATCTGGGGTCGTATTGGTCATTAAGAGATAGCCGGTCCCTGTATTGGTAAAGACGCCGGCGCCGTTGAATATATTATTACCCTGGCTCTGGTCGTTGGCGGAGCCTGTCTTGGTGCAGTTTACGGTACTATTAAAGACACATCCATTAAAGAATAAGCCGGGGCTGGAGGAAGTCACTGGCCCGTCGAAGGATGCGTTGTTGCCATATTGGATATAACCGGCGCCGGTCATGGTGAGGTTCTGTGCGGTGCCCGGTCCTGTCTGCCTGAAGTTCCGGAAGATCAACCCGCCCGTATTAAACCCGCCTGCGCCCACGCTGACTGTTTTTCCGCTCGCGAGGACCGCCGTTCCCGTGGAGGAGCCGAAATAGACACCTCCTCCATTCACGTTTGCGACCGTTATATTCCCATTGAACTGCGTATTGATCCCATAAGCATTCGGATAGATCCATAAATTGCCGGCGGCAGGCTGATTATTGAATAGGACGTCGCCATTAAAAATATTACCCGTACTGTTATAAGCGACATATAGATGGTTACCGGCACTTAAATTATTGAAGGCGGCCGTGGACTGCCATAAATCAGGGCTCCCGTTGCCCATCAGAAAATAGCCGGCGCCTGTATTGGTGATGGCAAATGCTCCATTAAATGTATTGTTGCCGCTGGAAGCATCACTGGTACCGCCATTTTTGGCAGAAGTGACCGTCCCGCTGAAGTTGCATCCGTTAAAATACAAAGTAGGGCTTACCGTCGTTACATCCCCTCCGAATGCGGAGGAAGGGCCGAAGGTCAGATTTCCCGTACCGGTGAGGGTAAGGCTTTGCGCGGTGGCGCCCGTTTGCGTAAACTGCCTGAGCAATAAAGTGCCGGCTGAGAAACCCCCGCTTCCGATTGCAATGGTCTTGCCGGCTGCCAGGGTAGCGGTAGCCGTGTTGTTGCCTGAGCAGAACTGTACCCCCTGACCGCTGGTGGAAGTTACCAGGATATTGTCGGAAAAGAGGGTGCCGGCAGAATTCGAGCTGACAAAAATGCCCATATTGCCCGTGGGGGTATTATTAAAAGTAGTCACCCCTCCAAAAATATTGTTAGCGCTGTTATAAGCTACATACAGGTTGTTGCTGCCTGTGTTGTTAAAGGTCGCGGCGCTCATAAACTGATCCCGGTTACCATTGCCCAGCACTAAAAAACCGGAGCCTGCATCCGTCATAACAGAGACATCATTAAAAATATTATTTCCACTGCTATAGTCATTCGTCGAACCGGTCTTGGTGGCATTGACCGTTCCGTTGAAAGTGCATCCGTTAAAATATAAGGAGCCGCTGGTGGAACTGAGGTTACCGCCAATGGTGGAGGTAGGCCCGAATGTTAAGGAAGAGTTGCCGGTCAACGGTAAGTTCATGGGGGTATTGCCTAACTGTGTGAACCGCTCGATCTGCAAATAGCCCGTAGTAAAGCCTGCCGCCCCTATGGAGATCGTCTTTCCGGCTGCCTGGGTTTCATCGGTGGTAGAACTCCATCCAAAAGCAATGCCCACGGAAGAGCCCGTCTGCGTCAATATAATGTTGCCGTTGAACTGGTTGCCTGTCGGGTTGTTGCCGAAGATTATACGCTCGGTGGAGTTGTTGTTGGCATAGACGTCGCCATTGTAAATATCGGGCGCGCCACTGGCGAAACCAAAATAACCGCCGCCCAGCTGGTTGACGGTAAGGGTCGAATTGAAGGTATTCCCCCCCGATGACCATTCTCCGGTGATGCCGGTCTTTGTTACCGTGACGACATCGGAATAAACGGCGCCGTTCAATAAGATGCGGGGAGAAACTGCTGTAAACGCACCGCCGATCGCAGACGATGGTCCTACCTGCAGAAGGGTGGTAGCACCGGTTAAATTCAGGTTGATGGCGGTATTGCCTAACTGTGTAAACCTCCTGAGGTATAGAATTCCTGTAGTGAAACCTGCCGCTCCTGTCTGTATAGCGTACCCTGCTGCTAAAGTAGCGGTGGCGGTTGAAGCATTGCAAAATTGAATGCCTGTGGACGAGCCCGTGCTGTTGACGGTGATATTGCCATTGAAAGTATTTCCGGCGGAATTCCAGGCGGGTCCGATAAAAGACGATCCCGTACTGTTGAAGGTCACGTCACTATTCCAGGTATCGGCATTGTTATTGCCCAATATTAAATAACCTGCCCCGGTATTATTCAGGATCGTGCTTCCCTGGAAAATATTGCTTCCGGTGCCGTAGTCATTTCCGGCGCCTGTTTTCGTGGTATTGACCAGGCCGTTGAAGGTACTGCCGTTGAAGTAGATATCCGGGGTATTGGTAGTCAGATTGCCGCCGATGACCGAACTCCGGGCAAAAGCCAGGTAGGTATTTGTTCCGGTAAAAGAAAGATTGATGGGGGTATTTCCCAGTTGGGTAAAAGTGTTCAGGTATAAAAAGCCTGCACTGAAACCTCCTGCACCGACGAAGATCGTCTTACCTGCGGAAAGGGTGGGGGTTCCGGTACCGGAGGTCCAGCCTAAATAAATTCCGCCAGTGCCGGTAGACGTGACGGTGATATTGTCCATGAACAGGTCGTTGGAGTTGTAACCCAACATGAAATATCCTGTACTGCTTTGCTGGTTGATGGAGCAGGTGGAGTTAAAGATATTCTGGTACTGGTTGTTATGATTGTTGCCGCCGCCCGTTTTGATGAAGGAGGCAGGGCTGTTATAAGTAGCGCCCTGCGCCCAGATATCGGGAGCAGTAGCTGTAAAGGCGCCTCCGAAATTGCTGCCGGGCCCCAGGTATAAAGCAGCTGTGCCGGTAGCCGTAATATTGACGGGGGTATTGCCTGCCTGGGTAAATTGTTTTAAATACAGGTAACCGGCTGTCAATCCGCCCGCGCCTGCCTGGATGGTTTTTCCCGTCGCGAGGGTGGCGGTGGCGGTGGCATTGCCTCCGCAAAACTGGACGCCGGTGGCGCTGCCGGATGTATTGACGTAGATGTTTCCATTGAATTGATTGCCTACGCTGGCCCAGCAGGGTAACAAACGCTCGGACCCATTGTCCGTAAAAGTGACATCATTATTCCAGATGTCCGGGTTGCTATTGCCTAATACCAGGTAGCTGGTTCCGCTATTGGTGATGCTGCAAACTCCGTTAAAGACATTATTCCCCGAGCTCCAGTCCCCGGTGGCCCCGGTTTTGGTAAGATCCGTGGTTCCGTTAAAGGTGGTTCCGGTCAAAGAGAGGCTGGGGCTGGAGGTTGTCAGATTCCCGTTGAAGGAAGAGGAAGGCCCCAGTGTTAAAGCACCCGCTCCGGTAAGGGCGAGATTTTGCGCGGTGGCGCCCACCTGGGTGAACTGTCTGAGCGATAAGGTCCCGGCGGAAAAGCCGGCTGCTCCGATGCCGATGGTTTTGGTAGCCGACAAGTTAATGGTGGCTGTAGCGCCGCCGCCGAAAAAGACCCCCAATCCGCTGGTAGAACTGACTACCATATTATCGTTAAAGAGGGTGCCGGCTGAATTCTGGCCGACATAGATCCCTGTATTGCCGGTAGGAGCATTGTTGAAGCTGGTAACTCCTCCGAAGATATTATTGGTGCTGTTATACGCGACATAAATATTGCTGCCCCCGGTATTATTAAAAGTGGCTGCTGCATTGAACTGATCCGGGCTGCCATTGGCCAGCAATAAATAGCCTATGCCCGTATTAGTCATGGTGACGGCGCCATTGAAGATATTGCCTCCTCCGCTATTGTCATTGGTCGACCCTGTTTTTGTAAGGGTGAGACTGTTCTGAAAGGTCGTATTCTTCAGCGTTATGGCAGCGGAAGTGATCGTAACGGGGCAGTTCATGGTGACCGGGCCGTTGCCAAAGGTAGTGGTCGTAGCGCCGGTGATGGTGAGGGCGCCGTTCTGGATGGCGCCTGCATTGAAGGCCGCGGTGGCGCCATCGACGGTGAGCGTAAACCCTCCCAGATCAAGGGTGCCGCTGGTGAGCGTAATATTGGTGAGGTGGGTGCTGGTATTTAACAGGCAACTATTGCCGGCCGTAACGATCTTCACATTATCTGCCGCACCGGGAATGCCATTGGGCGTCCAGTTAGCCGGAGTGTTCCAGGCTGTCGATACAGATCCGTTCCAGGTATAAGAAGTTTGAGATTTTGCAGTTTGCAGAAATAGGAACAAACTGATAAAGAGTACAAGTCTTTTCATAGATATTGATATTGGCAATACCTGTGATCCTATATTGTTCCAAATTTCAACTACATGATTATCTTATAATCATGTAAGTGAAATTATTTATATCCTTCCCAAATCTGGTCTGGTTTTCCCAGAAAGGGATTATTCCAACTCGAAATGTGTCTTTTTCTTTTCTTCTCCATTGACGATGATGGATAGTTGGTGGGCGCCTGGATAAAACTTCCGGGTGGTGATGAGGACGAATTTTTGTTTACGGTGGATGCTGGCTTTTTCTTTCGGCTGGTAGATCCGTTCGCTGATCTTATAAACCTTTTTGGAGAGCTGCCCGTTTTGCCGTTGGTAGAAGATAGCATATTCGAGCCTTACCTTTTGGGCCGCAGGGTCATTGTTGGTGATGGAAAAGGAAAATTCCAGGCTCTGGCCTATTTTAATTTCGGGGGTGAGCATTTTCAAACTGCTTAGCTGGATATTTTTGCTTTCGAGGCCATAGTGTTTTAATATTTCCGAATGCCCTTGCTTCAACAGGGTCCGGCTGCCATGCCGGATAATCGCCTCTGTTTCTTTACTGATGCCCTTCCATTTTTTAGCGATCTTCAGCACGATGTCCGGGTGATCTTTAGCGATATCATTGAGGCTATTGGCTACGCTGCGTCGTACCCATTCGGAGGGGTCGTTTTTTAAATTCTCCAGGATGGGGAGGATGGGGGTCGGGTCTTTCTTTAAGGCCGGGATAGCCATAGCCCAGGGGAGCCGGGGGCGGCTGCCTTCGCTGGACAGTCGTCTCACTTTATAATTTTCGTGTAAGGACCATTCTTTCATCTGGTCGATCATCTTCTGCCCATATTTTAACAGGAAGGGCCTTACGGCGAATTCGCAGCTGACGAATTGGGTGGTGAATTCCAGCGCTTTGACCGAGCTGTCATAATCTTCCAGCCCATAGACTTCGATATAATCGGGGAAGAGCAGCCAGGCGAGGCCGTCTTCGGCAACTCCTGCCCGCCGGAGGCGGGTGATGGTCTTTTGGATGATGGCTACCGATTTCGCATAGTTTGGGGGAAGAAAGTCGTGAAGGGTCAGGGAGGTATGCCGCATGCGGGCTTTCAGTTCTTTGTCTTTAAAATCACCGGCAAAGATCTGTTTAATGAATTTTTGTTTGTCGAAGGAGGGAATGACTTCGGCCAGGGTGTTGGAAAGTCTTTCGTAAAAAGCGGGGGAGTAAACGTCTTTCAGTAAGCTGCTCATGCCCAAAAATACAAAATCCGGCCTTCTCTGCTGGCAGCTTGGATATCTTCAGGCCCTTTTCCGATATTCTCCCGGCGTCTCGCCGTATTTTTTCTTGAAGGCCTTGATGAAGCTGTTCACGCTCTTATATCCCGTGAGGGCGGCGACCTCTTTCACATTGCGGCTGCGGTCGCTGAGCAGTTGGCGGGCTTCCAGCATCCGCTCCGTCCGGAGGTATTCGTAGACGCCATTGCCGAAGAGCTCGCGAAAGCCATTTTTGAGTTTGAACTCGTTCATACCTACTTTCTGGGAGATCTCGCGGATGACGAAGTGATAGCGGATATTCTTCTTGATCATGGTGCGGGCTGCCTGGATGCCGTCGATCTCATAATGGGTATAATTGCTGGCAGGCAGTTGCTGTACGGACTGGTTGAGGAGATGGAAGAGCAGGGTCTTGAGCAACAGGTCGAAATAAGGTTGAAAGGAAGATGTCTCCAGGGGGAAGTGCATGATGCGATAGACGATATCCTGGATCTCCTTCGTGAGCCATTCATGCGAGGAAAGCAGCATAGCAGGCTGACCTGCCTGCACTTTTTCCAGGAAGGCGGCCAGTTTGGGGAAATAAGGCGCCCATTCCTGGAGGGCATTTATATCGTATTGCAGCCCCAGGGTAATGTATTCCCGTCCGTCCTCATGGGAGCTGCCCAGGTCCATATAAGGGGCGTATACCATATTGAATTGCCCTTCCTTGATCAGCACTTTGCCCAGTCCGTTGATGTCCAGGTGCCGGTCATGCTGCAGGGCGAGGTAGAGCATGAACAAGGGCCCTTCTTCCCGGATGCGGAAGCTGACCTTTTTATCTATCAGGTAGATGGCATAGAAAACCTTGCAATGGGTAGAATAGAACTCCTGCAGCAGGAATTTCAGGTATTCGTTAGAGATAGCAGAAACCTGACTGCCCGGTACGATGTACCGGGTCAGTTCAGCGGGAATATCCCGGGTAGACTTGAATTCCTCGTGCTCGTTGAATGAGAAGACCATTGACTTATTTAGGATAAGGGTAACCTGTTATTACAATAAAATATTAGCCGGATTCCCCCCTTGGGTCAATCCAATAAAAAACTGATCGTAAATCTGCCATCTTCTTTGTAGTAATAGCTCTTTCGCTGCCTGGAGTAAAGAACAGGGGCGCCGAAATCCTTCATGAGCCGTAAGTATTCATACGTACTCCTCTCGGAAATGCCGATCTTGTCCGCAAGCTCTGAAGGTGTGCCGGTGCCCTTGATCCGGATGAGTGAATCGATTCTGCTCAACCGATGAAAGATCTCTTTCTGCATAAGAATAAGGTTTAATATCGAGATCCAATTGTCCGTTAACTATATACTACAAAGATCGCACGAGTTTTACAATCTTGCTTATTCTGAGGCCCGGAAAAGACTATCCAATCGGGAATATTTTGGAAAAACAGTGCAGGCTTTCTGCCCGGGGTATGCGAAAAAGGACTTTTCTTAGCACAGCATCCCCATGCAGGATGGGCGATCCAGGGAAAGGGTATTTTGACGAAAGATAACCTTATAGCGAGAAATTGTATATATGTTTGTTGCCCATTACATATTTATTATAAAAATAAATAAAGGGAAACACTCAATACCGGGACCTTTTTACTACTAGCCAGCTTTAGCGGCCTCTTTTTACGGCCGGTGGCCACGCCCCATAAAATATTTCATTTAAACCGATGGTTCTTGAACGATAGGATCTGCCGTGGCATTGCGCACCAGGGTGAAGCCGCATCTTAATAAATGGATAACTGGCATTTCGGGGTGAACGGTTGAAAATTACCGGCGAATAGCAGGGGCGTGTTTTTGCGGTTGTTTTTTCATGAGGGCGGAGGTATAATTCCTATGTGGATAACCTTGCTTTGGTATAGTTTTCGCCGCTTTAAAGTCTGGTTATGACCGGTAGGACGGGCCAACACCGTTAAACCTTATTCTATTGTAAATCCACCCTTATGAGAAAAACTATATTGATCAACCTGCTGCTGATCCTGGCTTATTATCTTTTTTTACAATTCCTGGTGGGGCTGCCGCTCTGAAGAGGAGGGGATCATTCATCCAGCAGATCGGGCCTTCTCTCTGCCGTGCGGCGGAGGGATTGTTCATGCCGCCAGTCTTCGATCTTTTTCGGGTCGCCGCTGAGCAGGATATCCGGGACTTTCGAGCCGCGGAAATCCGCAGGTCGGGTATAGACGGGGGGCGCCAGTAAATTATCCTGGAAAGAGTCGAAAAGGGCCGAGGTTTCATCATTCAATACGCCGGGCAGCAGCCTGCCGATGGCATCCACCAGCACCGCGGCTGCCAGTTCTCCGCCACTCAGTACATAGTCCCCGATGGAGATCTCCCGGGTGATGAATTGCTCGCGGATGCGTTGGTCGATCCCCTTGTAATGTCCGCAGATCAGCAGGAGGTTTTCCTGCATGGAGAGATGGTTGGCGATGGACTGGTTGAGCCGCTCGCCGTCGGGGGTCATGTAAATGACCTGGTCGTAGGGGTTGTCTTTGGAGAGCGACTCGATGGCTCGGGCCAGGGGCTCGGGCATCATGACCATACCAGCACCGCCTCCATACTGATAATCGTCGATCTGCCCGTATTCATTCACCGCCCATTGCCGCAGGTGGTGGACCCGGATCTCCAGCAGGCCTTTGTCTTTGGCCCTTTTTAAGATGGAATGGGCAAAGGGGCTTTCCAGAAGCTCAGGGAGAACGGTGAGGATGTCGATTTTCATAGCTACAAAGATAGGTTGTTCCCGTGCGAACGGGCCCTGATAGCCCTGTTATTCCTATTCCGGCAAATCAACCGGGTTCCCTTCTCCCAGGAAATCACCCAGCTCCCTTCGGTCCTTCTTCGTAGGACGGCCGATCTTGCTCTGGCGTTTGCCGGTATTGAAGCTGGAAGCCTGGTATTGCAGCCGTTCTATTTCTTCGGCGGGGGTAATATCGAGATAGTAGTTGATGGCCTCGGAGTACTGCACGCGGTGGTCCAGCAGGCCGGTGACCTTGATACGCCAGCGTCTGTCCTCCGCCTTTACCTCGTATTCATCTCCGATGGAGATCGCTTTGGCGGCTTTGGCGGCGTCGCCGTTGAATTTAATCCTTCCTTTATCACAGGCGTCGGCGGCCTGGGACCGGGTTTTGAAAAGGCGGATGGACCATAGGTATTTGTCGAGGCGGAGTTTTTCTTTTTCAGACATCGTGCACACGGTTTGGAAACCCCAAAATTAATGAGAATTTTTTTAGGATTTCTCCGCGAAATACTGATGGAAATAAGGGATGGTCTCGATGCCTTTGTAAAAATTCACCAGGTCGAATTTTTCATTGGGGGAGTGCAGGTTATCGCTATTCAGCCCAAATCCCATAAATACGATCTTGATGCCCAGCTCTTTTTCGAAGAGGTAACAGATGGGGATGCTGCCGCCACCGCGGACGGGGATGGGAGCTTTGTGGAAGACGGCTTCGATGGCTTTGGCCGCCGACTGATAGGCCCTGGAATCGATAGGCGTCATATAGGGTTCGCCGCCATGATGCTCTTCCGCCCTGACGGTAACGCCGGGGGGAGCGATCTGCCGGAAATAGTTCAGGAGTTTCTCCGTGATGACGACGGAGGATTGGTTGGGCACCAGACGGGCGGAGATCTTGGCCGTTGCCTTCGAGGGCAGGACTGTCTTGGCCCCCTCTTCGGTGTAGCCTCCCCAGATACCGTTCAGTTCCAGGGTCGGGCGGATACCGGTCCGTTCGTTGGTAGTATACCCTTTCTCTCCCCACAACTCCTGTACGCCCAGATCTTTTTTATAGGCTGCTTCGTCGAAGGGAGCGGCGGCCATCAGTTGCCTTTCGGCCGGGCTGGCTTCCACCACACCGTCATAGAAGCCGGGAATGGTGATATGATTATCAGCGTCGTGGCAGCTGGCGATCATCCGGGCCAGGATAGTAATGGGATTGGCTACGGCCCCGCCATAGACGCCACTGTGCAGGTCGCGGTTGGGGCCGGTCACTTCCACTTCGATATAGGAAAGTCCCCGGACGCCGATATCGATGGACGGGGTATCCAGGCTGATCATGGCCGTATCGCTGATCAGGATTACGTCGGCCTTCAGCAGGTCTTTATGGGAGGAGACGAATTTAGCCAGGTTAGGGCTGCCGATCTCTTCTTCCCCTTCGATGATAAATTTGATATTGGTAGGCAGAGAGCCGGTCTTCACCATCGTCTCGAGGGCCTTGACATGCATATAGAACTGTCCCTTGTCGTCTGCTGACCCACGGGCATAGATCCTGCCGTCTTTGATTACCGGCTCGAAAGGTCCGCTGTGCCATAACTCCAGCGGATCGGGCGGTTGTACATCATAGTGGCCATAGACCAGTACGGTGGGTTTGGCGGGATCGGTGATCTTTTCCCCATATACGACAGGATGCCCGTCCGTGGTATAGATCTCCGCCTTATCGGCTCCTGCGTCCAGCAGGCGCTGCCGGACGGCCTCCGCGCATTTTTTCATATCGTCCTTATGCTCGCTGCGGGCGCTGACGGAAGGAATACGCAATAGTTCCAGCAGTTCGTCGAGAAAGCGGTCTTTGTTCTTTTCCTGATAGTCTTTCCAAGCTTGCATGGCGGTTAATTTTTAATGTGGATGGGCGTCCTGGCGGCCGGGAGGCAAATATAGGAATTTTAAATTCCCGCCTCCGGAAACTCCAGGTGTAACTGGTCTTTGGAGACCGGCGTTCTGGTACTCTGATGCTTCTTGTTAGGCACGACATTTTTCAGGGTCCATTCCACCCTTCCTTCAAAGGCATGCTTGCGCACAGGGCAGGTTTCCTTGGTGCAGATACGGCAGGAGAAGTCCAGGCAGCCATCGGTATGGACGAAGAATTCGATCGCTTCCCCGAACTCCATCCGGATCAGCGCGGTGAGGGCGTCGATCTCCGCATGGGCCTCATGAACGTTGAGGTACCAGGGCACGGTAAGATGGCAGTCCACATGCAGCAATCCCCCGTATTTGATCACCCGGAGGTTGTGCAGGTCGATCCAGTTCTCGCGCCGGTGGGCGTTCAGATAGGCGATCAGTTTGTTCAGCAATTGCATATCGGCCTCGTCCATGATACCGGCAATGGAAGTCCGCAGGATCCGGTAGCCGGTAAAAATGATAATGCCGGCAAAAATGATGGATATTACGCTGTCCAGGAACGTTAGTTTGGTATACCAGATGATGATCAGTCCCAGAATAATGCCCAGGGTGGAATAGGTGTCGGTTTGCAGGTGTCTGCCGCTGGCTTCCAGGGCCATGGACCCATTCTTTTTCCCTTTGTAGATGCTGATGGCGCCCACGATAAAATTAATGACTGCGGTGAGGCCGACCAGGAAGATGCCTTTGTCCAGCTTCTGCAGGCTATGGGGATGGATGAAGTTGACGATGGCCTCGTAGATGATGATGCATCCGGCCATGATCACCAGGGATCCTTCCCCGGCCGCCGAGAGGAATTCCGCCTTTCCATGCCCGTAGGGATGATCTTCGTCCCTGGGCTTGGCCGCTACATATAAGCTATAGAGCCCGATAAAGCCCGCGATAACGTTGACGGTGCTTTCCAGGGCGTCAGTCAGCACGGCTACGGATTGCGTAAGGTAATAGGCCACCAGCTTCAGCATGAAGAGAAGGAGGGCAATGGCGACGACCCATTGCTGCAGCCGGATATTTTCCTTGCTTTTTTCCAAATGCATTGTCAGGTATTGAGATCCGGACTACCCTGCCGGGCTTTCTTCCGGTTCATTTTGTCCAGCAAAATGCGGATATTTTTTATCAAACGGAAATAATATTCCTTATTGAATAACTGTGAGTCATGCAGGGCTTTGTAGACGAGGAACAGGCCGATAGGGGTGAGCACAAAGGTCGCCAGCCACATGCCGGTCAAGGGCGAGAGCACATCCTGGTTGGCGAATTTTTTCCCGAAATTATTCAGCAGGAAGAAGATGACGAAGAAGATCACGGCAAAGATCAGGGGCATGCCGATCCCTCCCTTGCGGATGATGGACCCCAGGGGGGCGCCGATCAGGAACATTACCAGGCAGGCTACGGAAAGGGTGAGTTTCTCATGCCAGGCGATCAGATGCCGCCGCAGGTCGTTCTGCTGGGCGTCATAGAGCAGGGCGGGCTGATCCAGGGAAATCTTTATGGTATTGGCCTGGGAAATGGAACGGTCGAGTACCGGCATGCGTACGCTGTCGGGGAGCAGGTCTGCAAAGCTGGCAGGTGGCTGCGGTTTGGCGACGGCAGGCCTTGCGGGGGCATTCCCGGAGCTTGCCGTGGCTGATGCACCGGGCTTGGCGGCGGCTGTATCCGGTTGCGGTGTGTTGGCCGCCGGGGGGAGAGGGGGGGACGCGGGTTTGCCCGACGAGGCCGTGGCGCCCCTGGTCGCTGAATCCTTTCCGGGTGTATGTCCCTGGGAGGCCGCCACGGCTGAATCCTGTTTAGCCGCCTGCATCCTGGCCACCCGGGCTATGGAGTCTGCCTTTAGCTGCGCCTTCAAAGCAAGGGCCTGGGAATCGGCTTGAGCCTGTGCCTTTGCTCTTAGGATCTGTTCTGCTTTGACGGCTGAATCAGTCAGCAGGTATGCGCTATGGACCCGGGGCGTTTTTTCTATCGCCGCCCAGCCGGTGGTGTCGAGGTAGGGAATGAACTTCAGGCTGAGCTTCAGGTCGGTGGCCGTTCGCTTCTTGAAATTCTCTTCCATCGTTTCCAGGGAGTCGATATTCTTCCCCAACTGCCGCATGGTGAGCATCTGGTAGTTATTTTTGAAGGCGCTGTCATCCGTCTTGTTCAGTTTGAAGGAGGTAAGGTCCAGCACTTTCTTGTAATCTTTAAAGCCCATGCGGATAAATTCCGTATTGGTAGACATCCTATCACCCTTCCCTTCCTGGTAGATCCATCCATTTTGCAGGACGAACTGCAGGGATTTTTTGTCGGGGGTGACTATCATTTTCCCTTTCTCCGCTACGATGATATTATCCTGGTTGCCCGAAACGTTCTGTTCATAGATCACTACGCTGCGGATGGTGGAATCATCTTTTTCTTTTTTCCCGATCTTGATGACGTATCCCTCGATCTTGTCATAGAAGACCCCTTCCTTGATATCGAAAGCGGGCTTGGAGACGATGATATCATATTTGAGGGTATTCATCTTCAGGTTGGCTACCGGGATGATATTGTTATTGAAAAGGAAGGCGATATAACAGATGATGAGGCTGACGATGAAAAGAGGGCGCATGAAGCGGAGCAGGGGGATGCCGGCGGATTTGATGGCGATGAGCTCGAAGGACTCACCCAGGTTGCCGAAGGTCATGATCGACGACAGCAGCACCGCCAGGGGCAGGGCCAGGGGCACCAGGGTAGCTCCTACATACATGATCAGCGTGGCGACGGTGAGCATATCCACGCCTTTCCCCACGATATCGTCGATATAGAGCCAGAAGAATTGCAATACGAGTACGAAGAGGGTGATAAAGAACGTAGCGATAAAGGGCCCGATAAAGGCTTGCAAAATGAGGATATCCAGTTTTTTAAACAGGCGCTTCAGCACGGGTGGTAACTTTCTGAAATGATGGTTATATTTATCGTATGGACGCCGCAAAAGTACAACTTTCGCAAGAGGAAAGGACACTCCTGATGAATCCCGACTGGATTTTAACGAAGAATTCGGTCATGGGGAAGGTAGGAGCGTTGTTCGCAGAATTGAGTGAACGGTTGCGGGAAAATTTCCCCGAAGACAATATCCATCATTGGGCCCTTCCCCCCAACGGGTCCACCCCCAAAATTTCAAAAGGAGAGAATTACAAGGGATTGCCCTGGGTAGTGCTGGATTACCCGAGAGCATTCGGCCGGGAAGACGTGCTGGCCATTCGCACCCTCTTTTGGTGGGGCCATTATTTCAGCGTGACCCTGCATCTGAAAGGACGATATAAGGACTTGTTCCTTCCCGTTATCCGGGAGCGCATAGCCCTGCTGGCGGAAACCGGCTTCCATATCAGCGTGTCGGATGATGAATGGAGACATGAGCTGGATTCGGATAACTACCTGCCTTTACGGGCAGATATGGATACAATGATCCGGAAGGAGCGGGATTTCCTGAAGTTATCCGCGAAATGCGGATTGGACAGGTGGGATGATGCAAGCTCCGTCTTGTTGGGTTTATTTCGGGTATTGGTGGAGGTATTGTCTGCTAACCGCCGGTAATACTTTAGTTGCCCAGCCTGTGAAACAGATCTTTTACCTGGTAGCTCCAGAGCTGACTCTGGTCTTTGATCTCCTTCTTATCGGCAAAATCTCTTATTACCAGGATCGTCTGATTCGTGACTTCTGATTTTTCAATGCGGAATTCAAAATATTCTTCTTTCGGGGTATGCGTCCAGTGAAAGCGAATGAATTTTTCAAATTCGCTTTCCATGACCTCGGCTCTGTCTGTCGTTCCATTCCAGGAAAAACTGAATACATTGTCCCGTTCATCTACTTTATCTGCAAACCACTCCTGCAGCCCGGCCGGAGTACTTAGGAAGTCGTATAGAATGGAGGGTGAACATCTTACCGGATACTCTAACGTGAATAGTTGTTTCTTACTCATCTAATGATCAATTGAATCTTGTGTTACCAAACAGCCCGGAAATATCGTCTCATATACAAGGTGATAAATTGCCGGGTTACCAGTCTTCCTCGTGCCGTCCCAGCCAGGAAAGTTTCAGTGGTATGTGCAATAATAGAAAAATATTTCAACCATCAAAATTTTTTTTCATGGGTCGGTTCCCGGGTAACAATTTGGGGGAATGATACTCTTTTATCCTAAATAAACTGATAACCAGGCTTTTATGGAAAAATATTTGTTTGCGTGTATGGAAATGGGTATATTGCTATTCACATCTCAAAGAATCAGTTGACGGGCATTATACACGAAAAGCTCTATTTATTCGTTTTTATTTCCAATCAAGCCTAGAAACCTTAAACCTTTAAAAAAAACCCTTTAAGACCTCTGCCTATGAGCATGCGTCAACTTAAGATCACGAAAAGTATTACTAATCGCGAATCTCAAAGCTTAGAGAAGTACTTGCAGGAAATCGGAAAAGTCGAGTTAATCAGTCCCGAAGAAGAAGTGAAACTCGCCATCCGGATCAAGCAGGGAGATCAAAAAGCCCTCGACAAACTTACAAAAGCCAATCTTCGCTTTGTTGTATCCGTAGCCAAACAGTACCAGAACCAGGGATTATCCCTGCCGGATCTTATCAATGAAGGAAATCTTGGATTAATCAAAGCAGCCCAGCGTTTCGACGAAACCCGCGGCTTTAAGTTCATTTCTTATGCTGTCTGGTGGATCCGCCAGAGCATTTTACAGGCGCTGGCCGAGCAATCCAGGATCGTCAGACTCCCCCTCAATAAAGTGGGCCTCACCAATCGTATTCAGAAAGCCTATTCCCATCTGGAACAGGAATTCGAGCGGGAGCCTTCTGCGGAGGAGCTGGCCGAGCTGCTGGAACTGGATATCGAAGAAGTGTCTTCCACCCTGGGCATTTCTGCCCGCCATATAAGCATGGACACGCCTTTATCGGAAGGAGAGGATAACACCCTGCTCGACGTCATGGAGAATCCCAATGCGGAAAGGGCCGAGACGAATATCGAGCACAAGGAGTCCCTGAAACAGGAGATCGACCGTAGCCTGAGGACGCTGACGGAGCGCCAGAAAGAGGTGATCTGCTTCTTTTTCGGCATCGGGGTGGACCATCCTATGAGCCTGGAAGATATCGGGGATAAGTTCAACCTGACCCGGGAAAGGGTACGCCAGATCAAGGATAAGGCCATTACCAAGCTTAGGGGGAATTCCCGGTCGAAGATGCTGAGAAGCTACCTGGGGGTATAAAGGCGAAAAAAGGCTAAGGATAGGAAAGGCACCGGTAACAAAGATTGTAAGACACTGATAAACACGAAAGAACTGAAATAAATATTTACACGTTAAGAGGCTGAAAGCCTCTAAGTTCGAAGAACAGACATAAGACTTTGCCGGAAATTCGCTAAATTTTGAAAAGCGGATTTCCGGCAACTTTATTTTCTTAATTTTACACCTTTTAAGTGAATGTAACCTGGTTATATTCACTTTTTTTTACGCTACTATCTATACTATCTAATTATAAACTGAGTATGTATGTTTGAGAATTTGTCGGAACGGCTGGAGTCAGCGTTCAAGCAGATCAAAGGAGAGGGCAGGATCACCGAGCTCAACATTGCGGCAACGGTGAAAGACATCCGCCGTGCGCTGATCGATGCGGATGTGAACTACAAGATCGCCAAGGAATTCACCGATACGGTGCGGGAGAAGGCCATGGGCGAGAAGGTGCTGACAGCGGTGAGCCCCGGCCAGCTGATGGTCAAGATCGTGAAGGATGAACTGGCGCAACTGATGGGCGGCAGCGAGAGCGAGCTCAATGCAAAGGGCAATCCAGCCGTGATCCTGATCGCCGGCCTGCAGGGGAGTGGTAAAACGACCTTCAGCGGCAAACTGGCTAATTACCTGAAGAACCGCAAGGGACTGTCGCCCTTGCTGGTGGCGGCGGATATTTACCGTCCGGCGGCTATCGAGCAGTTGAAAGTGCTGGGGGGACAGATCGGGGTGGACGTCTACAGCGAACCGGAGAACAAAGATGCGGTCCAGATCGCCCGGAATGCCATCAAAGAGGCAAGGAGCAAGAATAAGAATGTCGTCATTATCGATACGGCGGGCCGCCTGGCGGTGGATGAAGTGATGATGCAGGAAGTAGCGGCCATCAAGGGGGCTGTGACGCCGGGAGAAATACTCTTCGTGGTGGATTCCATGACGGGACAGGACGCGGTGAATACCGCCCAGGCCTTCAATGAAAAACTGGATTTTTCCGGGGTGGTGCTGACCAAACTGGACGGCGATACCCGCGGAGGGGCCGCTTTATCCATCAAATACACGGTGAACAAGCCTATCAAGTTCATCAGCAGCGGGGAGAAACTGGATACCCTGGACGTATTTTACCCGGAACGTATGGCGCAGCGGATCCTGGGAATGGGGGATATTACCACCCTGGTGGAGAAGGCCCAGGCGCAATTCGATGAGGTACAGGCTAAAAAACTGGAGAAAAAGATCCGGAAAAACCAGTTCGATTTCGAGGATTTCAAGCAGCAATTGGAGCAGATCAAGAAAATGGGGAATATCAAGGATTTGCTGGGTATGATCCCAGGGGTAGGCAAAGCTGTAAAGGACATCGATATCAGTGACGATTCCTTCAAGGGGATCGAAGCGATCATCAATTCGATGACCCCTTTCGAGCGGGCCAATCCCGATGTGATCGACCAGAGCCGCCGGAAGCGCATTTCAGGGGGCAGCGGGAAGGATCTGAACGAGATCAATGCCTTTCTGAAACAATTCGAGCAAATGAAGCAGATGATGAAAATGATGAACAAAATGCCTATGGGCATGGGCATGGGGGGACCCCGGCCGAAGGCCAGATAAACAGACGTTTGACGGAATGAGCATATTTTATGATGGCGAAATTCCGGCAAACAACAGGGGAGGCCGGCCCAAGGCCAGATAAACCAAATGTTAATTAGTAAACCGTTTATAAAATTTTGCCTGCAGGATTCGCGCGTTAAATTTCGATGTATTATTTTTGAATTATTAGTAGCGGATCGCTACCTTTGCGGTCCAAAATTGAAATCGTAACCTTATTTGTTCACGCATTTAAATTTCTATTTAAGATGCCAGTTAAAATCAGACTGCAACGCCACGGGTCTAAGAAGCGGCCATTCTACTTCATTGTAGTAGCCGATGCCCGTGCACCGAGGGATGGTAAATTCATCCAGAAGATCGGTACTTACAATCCGCTTACTGTTCCTGCTTCCGTTCAATTAGACCGCCAAAAGGCGCTGGATTGGCTGCATAAAGGTGCTCAACCCACCGATACAGTCCGCAGGATCCTTTCTTACAAAGGTGTTCTCTACCTGAAACACTTATTGCGTGGAGTCAAATTGGGTCTTTTCGATGATGCGGCTGCTATGGTTAAATTCCAGACCTGGCATACCGAGCACGAAGCCCAGTTGAAGAAACGCCAGGAAGACAACAGAAAGTCCAAATACCCCAGAAGGGGACCAGGCGGACCTCCTGTAAGAAGAGTAGAAAGAAGGCCCGAAGGACCTGCGCAGGCTTAAGCGTATTTTTACTATGTAATTTCCAGGAGGCCCTCAAAAGCCTCCTTTTTTTTTCTATGGCAACGAATTATCGCAATATCGGAAAATTGGTGGCAGTCTTCGGGCTGCAGGGCGAACTGGTGTTGTTGCACCGGCTGGGCCGCAAGACCAGCCTGAAAGGGCTGAAAACCCTCTTCCTGGAAGAGAGGAAGGACGAGATGCTGCCCTGGTTTATCGAGAGTACCCGGATCAAGAGCGGGGAAGAGATCTTCGTGAAGCTGGAAGGCCTGGATACCAAGGAGACGGCCCGCAAGGTCGTGCAGAAGGAAGTCTGGCTGACGGAGGAGGATTTCGAGCATTTTGCCGGCAAATCGGCTCCTATTTCTCTGGTCGGTTTCCAGTTATGGCAGGGCGATCAGCATCTGGGGGAGATCCTGGAGGTGATCGAGCAGCCCCACCAGGTGCTCTGTAAGATCGATTGGAAGGGCAAGGAGGCCCTGATCCCTGTTCATGCAGCTACCCTTGAAAAAGTGGATAATAACAAAAGGCAGGTGTTTGTCGTGCTCCCTGACGGCCTTTTGGATGTATATAGCTGAGGCCGTCTTCCCCTTATTGCTTTAAAGTCTCCGCTTATTGCTTTAAAATTTTAAAAGTCTGCGTTCCGGTCATATCCTCTTGTTGTACCCGAACCAGGTAGATCCCCTTCGAAGCTGCGCTCAGGTTGAGGCTCACGGATTGCCCGGCGGCGTCTGCCTGGATTTTCCCCGACTGCATGACCTTACCATCCAGGGTCACCAGGGAATAATAGACAGGGCCGGAAGATTGGCCGATACGAACGTTGACATAATCGACAACCGGATTGGGATAGCAACTGATGGAAACACTGGCTGCGCTACTGAGTTTTTTAACGGCGGAGTAGCTGAAGCTGCCGTCGGCATCCACCATTTTAAGACGATAGAAATTGACGGAGGAAGGTGCATTATCGGTAAACTGGTAATGGGTGTTCCCGGAATAATTCTGTTGGGCGGCCACGATGCCGATGGTTTGGAATTGAATGCCGTCGGAAGAACGCTCGATAATAAAATGGCGGGTATTCACTTCGTGGGCGGTCGTCCAGAGGAGTTCGTTACCGGCGTTGCCGGTATGGGCGTCGAAAGACAGGAGGTCCAGGGGAAGGAGTACGCCAGGCTTTTGAATGATCAGGTTGTCCAGGACCGGAATATTGCTATTGCCGCCGTCCATCAGGCCTCCGATCGTGGCCGTACCGGCGCCCGTCCAGGAGAGCGTTGTGCCGGCAGCAGCCTGGTAAGTATATACCGTGGCACCGTCTACAGAAACCGTGGCTTTTCCAGTAGAACTATTATAGACAAAACGATAGGTATGAAAGAGGGCGTCAGCCACGTCATATAAGTTGTTGGCGCTAATGGGCACATTGGTGCCGCTGACATTCAGCAGGTACTTGATGTAAAGGGATCCGCCGTTGATCCCGAAGTCCAATCCTCCAAGCAGGAAGAAACTGGCGTCATTCTCTTCTTTCCGGAAATCTACGGATATATCGAGACCGGGTTGGGAGACAAAGGGAGTACCGGGCATGATCATATCGATATCGTGCCTTCCCAGGCCGGCGTTCAGGCCGTTGGTGCCGCCGACACCCCCGGGGCTGGAAACGGCAAAACCGCTTACAGAAGTGGCGTCGGGACCAACAGCGGCCTTTGTCACGGGATTGCTATTCCAGTTGAATTGACTGATTACCTGGGCCTGCGTGTAAAAAGGGATGATAGAAAGCAAGACGAAGGAATGTATAATTTTTATCATGGGTACAGATTGCGGGTTACATAGCTGGAAAAGCAATCTGGATGCCAACACGCATCGTATTGATTATTATTAGTTTACAAAGTTAAAAAAACGACAGGTTTTCCAATGGAGAGATGTAAGTCCATATTTGGGAATCGGTCGCAGGATCGGCCGGATTCCCAGGAGGGTGAGCCCTTCTATGATTGATGGACTCCCGGATTGATTGATTTCCCCGGCAAAAGAGGTTATTTTAAAATTCCGGGGGGAATCGTTGAAATGAATTGAATTTTTACGGCTTTATAGAATACTTCGGCTCCCTCCGACTGAAGTTGAATTTTGCCTTTGGTGAGGGGTGTCACCTTCCCCTTGTCTGATTGTCCGTTGTGGTAGAGGATCATCATTAACCGGCCATTGACGATATGTACGCTGGTGTCGCCATGGCAGTAGAGATCGAGGGTATTCCACTGTCCCGAAGGTTTTTCCGCATCCGATCCTTTAATGCAATGACGGCCTATCGCGTTGTCGGCCCGGAAAGTCGTCAGGGCGCCTGCCGCATTATATACGTATTCACTGTCGGACTTTTTCAAGGCGGGAATATCCGCCAGTCCTCCGGCGCATCCCCAGTAGTCGCCGCAATCGCCTTCCTGCACCTGGAATTCCTGGGACCGCATCCAGGCGCCGAAATCGGCCCCATAAGGCCCAACGGAATGATAGAGGAGACCGCTGTCTTTCTTTTTATTCTTTTTCGCTCCCCAGGTCAGGGCGCCCCAGCGGAACATCAATTGAAGATGATAATTTTCAAACTCCTTTTGGGTGGTGAGAGCGCCAACGCCTTCTCCGGAGATACGAATGACATTTTCCCCTCCGTCCGCCCGGGCGGCTCCGGCCGTTTCGTCCTTTACGACACTGAAGACATGGCGTGGATCCTTATTAAGACCGATGGGCTGATCGCTTACTCTTTTCCCGGTGCTATCGGATTCAGGCCCGAGATAGGTATCCCATCCTTTAAGATCTTTACCATTGAACAGGGACACCCATCCATGATCGGACTTCCCGGAAGCTCTGCCGGCCCCTGTGAATGAGCAGATGGAGAGGGACATCAATACGATGATAGAGAGGATCTTGATGAAAGAAAGGATCTTCATATGTGCTGTTTTCGTTGTTTATCTTCCCTGAAATTAATAAGAAATAGTCAATGCTGGTGTCTGCCCTACGGTAATCCGGGGGCCGCCCTCACTAATTTTTTTAGTAGCTTTGCCCCTTGCCTACAAAAAGAATCATAGCTCATTTCGATCTGGACGCTTTTTTCGTCTCCGTCGAGTGCATCCTCGACCCGACGCTGAAGGGAAAACCCCTGCTGGTAGGGGGCCATAGCGAGCGGGGTGTGGTGGCTGCCTGCAGTTACGAAGCGCGGAAATACGGCATCCATTCCGCCATGCCGATGAAGACAGCCCTTCGCCTCTGCCCGCATGCCACGGTCGTAGGCAATGCCCGGGGTGAATACAGCAAATATTCCCGCCGGGTGACGGAGATCATCGCCGCCAAAGCCCCCTTATTCGAAAAGGCCTCCATCGACGAGTTCTACCTTGACCTGACGGGGATGGATCGCTTCTTCGACTCTTATCGATGGACCATCGACCTTTGGGAGGAGATTACCCGGGCTACCGGGTTGCCCATCTCTTTTGCCCTTGCCTCCAATAAGATGATCGCCAAGATCGCTACGAATGAGGCCAAACCCAATGGTTATATGCATGTGCCCCCCGGCATGGAGCAGGAATACCTTGCCCCCCTGAAAGTCAATAAGATACCTGGGGTAGGGGAGCATACCTACCAGGCCCTGCAGGCCATGGGGGTCCAGACGATCCGGGACCTCAGTGAACAGCCGGCGGCGGACCTGGAACGGCGATTTGGCAAATACGGGTTGGACCTCTGGAACAAGGCCCGGGGCATCCATGAGGGGCAGGTGGTGAACTATCACGAGGCCAAGTCCATCTCTACGGAAAATACCTTTGAGGAGAACAAGACCGACCTGGACTTCCTGATGGCAGAGCTGGTACGGATGACGGAGCGGGTGGCCTATGAGCTGCGGCAGGATAATAAGACGGCGGGCTGTATTGCGGTGAAGATCCGTTACCCGGATTTTGAGACCACATCCCGGCAGGTGGCGATCCCTTATACTTTTTATGATGATGAGTTGATAGCCAAGGCTAAAGAACTGTTCCACAAGCTCTACCGCAAGGGGCAGGCCATCCGTCTGCTCGGGGTACGCCTGAGCGAACTCACCGGGGAGGCTATCCAAACCAATCTTTTCCAGGACAGCCAGAAGAAAAATCAACTTTATAAGGCTATTGACGATGTGAAGAACAAGTATGGAAAATACTCGATTGTGAAGGCGGGGGGATCGAGGGGAGGAGATGCCCCGGAGAAAGGGGATGAGAGAGGGGGGAAGGAGCGCGTGTGATTTAATAAAAATTTTAACAGGAAAGTCTACCTTAATGATAGGGAATTGATATCTTCGTGATCCGGTTGGGGTGAAAGCGGGGGCCCGGTGGGACCTGATCAAAAGCCCGACGGTGATTTTTTTAACCTCAAATATTTGTTTTTATGAGTTTACGTCTCGGGGATATAGCCCCCAATTTCCAGGCCAAGACGTCCATTGGCGACCTCGATTTCTACGAATTCCTTGGTGATTCCTGGGGTATTTTATTTTCTCACCCCGCCGATTATACGCCTGTCTGTACTACTGAATTAGGAAGAACGGCAGCTTTGAAAGATGAGTTCGCCAAACGCGGCGTGAAAGTGCTGGCGCTAAGCGTTGACCCCGTCGATAAACACATCGGCTGGATCAAGGATATCAACGAAACCCAGAAAGTGAGCGTAGAGTTCCCCATCATCGCTGATGAGGACCGTAAGGTCAGCGGACTGTATGAGTTCATCCACCCGAATGCATCGGCTACGGCTACCGTACGTAGCCTGGTGATCATCGGACCGGACAAACTGGTGAAGCTGATCATCACTTATCCCGCCTCTACCGGCAGGAATTTCCATGAAGTATTACGCGTCGTGGATTCCCTGCAACTGACGGCCAATCATAGCGTGGCTACCCCCGCCGATTGGAAAGAAGGAGAGGATGTCATCGTTGTTCCTTCCATTTCTACCGAAGACGCACAGAAGAAATTCCCGAAGGGTGTGAAGGTGATCAAGCCGTATCTGCGTTATACACCACAACCGAATAGATAAATTCCTCCGGATTATATTGAAAAGGGCTGCTTGATTTGAGCAGCCCTTTTTTATTTCGATAATGCCTGTCTGTTAATAAAGCCGGTCGATTTGCTTTTTAGCAGGGATGCCTGTGGCATCTCCTTACAAAACGATACTTTTCAAACCCTTTTCCACTGCCGTGTCCTGGATGACGGGTATAGCCGTTCCTTCTATCCGCAGGACCGTCACATCCGTCAGGCCTATAAAACCCAGGATCCATTTTAAATAAGGCAGGACAAAATCATAGGGTTGCATGGGCCCTTCGGAATACACGCCTCCGGAGGCCATTGCGATATACACCTTTTTCCCTTTTACCAGCCCTTCAGGGCCGTTGGCATCATAGCGGAAAGTGATGCCGGACCGGACGATGTGGTCGATCCAGGCCTTGAGGCTGGAGTGGATACTGAAATTATACAGCGGCGCGCCGATGACGAGGATATCCGCCTCCTGGATCTCCCGGATGGCTTCATCAGAATGTCGGACAGCTTCGATACTTTCCGGGGTGCGGCTCTCGGGCGGAGTGAAAAAAGAAGTGAGGTGCGCTTCTTCCAGGTGCGGGAAGCGGGTGCTGACAAGGTTGGTCTCCTTTACCGTGCTGCCGGGATTGGCGGCTTTGATCTTTTCGATGATGGCGTTGCCCAGCTGAATGCTGAAGCTGGCCCCGTTCCTGGGGCTTGAGATGACATGAAGAATCTTTTTCATTGTAGTATTTAATTTGTTTTGTTTGGGCCGGATGATACCTGATGCCGGTTCCGGATCAAGCTTGTTCCGCTCTATGCGATGCTTTGTTCTGACGATTTATGCGATCGATGATAGGTGACGTAAGAAATGGCTAGCAGTACTAAAAAGATAATGGGCGCGGATCGGTTGCCGGCGGGATCGCCGGAGGCGCTGTGTGCGATAAAGGCGGAAATAAAGGTGACGGTAAAACCTGCATATACCCACTCTTTAAACCTCGCTCCGACAGGCGCCAGCAGTAAAATGACGCCGATCAGTTTGGCAACTGCCAGCTCCACCCGGAAATAATCCGGATATCCTAAATGATGGAAGGCCTGCTGTATCGCTGCCTGGGTTAGGTAGGCATAAGCAGAATAAGTCATCATCAGCCCGATAATGGCTGTTGTTATCCAGTAAGTGATTTTGATTGCTTTCATAAAAGCAAAACTACTTACCTTTACTTGTAATTAGTTAGTAGTATACTGAAGGTTAGTAGTAACCTTTTGGTTAGTTAAAATAACAACATATGGCCCATTCATTGACTAATGGGGTGAAACCCACCGAAAAAGAGTGTAAAGCTGCGCTGAGCGCCGTAGGGGATGCACTGTACGTGATCGGAGGCAAATGGAAATTACCGATCATCGTTGCCCTGATGGAAGACAACAAACGATTTAACGAGCTGCAACGCGCCGTGAAGGGAATTTCCGCCCGCGTGCTCTCCAACGAACTGAAGCAGCTGGAGATGAACGGTTTTGTGAAACGTAACGTATATACACAAACGCCGGTGGTCATCGAATATGAATTGACCGGTTACAGCAATACGCTGGGGAAGGTGCTCCACGCTTTGCATGAATGGGGATCCATGCACCGGGATAAGATCCGGGGGAAGGAGCGCGTGACGCAAACCGACAAACCTTCCCTCCAACTTCAGACCGCAAGCGTATAGCTTTAGGTCAGCGGCATCTTCTGCTTTATGCCGCTGTTTTCAATTTATTTTTCTCCGGCTGATCGAAAATACTAATTAACTTAGCATGAATTATGCTGGAACCTTTTGAGATATTATTCTACGCCGTACCGGAAGGAAAGGCTTATATCGAAGTCTTTTTCGAGGAGGAAACATTCTGGCTTTCCCAGAAAAAGATGGCCGATTTGTTCGGGGTGGATGTGCGTACTGTTAGCGAACATTTACAAAACATATTTAAGGCCAACGAGTTAGATCAAAATTCAACTATCCGGAATTTCCGGATAGTTCAAAAAGAAGGGCCACGGGAGGTCTCGCGGGAGGTAGATTTTTATAACCTCGACGCCATTATAGCGGTAGGCTACCGTGTCAATTCCCATGAAGCTACCCGCTTCCGTATGTGGGCAACTAAGACATTACGGGAATATATAATAAAAGGGTTTGTGCTGGATGATGAGCGGCTGAAACAAGGCAAGAAATTTGGCAAGGATTATTTCGATGAATTGCTCGAACGCATCCGGGAGATCCGGGCTAGTGCAAAACAAATTACATTGGGCTATTACCGGACATACTGCTGCTGAGTTGATTGCGGAGAGAGCTGATGCCGTACAGCCCCATATGATTTGGCGCTACCGCATAAAATCGTATTTTCGATCTCTAACTACGGTTGATTGCAATGAGTGCCGAAGCTAACCATATGATTAAAATCTGGCAGGAAGGTATCTGTGCATCGGATACTCCTTCGTTTAATAATTTCTTCCGGTTTTACTATGCCAGGCTGGTACGATTCGCCATTCAGTTCGTTCATATCCGGGAAGCCGCAGAAGAGATCGTCTCCGACAGTTTTGTAAAGATCTGGGAAAGAAGATGGACCCTTCACGAGGTCCGCAATCTCGAAGTATACCTGTATGTGGCGGTGAAGAACGGCTGCCTCAACTATTGCGAAAAATATTCCGTCGTTCATCTTCAGCTGGATATGCATGGCGAAATGGAATTCTATGATACCGGCAACAGCCAGAAGAACCTGGAGATGAAAGAGCTGCTGCACCGGCTGCATATGGCGGTGGAGCAGTTGCCGGAGCAGTGCCGGCTGATCTTCAAAATGGTCAAGGAAGACAGTCTTAGTTTCCGGGAAGTAGCGGAGATCCTCCATATCTCTCCCCGTACCGTCGAAACACAAATTTACCGGGCCGTGAAAAAGTTGAAGGTCGTTTTGACAGACCAGCCCGGCCAGCCGGATGCTGAACAGGGACGCCAACGCGGCGATCGACCTGACCAGTCTGGGGCAGACCGTAGCGACCCCTCCGGACTGCCTGGAACTTATCTCCCCGGGGAATTGCTGCTCCTCCTGGGCATCATTTCCCAACTGCCCTGAAAAAAAGTTTCTACCCCTGTAAGTAGTTTTTTCCTTTTTCCTGTCCTTGATTGAAAGCGCACTCTTTTTTGAACGAGGAACAATTCATATTGCTTGCAATAAAAGTACTCTCCGGCAATCATCTCCCGGAAGAGCCGGAAGAGCTTCGGAGCCAGATGGCCGCCCATGAGCCTTACCGGGCGGTATTCGAAAAACTCTCGGTTTACTGGAAAGCGGATACTCATTTATCGATCAATGAAGAGGCGGCTTTGGACAAGGTTTGGAACCGGATTGAACAGGCTCATGGGACTTCGGACCAGGATGCCGCCGACATCGATGAAGTTGCCACCGCAACGACAGGGGTTCCGCTAATCGGGACCCCGCGGATCCTGCGCTGGAAGCGTCTCCTCGTTGCAGCTGTCCTGATCCCGCTCGTCGCGCTGAGCATTTGGCTGTTTACACATCGATCCCCGAAAGTGGAGCTGGTGGAGAAATACAATCAGAAAGGCATCCGCTCTATCATTATCCTTCCCGACGGTAGCAAGATCTGGCTGAATGCCGATAGCCATCTGAAATATCCTGCTTCTTTCCAGGACAACCTGCGGGAGGTCTATCTCGAAGGAGAGGCTTTTTTCGAGATAGCTAAAAATCCCCAACGCCCGTTCATAGTGCATCTGCCGAAAGGGAATGTGCAGGTGCTGGGGACTTCTTTCGATATCAGGGCCTACGCGGATGAGGAGCTGATGAGCACTTCTGTGGCTACCGGCCTCGTGGCTTTTGTTCCTGATGCCGCTGGCCGCAGCGCCAATGCAGCCGACGGCCCGGCGACTCGTAACCCTGCCGCCGACAGCTTCTATCTCACCCCGAACCGGAAAGCCATTTATGATTTTCAGTCCGGTAAAGTGAATGTCGCGCTGACCGATGCAGAGGCCGACCGGGGATGGATCAATGGGATCATGACCTTCAACAACCAATCCCTGGGCAGGATAGCGGTAGAACTGGAAAGATCTTTCGGCAAACCCATAAAATTCAGGAACGCCTCCATTGCACAATACAGGTATACGGCCACTTTTAAAAATAATACAGAAGAAGAAATACTGTCGACGCTGAAAAGAGTAAAATCCTTTCACTTTACGGTGACAGATAAGTTTATAGAGATTAACAAGTAACTATTTTTTAAACCTAAACGATTGCTGCGTATGATCATTCATACTCATGGGACCGGTCATGTGTACCGGGGCCATAAACTACTGCTTTTTGCCGTGTGGGCGCTGCTCCTGCCGGCCGCCCTCCTGGCGAAGACGGACCAGCCGCTCACCGTCGGCGCCGATCTTCCGGACCAGCAAGATCACATCTCCATCATCTGTAAGGAACAACCTCTGAAATGGATCCTCTCACAATTCGAAAGCCAAAGCGGCCTCTCCTTCGTCTATTCCAATGACGACCTGGATGTCAATCGGAAATACTCCGTGGCCGTGAGGAAAATGAAGGTGAACGATGCGCTGTATAAGATCTTTTCCCCTCTCAAATTGAGATATGAGATCGCAGGCGACAAGATCCTGCTGCGGGCCGTTCCCCCAGTCCCTACGACAACGACCCTTCCGTCCGGCAGTCCGAAGGATACTGCGACAGGAGTGATCGTCAAAGGCAAAGTGCTTGACGAGAAAGGAAATCCACTGGCAGGCGTTTCCGTGGAATGGAAGAATGAAGGCCTGCACACGATCACGGACAATGCCGGCAATTTTCAATTGAAGATCCCCCGGCTGGAGGGAACCCTGAGCTTCTCCTATGTCGGCTACGAAATAAAGGAAGTGGCGGTCTCATCCGCCGATCTTACCATAGCGCTGTCCCTACTGGACAAGGCCATGGGCGAAGTGGTGGTAGTGGGATACGGTACGCAGAAAAAGGTGAGTCTTACCGGGGGGGTAGATGTGATCCGCTCATCGTCCCTGGAGGGTAGGGCGACTCCCAATCTCTCGCAGGCTTTGCAGGGCGCCTCTCCCAGTCTCACGATCCAGCAGACCAGTTTCGAGCCGGGGCAGTCGGTGAATATCAATATCCGGGGTATCGGAACCCTCGGCAATAATTCCCCCCTGGTGGTCATCGACGGACTGGTAGGCGGAGATCTCAACCTGCTCAATCCGAATGATATCGATAATATCTCTATTTTGAAAGATGCGGGGTCCGCGGCCATTTATGGATCGAGGTCTTCCAACGGGGTCATTCTTATCACGACTAAAAAAGGAAAAAAAGGCGATGGAACGCTGGTCTATAACGGCATCCTCAGCCGGGTGAAACCGCATGTCTGGATGAAGCCGGTGAAAGGATATGAGAATATGATCCTGAAAGATCAGGCAATCGTAAATTCCGGATCGGGACAAACCCCTTATTATTCCCCCCTGGATATCGAAGCAAGAAAGGAGCAGGGCGACGAACCCTGGTTCCTCCATTCCATTTTCCAGAACGCCACCCAGCAGAATCACAATCTCAGTCTCAGCGGCGGCAAAGACAAGTCCACTTACCTGGTATCGATGGGTTATATGGACCAGGAGAGCAATTTCGTCGGCCCGGCGAAAGGACTGAAACGCTATAATTTCCGGATGAACCTCTCCAATGAAGTGGGCAGGCTGAAGCTGTCCAGCATCATCGCCTATTCCAAATCGCATATCAGGGATCACTCCTATGTCACCAGCACCCTGGTCGTAGACGCTGAGCGCACTCCCCCTTATTATAAATTGAAAGATTCCCTGGGAAGATACCTGATCAACGATGTGCTGGCGCAGTTCAATCCGCTGGGTATCCTGGAGCAGGGGGGATCCCGGGACTATGATAACGATGACCTGACCGGAAGCCTGAGCGCCACGGTGAAGATCGTGAAGGGGTTGACGCTGCGAGGAGTTTTTGGCGGGACCCTGGATGCCAACCACGAGTATTATGTGACTCAATATGTTCCTTTCTACCGGGATGGGCAGGCTGTCGGATCCGCTCCCGGCGGTGTCTATGGCAATGCCCTGGGAAATGTCACCGGGGATCAGAATACCAAGAACCTCTTTTTGAACAGCCAGCTACTCCTGGAATATATGAGGGATCTTGGCCGGCATCATATCCAGTTGCTGGGGGGATTTACCAACGAATCCTTCACGGGCAAATCCAATAAGGTCGTGATGAATTATACTTCTCCCGACCTCAACCTTCCCCAGTCGGCCACCATCGTGAATGTCGGCGATCTGCAGATCACCCCCCAGGGCACTTCCCAGAACAGCCTTAACTCGGTGATCGGGAGAGCCTCTTATTCCTACGACGATAAATATTTTCTGGAAGGAAATTTCCGGGCCGATGAATCTTCCAAGTTCGCGAAGCAGAACCGCTGGGGCTATTTCCCCTCCATTTCCGCCGCGTGGCGGATCAGCCGGTCAGCATTCTTTCAGCGGGCAGGCATCTCCCATTATCTGAATGAGTTGAAGCTCCGCTCGTCTTATGGGCTCCTGGGTAATCAAAATGTGGGCGATTATCAGTACCAGACGACCTATACCGTCTATGCGAATATGTATGGGTTCAATAATACGGCGGTTTCCGGTACCGGATTTAATGTAGCCAATCCCGATATCAAGTGGGAAGTGGCCAATACCTTTAACATCGGCGCCGATGCGGGCCTGTTCAACAACCGCCTGAATTTCACGTTCGATTATTTTAATAAGCTGACGAAGAACATCCTTATGCAACCCAACTTGCCGGGCACCTATGGCGGAGGAAGCGTGGATTACAATATCGCCTCGGTCCGGAATAAAGGGTGGGAGGTAAGCGCGTCCTATAATATCACCGGCAGGGCGCTGCATCATACCATCGGCATCAATATCGGGAATACCAATAACGAGATCGTAAGAATGGCCAATGACCAGGACCGTCTGCAGTCGCTGGAAGAATTACAGGTCCTTTATGGCAAAGGGATCCCCATCGCCTCTTATGTGGGATACAAACGGGATGGGTATTTTCAGAACCTGAAGGATGTGGAGAACAAACCAAGGTTTACCGGGTTGGCCGTCGCTCCGGGGGATATCGCCTATAAGGACAAAAACGGGGATGGGGTCATCGACGACAACGATCGCTATGTGCTCGGCAACCCTTTCCCGCATTATATTTTTGGATTGACCTATTCCCTGAGCTGGAAGGACCTGGACTTCGGCTTTTTGATCCAGGGCGTAGGCCAGCGGTCGATGGCCCTTCGGGGTGAGTTGATCGAGCCCTTCCACATGAATTACTCTTATACGATGTTCGAACACCAGCTCGACTACTGGAGACCGGATAATCCAAATGCCAAATACCCCCGCCTGGCCATCAACGGCAGCGCCAGCAATACCAATAATTTCCGCAAGGGATCGGATCTCTATGTGCTGAATGCCGCTTATGCAAGGCTGAAGAATGTGCAGATCGGCTATACTTTATCACCGGCGATCTCCCGGCGTATGGGCATTCAGAAACTGCGGGCCTATCTCACGGGCCAGAACCTGCTCACGATTGCCAAAAACAATTTTATCGATCCTGAATCTTCCGAGTTCCATAATGGGAGTAATAATTTAAATGCGACGAACGGGGCCAACAGCGGACGTTCTTATCCCACCCTGCTCTATTATGGTTTTGGACTGGACGTAACTTTTTAAAAGGCTAAAGCTGCTAATATGAAAAATAAAATATTGTTCTTCGCGCTGTTCGCCGTCTCCTGTAATAAAATGGACACGGCTCCTACGGACCGATATACAGAGCTGAACTACTGGACTTCAGCGGAAAAGGCCAACCTGGTGCTGAATACGGCTTATAGCCAAATGGTCGATCCCGGCAATTTTTTCTATAATGAGGCATTGTCCGATAATGCGTACGCAGGAAGGGGAGATGTGAACGGTGTGCTGTCCCTATCCAGTGGCGTGTATGATCCTTCCCTGAACCGGCTGGACGATGAGTGGAAATTTCATTATGCCGGCATCAAGACCAGTAATACCCTGCTGGAAAATATCGATCGGGTACCCGGCATGGACGCGGGCCTACGCGCCCGGATGGTTGCAGAGGCGAGGTTCCTCCGGGCCTTGCATCATTTTCAACTGGCCACCTGGTTCGGCGATGTACCCCTGGTGACCAAAACGCTGAGCGTAGCGGAATCGCAATCTATCAAACGTGATCCCCGGGCCGATGTCATCGCCTTTGTACTGAAAGAGCTCGACGACGTGATCGCGGCGCTGCCGGTGAATACGACCTATTCGGGGAATGATATCGGGCGGATCTCCAAAGGGGCGGCCATCGCCCTGAAGGCAAGGGTGCTGCTATATGAAAGCCGGTGGGCAGATGTAGTCACCGAGTGCGGACGGCTGATCGGGACCACCGCCAATGGCACGTATTCGCTTTTCCCTTCTTATGCGGGGCTCTTTAAACCCCAAAACGAGCACAATCCTGAAGTCCTGTTAAGTTCCGGTTTCGTTCCCGAACTGAGGACTTACAGCGTCTTTATCGATTTTGTGCCTATTTCCATCGGCGCCCGCCTGAATGGAATGGCTCCTACACAGGAGCTGGTGAATGACTACCTCATGACCAATGGAAAACCAATTACAGACGCCGGCTCGGGATACGACGAGTCGAATCCGTACCAGGGCCGCGATCCGAGACTGGGGGCCACCGTGGTCTATGACCGCTATCAATGGCCGATGAACAATGGCTCCCTGAAGACGATCTATATCAAGCCCGGTACCGATCCGGATCCCAATGCCCCGGATGAATATAAGTCGGGCTCCGTGTCTTCGCCCACGGGCTATTATATCCGTAAATATTATGATTCCACCGCCAATAATTTCGCTTCCGGTCTCGACCTGATGCTGATCCGGTATGCCGATGTGTTGCTCATGTATGCGGAAGCGAAAAATGAGATCGTCCCGCTGGACCAGGCCACCTGGGACAATACGATCAAATTGCTGCGGACGCGGGCGGGTTTTACCGATCCTGCCGCGCTGAACTATGATGCTTCGCTGAGCCAGGGTCAGTTCAGGGATCTCATTCGCCGTGAACGCAGAGCGGAATTCGCGATGGAGGGTTTGCGGATCTTCGATATCCGTCGCTGGAAAACGGCGGAGACAGTGCTCAATGGCTATGTACACGGGGCAAAGTTTGCCGATCCGAGTGTGGACAATGGATATATCCGGGCCAATATCCGGAGTTTCGTCGCTCCCAAACATTATCTATGGCCCATTCCCAGAGATGAACGGGCGCTGAATGCCAACCTGGACCAAAACCCCGGATGGTAAGGGCGTCTCAGCCTGACAAATAAACAAAAACAATTAATCTGACCAAATATAAAAATCTGAATATGACCACTAATAATATCAAAGGGGGACTCTGTCTAAAAGCCCTCACCCTGGGAGCGATGCTCCTGCTGATCCTGTTCTCCGCCTGTAAAAAAACGGACAGCGTTAATACGACGGTGACGCCTGTGGCCACCCTCTTCTCACCGAATGACAGCGTATCCGTCGACCTGTCTGCTACCGCTTCGGTGGTATTCGAATGGGACGCTGCGCTGGCGGCCGATGGGGGACTTGTCCTTTATTCCCTTGCTTTCGATAAGCCCGGCGGAGATTTTTCAAAACCGGTCTATACACTGCCCTCCGATGGGAACGGCCTGTATACCAAGGCTACCCTTACCAAAGAGATACTCAACCAGGTGGCCAGGCTCGCGGGTATTCAACCGCTGGGGACCGGGAAATTCATCTGGACGGTGTATTCTTCCAAAGGAGTGAATAAAGTGAAGGCCGGCATGACCCGCAACATCAATATTACCCGTGCCCTGGGAGTGGACAATCCCCCTGCCGACGTATATATCACGGGTACCGCTACGGAAGGGGGATCGGACCTGAGCAAGGCCCTGAAGTTCAAGCAGACGGCATCCGGTAAATATGAGATCTACACTTCGCTGGCCGCCGGGACTTATCATTTTGTCAGCGCCAACACCGGGACCCCCAATGTGTTCTATACCGATGTGGATGGAAAGACGCTCCGCCAGGGAACGGGAGAGACAACGGTAACAGGAGCCACCAAAGAAGTCCGTATCCGCCTCGATTTTAATGTAGTGAGCGTGCAGAACAGCGAGATTAAAAACCTGGCATTATGGTTCGCTCCCATTAACGACACCCTTTTCCACCTGGATTATTCGGCCGGTGGCGTCTGGTCGGCACTCAACAAACCCATTGTCTTCCACCAGGAGAGTTGGGGGCGTGACGAACGGTACAAGTTCAGGATGCTGATCAATGACGGGACGGCGGATAGTTATGAATGGTGGGGGAGCGTGAACAGTGACAATAGCCGGCCGGACGCCAGCACTCCTCTTTCTTTCTGGTTCCTCTACCCGGTGGATAACTCGCAGTATAACTATTGTTTCAAGTTCAACGGAGGAGCCGATAATCACAATTGCGATATCAATATGTATTATACGGCTGATAAAGCTAATTACACGCACGAGGTCATTATAAAATAAAAAGCTGTTCATGAAAAAATATTTTATCCCTTTTGTGCTGGCCGGCCTGCTCGGGACGGGCGCCTGCAAAAAGAATTACGATTATAATTTTAGCACTCCTGACGGGATCGTAAAATATGCTATCAACTGGCAGACGGCAGCGGACAGCAGTACGGATTTCCTGGTCAAAAATTACTGGAATGCTGCCGCCGGTTATTTTTATAAGGACAATAGCGGGGACAATACCTTTAATTACTGGCCCCAGGCCCATGCCCTGGACGTAATGCTGGACGCGGATTTCCGTACCGGTCAAAAGAAATATGCCGACCAGTATAACAAATGGTACGATGGGGTGCAGGCAAAAAACGGCAATAGCTTTCTCAATCAGTTTTATGACGATATGGAATGGAATGCGCTGGCTATGCTCAGGGCCTACGATCTGACGAGCGACCCCAAATGGAAGGGCGCCGTCACCGGACTATGGACCGATATCAAAGGCGGCTGGAATACTGTGCAGGATGGAGGCATCGCCTGGAATAAGAGCGAGACGGGTTATAAGAATACGCCGGCCAATGCGCCTGCCTGCCTATTAGCGGCCCGGCTGTATACCCGGTTCAATAATACCGATGACCTGGACTGGGCAAAAAAAATATACAGCTGGCTGAAAGGGCATCTCTATGATGTGGGGTCGGGCTTTGTTTATGACGGGATGAATAAGAATGGGGATGGTCAAAAAGATAGGTCCCCGTTCACGTATAACCAGGGTGTTTTTATCGGCTCGGCCCTCGAACTGTACCAGATTACGAAGGACCCTTCTTATCTGAATGACGCGATCAGGACGGCGGACAATACGTTGAACAGCCCTTCGCTGACGACCAGCGACCGGCTGCTGAAGGATGAGGGCAATGGGGATGGGGGTTTGTTCAAAGGGATCTTCATCCGTTATTTTACCCAGCTCCTGTTAAACAAAGATTTGCCCGATGATACAAAGGCTCGGTATTTGAGCTTTTTTAAATTGAATGCAACGACGTTGTGGTACCAGGGGGCAAACAAATCCCTGGGTCTTTTCGGATCTTATTGGAAGACCCCGCCGGGCATTACGGTCGATCTGACTACGGAAGAAAGTGGTTGCATGCTGATCGAGGCGGCGGGTCTGCTCAACAAAAACAAACAACTTTAACTATATTTTAATCTGTCATGAATTTGAGAAGGTTCCGTGCCTTATCGATGGTAATTTCTTTTTCTCTGGTGGTAACTGCAGCGAAGAGCCAAATTGGAGGAGGGCATGATTACGACAAGGTTTTTATGACTTTATATCAGGCAGTGCAGGGGCAATTTTATGATTCTGCCAGCGGGTATTATCGCGATCATGAGGAGCCGGCTCCGAAGGTTGGTTATGCTTATTGCTGGCCGCTGTGCGGGTTGTTGCAGGCGTATAATGAGGCGGAGGCGGCAGGTATTGCCGGGCCTTCCGTCCGGCGCATCACCGCGTTGATCGATCGATACAAAAGCGACAAGCCGCCCGCGCCGGGTTATGACTCTTATATCGTTGAATTCGGCGGAGGGAGCCGCTTCTATGACGACAACCAATGGCTGGGCCTGGCCTGGATGGACGCCTGGTTTCGGACGAAGGAGCCGGCCTGCCTGGACAGGGGCAAGCTGATTTACCGGTTTATGATGACGGGCTATGATACCGTGGCTGGCGGAGGGTTGTATTGGGAGGAGGGAAAGAAAACCACTAAGAATACCTGTTCGAACGGCCCGGGCATTGTGCTGGCGCTGCAACTTTACAAGGCTACGAAGGAGAAAAAATACCTGGATACGGCCTTATTGCTCTATCACTGGGTGGATGCGCATCTGCGGGATGTGGATGGGCTCTATTTCGATAATATCCGGGTGCGGGACCACCGGATCGGGAAAGCAAAATATTCCTATAATACGGGTACGATGTTGCAGGCCAATGTCTATCTGTATGAATTGACCGGCGAGCGGGCCTGGCTTCAACGGGCGACGGCTATAGCGGACAGCGCCGCCCGCTACTTTTACGGATCGGGAAAATTCCGGGATGGGTATTGGTTCAATGCCGTGCTGTTACGGGGGTACCAGGATTTGCTGAAATTTAACAGGAATCCTGCTTATCTGCAGGCCTTTAAGAAATGCCTCGACGAGAGCCTGGAGCATGATACCTCTCCAACGGGTGTAATGGGGAGCAGGAAACAGCAATTGCTGGTGAACCAGGCCGGGATGCTGGAGATGTTGGCGAGGCTGGGGCAGACCGGCCGATGACCGGGAGACATGGAGGTTATTCACCGGCGAAAATGAATGGTTCAATATTTGTAAAGATCAGGATTAGAACAATCTGGTCTATGGCAAATGTAGTCGACTCTTATTCCGTCCCGGAGGTCAACAGATCCGTATCGGAAATCAACAGCTTCGTCCCGGAGGTAACCAGTTTCCTGCCGGATGCGAATGGGTTCGTACCGGACGCTCTGCAGTTACCTTCATCCGCGGATACAGGGTCCTTAAGCCTGTATGAAAGGCTTTTCAGCACCAACCGGTTTCCTTCCCGTCGCCTGGCCTCTGTAGACGGTTTCCGGGCGATCACGCTTTTCCTGATGATCTTTGTGAACAATCTCTGGTCCTTGTATAAAATACCGGGATGGCTGGGGCATGCCGGAGAGATGGAAGACAGGCTGGGGCTGGCCGATACGGTGGCGCCCGCTTTCCTTTTCATCGTAGGATTGTCCATTCCATTTGCCCTGCAGGCAAGGAAGGCCAGGGAATATTCGAAGAAAGCGACTTTCCTGCATATTCTTTCCCGGTCGATCGCCCTACTGGTAATGGGTATTTTCCAATGCAACCTGGACAGTTATGATACAGCGGCTGCTTTGCTGCCGAAGCCTTGGTGGCAGATCGGCATTACCCTTGCTTTTTTTCTGATATGGTTGGATTATCCATCGACGATCTCTCAAAAGAAGAAACAGTTTTTGCGGGGAGTGGGGATTTTTTTACTCACTATGCTGGCCTTGTTGTTCCGCGGCAAATTCGGCGGACAGGCGACCTGGATGCAACCCGACTGGTATGGCACCCTGGGGATCATCGGATGGTCGTATTTGATAGGGGCCTCTATTTATCTTTTCATCGGGGACCGGCTCGGCGTCTTCGCCGGCATCTTCGTGGGCTGCGTATTGTTCAACATGGCCAATATGTCCGGCTGGCTGGAATTCCTGACCCCGGTAAAATCCTATGTCTGGCTGCTGGACAGTGGGGACCTGATCGCTTTTACCATGGCTGGCATTATGACTTCGGGGCTATACCGCCAGGTGACAAAGGAGGGGCAGACCGAGCAGGGTATCCTGGTATTGGCTACGCTGGTATTGATCCTGATGGGAGCGGGCATTGCCCTTCGGCCTTTCTGGGGAATTTCCAAAGAAAGGGACACCGCCTCCTGGATCCTGATCTGTACGGCGATCAGCATTGCGGCTTATATCATTTTGATCTACCTGATGGATCTGAAAGGTAAAAAGAGCTGGATACGTTCTATTCGCCCTGCCAGTACCAGTACGCTAACCTGCTATCTCCTGCCTTATATTCATAATGCCCTTCTCAATCTTTGCGGAAGCAGCGCTAGCTTGCCGTTGGTATTACGAACCGGGGGGATTGGCATTCTCAAGTCATTGCTGTATGCGTGGGTGATCATCCGGATTGCCGGGTGGTTGGAGAAAAAGGGGTTTAGGCTGGCGTTGTAGGGGCAACCAGTTGGTAAGGTTTATTAAAAAGCTCCTGGGACACCTTGAAGCGGTTAGCCAGCTTGCGGATAATGTCCCTGGAAAGCGCCCGCCTGTAATGCAGGATATCCGATACAAGGCTCTTGCTCACCTCTAATTCTCCCGCAAGGTCAACGGCTTTCAATTTGTTTTCCTTCATAAGATAGCCCAGCAGCTCAACGGGGTTTGTCGCATTGGAAAAGGTATTATGGTCTTCATCCCATTTTTCGATCAGCAAGGTCAGGAGTTCAATGGTATCCTGCTGTTGCCTGGTCTTCTTCTTCACCATGACCAATTCTTCCAGCAGATTACAATACTCTTTATATTGAGTGATCGTTTTTATGACTTTGTATTGTAGAGCTTCCATATGCTGTTTTTTAATAAATGCTAATAGTATATTGTTTTTTCTCTTTACACAATCTGGTGTATTCTGCGTGGTTACCTATCCAGCATACGAATAAATGCACCTGCTTTTCACCAAAAGCGTAGTAACAGATCATTCGGTAATTGTTACCGCCGATATCGAAAACAGCCCGATCGCAGCCATTGCCTAACAAATCTGTGGAACCGAATGTCTTTAAAATATCTCCCGGTTCATTCCAGTCTACACCGTTTAAGACCAATAGCCATAGCCTGAAAGAGATCCTGCTTCCGGCATTGTCCATCCCATAATCTTCTATGGTCTGTTTTTTCACCAAATGGACTTTCATCTGATAAGGTATTGTAAAGTTAATAAAAGTTCGCATAATGCGTACTTTTATTTTTAAATTATTTTAAGACCTGTTGTTGATCATTATTTACGGCCTGTAAATTCGAAAATTGCTTTCTCTTTTTTTTAAAAAAACGTTTTTTTTGCCAAAAATTCTCTGTGGAACCGGATGGTTTATTTTCGTAAATTCCAGCGTATTTGCTACCATAATAAATTAATAATCCTGTTTATATGAGCACCGGCCTGGACCTTCAATTTGTCAGAGAGACTTACGAGAAAATGCCCGACGATGGAGCTGCCTGCAGTTCCTGAGGGCTCATATCCTCAAGCAGGACAGCCATATCACGGAGGCCTGGAAATATGGGATGCCTTTTTATTGCTACAAGGGGAAAATGTTCTGTTACTTATGGGTTCATAAAAAATACCATCAGCCTTATCTTGGTATTGTCGAAGGGCAAAGGATCGATCATCCCGACCTGCTGCAGGAGAAACGGGCAAGAATGAAGATATTCCTGCTGGATCCCCACAAAGATATCCCGGTACGGAAGATCAATGCTATTTTGAAAGAGGTGCTGGCTCTTTATAAATGAGGGCCTGGAGATGCTCTAAAATCGATATGGGTATTAAATAAAGTTTATCATATGAAAAGAATGATCCCGTTTTTAATAATGATCGCATTCTGTGCTGCCTGTGCCGGGAAAAGGGAGTTCGATAAAAATGTCGCCATCGAAATAAAGTTTGCCCAAACCTCCAAGACAGATCTTAAAAAAGATACCTATACGTTATTTTATCTGTCCAAACCCCCGCTGGAAATAAAGCTTGGCCTGACGGAAGCAGAGCGGAATCGCATCGTCGATGCCTGGTATTCCCTCGAATTGGACCGGCTCTCCGGTCAGACGACGGTGTGGGATAATTGCCATAGCATGCCAAAAATATTTACGGTCATCCGGGCCTCGACGGCTACTCATTCGCAGGAGATCACCATCGACGCACATTGCGAAGATTTCTTCTTTTTCAATGCGAAGAAAGCGGAGCGGGTGAAAAAATTTCTCAAACTCGTCCGGGACATCATTCTTTCAAGACCGGCCGTCCGGGACGCGCCAAAATCCGATGTGTTTTATATGTAATGACACGTCCTAGAATAGCTATACATTCCTTAATTTCACTATAACTATATCAAATGACCGGAGAGACCGATCTGAACAAATTGCTGAAAACCCTGAAGCCCCGGCTCCATACCGGGGACTATGTTTTTTGTGTGGTGCAGGATCCGGCAGGGGTCGATCCGGAAGATATCCTTTTACTCTTCAAAGAGGAAGAAGGTAGTACGATTATTCTCCGGAAAGAGAGGGCGGACCAGCTACAGCTCGAATATTCTTTTGTCGCCTCCTGGATCACGCTGACCGTGCATTCCTCCCTGGAAGCGGTGGGGCTGACGGCGGCTTTTGCTACGGCGCTGGCGAAAGAGGGGGTTAGCTGTAATGTGGTGGCCGCCTATTATCATGATCATTTATTCGTGGACAAAAAAGATACGGAGAGAGCGATGGCGATCCTTGGCAGGTTGGGCGAATAATTTTTTCGCTTTTGTGCCCGATCTTTTAGTAAATTCATTTATGAGAAAATTACTGTTCCTGGTCGCGCTATGCGGCTCCCAGCTCCTTTTTGCACAGAGAACGATCGTTTATTGCGGTAAGCTGATCGATCCGAAATCCGGGCAGGTCCTGACGGAGATGTCTATTATCGTCGAGGGTAATAAGATCGTGGATCTGCAGAAAGGTTATCAGCCCGCCGCCCAGGGGGATAAGCTGATCGACCTGAAGGGACTGACGGTGATGCCGGGCCTGATCGATGCGCACGTTCACCTGGAGAGTGAGACCAGTCCGAATACGCAATTAAATAAGTTTACCCTTAGTGACGCGGATATTGCTTTTCAGTCTACCGTCTATGCTAAGACGACCTTGATGGCCGGATTTACCACCGTGCGGGACGTGGGGGGCAGTGGCGTGAATATTGCGCTGCGGAATGCTATTAAGAAGGGTACGGTGATCGGTCCGCGGATGTATACGGCCGGAAAGATCATTTCTTCGACGGGTGGGCATGGAGACCCGACGCATGGGTTCCGGAAGGGCCTGACGGCGGATGCTGTGACGACGGAGACGGTGGCTGACGGGAAAGACGAGTGTATCCATGCCGTCCGGCAGATGTATAAAGAAGGAGCTGATCTGATCAAGATCACGGCTTCGGGTGGGGTGTTGAGCCTGGAGAAGGATGGCACTGGTCCGCAGTTCTCTGAAGAGGAGATCCGGGCGATTGTGGAGACTGCGAAAGATTATGGAATGCCGGTGGCTGCCCATGCTCATGGAGCCGAAGCAATGAAGCGGGCTATCCGGGCGGGGGTGACTTCGATCGAGCACGGCACGCTGATGGATGACGAGACGATCAGCCTGTTCAAAAAATATGGCACCTGGTATGTGCCGACGATCATTGCGGGTAAGTCTGTAGCGGATTCGGCCAGTAAGAAGCCGGGTTATTTTCCTCCCGTGATCGCCGCGAAAGCGATTGCGATCGGGCCGGTGATCCAGGGGACTTTCGGGAAAGCATATAAGGCCGGAGTGAAGATCGCTTTTGGAACGGATGCGGGCGTCTATGCGCACGGAAAGAACTGGATCGAGTTCGTGTATATGACGGAAGCCGGTATGCCGGCCCTGGAAGCGATCAAATGTGCGACGATGAATGCGGCCGAACTGATCGGCGTCAGCGATAAAGTGGGGAGTGTCGAAAAAGGGAAGTTAGCGGATATCGTGGCGGTGGAGGGCGATCCTACGAAGGACATCCATGCCATGGGGAACATGAAGTTTGTAATGAAGGATGGGGTGGTGTATAAGAATGAATAAACGGCTAACTTTGGCGTTTTAATCAAACAGCGTATGGAAAACATAAAGATCGCGACGGCTCAATTCGAAAATCGAAGCAGGGACAAAGCCTATAATCTTTCTGTCATTGAACAATTGACTGCCAAAGCAGCTGCCCAGGGAGCGCAGGTCATTGCTTTTCACGAGTGTTCGATCACTGGGTATACTTTTGCCCGGCATCTTTCCCGGGAGCAGATGCTGGATCTGGCGGAACCCTTGCCGGATGGCCCCAGCGTTGCGATCCTGACCGGCTATGCACGGAAATATGATATCGTCATTCTGGCCGGGCTGTTCGAGAAAGACAGCGAAGGGCGTCTTTTCAAAGCGTATGTCTGTGTTGACAAGAATGGAATGGTGGCCCGGCACCGGAAACTTCATCCCTTCATCAATCCTCATCTGACTCCAGGTAATGAGTACACTGTTTTTGAGATCGGGGGATGGCGCTGCGGCATCCTGATCTGTTATGACAACAATATTATCGAGAACGTGAGGGCGACGGCCCTGCTGGGAGCCCAGATCATTTTTATGCCCCATGTTACCATGTGTACGCCTTCCACGCGGCCGGGGGCGGGTTTTGTCGATCCGGAATTGTGGAAGGATAAGGAAGTCAACCGGGAGTTGTTGCGCCGGGAGTTTGACGGGCTGAAAGGAAGGAGCTGGCTCATGAAATGGTTACCGGCCCGCGCCTATGACAATGCGATCTATGCGGTCTTCTCCAATCCTATCGGGTTGGATGATGACCAGTTGAAAAACGGTTGCTCTATGATCATCGACCCATATGGGGATGTCATCGCTGAGTGCCGGGAACTGGACGATGCGATCGCTCTCGCTGAATTAAGTCCGGATGCACTGACCAGGGCAGGCGGTTATAGATACACGAAGGCCAGGAGGCCGGAGCTGTATCGGGATATTATCGGTCAGGCTCACCAGAGCGAACAGAAAGTAGTGTGGCTGGATTGATGACTGTTGCTTACTTAATCCTTTTCAATACTTTCAATTGATACCTGAGCGTACTGGCATCGCGGTAGTCCACGACCTGGACATCTCCTTTACCGGCCCAGCGATAAAGTTTGCCGGTGACAGCTCCGCTCACCGTTAACGGGGCTTCGCCTGTATTGACAAAATGCAGATCGGTCCACATCTTTATGGATACGGGCGTAAGGGCGTGTCCCAATCTGGCCGGGGGCTGACCGGTGATCTGCCCCGCGGACCGTTGGGGAGTCTGCCCCGTGCTGGCCTGGGTGTAGGCGGCTCTTTTATTTCCACAGCAAGACATAATGCTAATTTTTTAGGTTGACCGGACGATTCGGGGATCCGGGTTGACCGGATGATCCGGATAGACCGGAATTGATTTTCTAAATAAGCAGGGAGGCAGGCTTCCGGAGAAGCCCGCTCCTGCTTTTAAGCAACAGAAAAAAATAGGATCAGAGGGGCTGGCTTAAACTGACAATCTACTGATCAGGGCTCCAACGCAAAGGCCGCTATTTTTGAGGCGTCATTGCCTAGAAGACGATAGGTGCCATCAGTGGCCATGGCGGCCACATACAGGTTCTCTGCAAACGCTGCCTTCCCGCTGCCCCCTCCATAACAGGATTCCAGCAACTGCGCCGGGGTAAAAGCTTTATCGTAGATGTTGCTGCTATTCCGGATATAACCGTCGGCGCTATCGATCACCATCCCGGTGGCGTCTGCCAGAGCAACAAATCCGCAGGTGCCTCTCTCCACAGTAAAGTCGAAAACGGCAAAATTATTCGGTTGAAATGCCTGGAAGGACAGATCGAGGGTTGCCTCTACTCCTCCGGGTCGGTAAGAGACAAATCCGCAACAATCCGAAGAAGCGGGAGTGCCATTGACCTTCACCGTGAATATATCGGCCTGGCAGTGGGAGTTATCGATACGCATCAACATATTGTAGCCATTGGCCGTAGCAGGAGTGGGAGTGTCCAGCAAAATATCCGGCGCATTCACGCTAAATCCCGCATTGGTATAATCAGGTATTTTAAACGTTGCTTTCGGAAGATTGGTCAGCAGGTTGCCGGCCTGGTCGAATAATTCAAATTTGAACTCATATAGCCCATCCCCTTTGGCCATCGATGCATCCACCAGCTGAGTGGAATCGAAGGTGATGCTCAGGTTGGCATAAGTAGGCTCATTCCATATCGGATCCGTTTCAGGCGCGTTGAACGGAGCCATAGCGGGACTCTCCGGGGGAATGATATACAGATTGTCGTTGCCGCCTACGGTGAAAGGCCCCAACTTCACGCTGTTCGGCCCGAATTGCGTATCACCGTGCGAGTCTATATAGGTGAATTCATATCCTTTCTGCATACTGCCGCCTAATGGCAATAAAGGCTTATAGGAATCGCTGACACCTATCAGGCCCGCGTCAGCTACCTTTTTATAACTCCATCTATAATAAAAAGTACCCGCGTTGGGAAGGTCGGTACCGAACCCTACCACAAAAGTGGGAGAGGCTCCGAAGGGGCGTATGAAGTCTCCCGTTTGGACCGGCAAATACGAAGGATCATAAATGGCAGAGGCATCCGTCAATCCGATGCGATTATAGCTTACCGTTTGATCGATCGGGGCCTTCCATAAATTTAGCTGGTTGATATGAGCGACGCTGGTGCCACCCACCGATCTGATCCAAACCACTTCCCCGGGTATGCCGCAGTCGCAGCAACAATTTCCCGGTACACGGGGATCCGTGATAGTAATATTAATATTGGTGCCGCAGGCATAGTCCCAGAAAGTGTAACAGGGTATCGGAGGCTCGTATACGGTGGTCCACACCCCGTTGATCAGGTATTCCACCCAGATATAGATATCGGGCGTATCGCCTGTGCACCAGTAAGAGACCTGGGTGTCAAAGCGGCCGCTGGCGTCCGTATATACGACGGCTAACTCCCTGCAGTGATAGAACCAGGGCCACCACCAGGGCCATAGGCAAAACCAGGGATGGAAGATCGCATAGTTGGCAGCGATCGTCTCCCGGATGCGGTTGAGATTACCGGAGGCCAGGGTCTGCCGGATGTCGAGGCTCAGCTCGGGCAGACTGGCGGCGTACTCCATTTGTCGCTCTTCCACGGAGACCGTGCGGAACAAACTCTTCTTTTCGAGCGCCCGGGTGGTGGCTTGGTTTACGGTAAAGGGCGGAGGATCGGGTAGGGGAATGGGGAATTTGATCACTTCCTGCGGGTTGAGAATGACTTCCGGCACTTTTGCGATGATATAATCGGGTATCCGGTAGATCCAATACCAGATGGCATCGATATCGCAGATATGCACCCTGGCCTTGCAAACGGAGCGGTCTTCCCAGCTATTATCGACGGAGAACCATTTGGATACTCTGCCCGTGACGCGGCAGGAGCAGAAGGGCCAGAATCTTGAAAGGAGGGAGGGTATGGGCAATATGCTGATATTGCCTTCTGCATTGGTTTGGAGTACCGGTGAGTAAGGTTTGTAGGGTTCCAGCCCTTCTATGCTCCTTACCTCCTGGATCCGTTTATCCGTGGCAGGGGCAATGAAGACCTGCAACTGCCGGATATCCAGGGAACGGGGTGCATTTCCCGGACCCGTGGTCGTTTCCGCGAGGTTAAATTCCAGCAGGTTGTCGCGGACAGGCGCCTGCTGAAGGTACCTTCCGTCGCAATAAAAAAGGAACCCGATAAGCGCTATTTCTTCTTTGGGCGCCTGTTCAAAGCTGACGTTCAGACTAATTCTTTTAATATCTTTTGGCATGATCGTTTTTTTTGATGTTTACAATACATTTCTAATTGCCACCCGTCACCGGCGTGGGTTGGCAATTGTCAATCCCCATCCGTCACGGGCGAAACCGGGCAGCAACGGTATTCCTGTGATTTTTCCAGCAATTCGATCTGCTTGCGGAGCAGGTCATTTTCCAGTTGCATTCTTTCTTTCACCAAAGGCTCGCATACATCGCATTCATCCAGGCAGCCTTTTACAAGGATGCCGGCTGTCGGTATGGAGAAATCCGATTCGAATTCAATAGCCGTTTTTATTTCCGGGGTGACCTGACCATTCTTATCGATCAGGTTTCTAGCGACCAGTTGGTCGTCCACTTCTTTTAAGGCCATGTTGCGGGTATCGGTATCCAGAGGGATCCCGAAACTATCATCCTGTGTAAAGAATTGGGTGCCTGTATCGGGTGACAGGGAAGGTATCGCCGTGGTATCTATCACCGTATTAAGGGCAACGCCGCCTGCCAATACATTGGCAGGAACAGCTACTTTCCGTAAGGCAGCCGTGGCCGGAACATCCTGCGGCACCAGGGCGATGGGAAGCTTGGCCACACCGGGTTGCAGGACGCCGCCGATGGGGGCGCTATCGTCAACTACCCTTCTTTCAATAGCTATCAGCTCGAATTTGACCACCTGCTTTTTGTTGAGACGGTAGAACAGGAAAGTCACCGCATGGCATTTGTTGAGATTGCTGAATTCACGGGAGGAGGCTTCGAAATGATCTTCGGATTCCCCCTGGATATGCGTCCGGGAACTTACCTCTCCGATGGAGATGGAATGCGCCTTATGGGTGGAGCTCACCGCCTGGGAAGCGGAGCTCTCCACATGCGCGCGTTGCTGGTTCAGGTAATCGGCGACGGAATGGCTGTTGTGGTTACCACTGGCATTGGTGCTGGCGTCGGCGCTCAGGCTGAAGGGATTGATGCTGCCGCTGGCATCACCGTGAAAATCCCAGTGACTGTCGGAGGACTCCTGTGCATGTCCTGATTGCGAGGCGGCCGAGTCGCCCATGTATTTCTGAAAAGCGGTGATATAGTATTGCTCTTCAGAGATCTGCTCGCTCCTGTAACTCAATTTGCTTTCACTGTCGAAGGTGAAGCGGCTCCTTCTGTCCGTGGTGGACAGCTTTACTTTTTCCCCCGGTAATAGCGTAGTGCTATACACGGGGTCTCCCAGGGTAAGACCCAGGGTGCATCTCGAAAATTTGAAGCGGAGGATCACTTCCACATTTACCTTCCTGCGGTTAGCGGCAAGGATATCCGTGGGATAGGTCAATACTCTGCTGAAATTGACAACATCACAATGATCGTCCGGGATCAGGTCCGGGCAACAAGGTATTGCCGTTCCTGTCGTTTCTGCGGCAGCGCTCATAGCAGCGCTGGTAGTGCTTTGTGTAGCCATACCTGTAGATTAATAGTGAAAGGATATATTTCAGAAAACAGGGGACGGGGCCCGGTCTTTTTTTAAAAGACAGGGGCGGTCAATAAAAGACATTCAGGTGGAGTGGAGAAGATCTATCGGGATGCAAGATACTCCGGGTAATGGCTGTTGTCAATACTACTTTGTGGTAAAATTCGCGAGGGTCTGATCTGTATCGGGATAGGCTGCGCTAGTCGCCTTTCCGCTTCCTTAATTGTTGAAGTAGCGCCCGCATGTCTTTGGGCAGGGGTGCTTCGAGGGTATGGTATTCGCCTTTCTCGTCTTTGAAATGCAATAATTGCGAATGCAGGCCGAGCCTTGCCAGGATGGGCCTTTCCTCTTCGTCGTGTTTGGATAATTTGAAATTGCGTTTGAAGGAGGAGATCAGGATGGGGCGGCCGTCTCCGTATACGTCGTCGCAAACGATGGGATGGCCGAGGTGTTGCATGTGTACGCGGATCTGGTGGGTGCGGCCGGTGTGGATCCTGAATTGCACGAGAGAATAGAGTCCCAGCTCTTCCTGGACTTCGTAGTCCGTGAGGGAGGCTTTGCCCTTTTTGTTGACGACCATTACGCCGGGTTTTACGGGATGCTCCATGAGGCCGGCGTCAATGCTGCCTTTTTTATCGGGTAGGGTCCCCTGGACGATGCCTGCGTAAATTTTTTCTACCGTCCTTTCCTCGAATACTTTGGAGAGGTATTTGTGCATGGCTTCCGTTTTCGCAAATACGATGACGCCGCTGGTCTCGCGGTCAAGACGATGGACGGTGAAGATGGAGCCGTATTTTGCTTTCAGCCAGCTTTTCAGGGATGGGTCTTTGCCTTCGCGGTCGGGGATGCTGAGCAGCCCGGCGGGCTTGTTGATAGCAATAAAATCTTCGTTCTCGAATATGATCTCGGGCTTGTGCATGGTGGGTAGGATTAATTATTTAGCGGGGCGGTTGGACGGACGGCTTGAAGGACGACCCGATGCCGGACGACCTGACGGGCGACCCGATGTTGGACGGCCTTTGCCTTTTGAAGGAGCCGGGCGTTGTCCGGGACTGCTGCCACGGGATTTGGAAGCGGCAGGTGCGCCTCCCCGTGAGGGGCGTTTGCCGGAGTTCTCTTTACGCGGGGCGAAGTCCTCTTTGCCGAAGGTCTCTTTGCGGGAGCCGAAGCTTTTGCCGGGACCCTTCTTGTCACCGAAGTCTTTCTTGCCGGTGAAGCTTTTCTTCTCTCCGAATTCCTTTTTATCGGCAAATCCTTTCTTGCCGCCAAAATCCTTTTTCCCTGCGAAGTCTTTTTTCTTTCCGAATCCTTCTTTGTCGGGAGCCCTGCGTTTGTCGCGGAAGGGAGCTTTGGAAGTTTTGGGGACTTTGCCCGGAGCGGCGGATTTCTGCTGAACGGCCTCTTCCGGCTGCTCATCATTTTCCAGGAAGTCGTCCACATCCAGGTCACGGGAGGTCTTCTTGTTGCGGTAAGCTGCTTGTTCGGCCTGGATCGCCTTATTCTGGGCGGCGCTCCGGGTCGAAGAGTTCAGATATTTGAGGATGCGGATCTCTTTATCGGTGAGCAGGCGCCATTTGCCCCGCTGTACATTTTTCTTGGTGAGGCCTGCATACATGACCCTGTCCAGCCCTCTGACATCATAGCCTAAGTGCTCGAAGATGCGCCGGACGATACGGTTACGGCCGCTATGGATCTCCAGCCCGATCTGGGTCTTATCCTTGGGATCCGCATAAGCCAGCACGTCCACGTTGGCGATACCGTCTTCCAGGTTGACGCCTCCGCCGATGATCTTGTCGAAATCAGCTTTAGTGAGGGGCTTATCGAGGGAGACATGGTAGATCTTTTTGATCTCGTGTTTGGGATGGGCCAGTTTCTGCGCCAGGTCGCCGTCGTTGGTGAGCAACAGGACGCCGGAGGTGTTGCGGTCCAGCCTTCCTACGGGGAAGACCCTTTCCTGGGTAGCCTGGCGGGTGAGGTCCAGCACGGTCTTTCTCCCCTGGGGATCGTCGGTGGTTGTGATGTAATCCTTGGGTTTGTTGAGGAGAATGTATACGAAATTGCGGGAGATCGTCACTTTTTTACCATTGACCTGTACGAGATCGTTAGCAGGAGACACCTTGGTGCCGGGTTCGGTAACGGGGCGTCCGTTGACCAGTACTTTTCCCAGTTTGATCAGCTCCGCTGCGTCCCTTCGGGAGCAGATGCCGCCATGCGCAATATATTTATTCAGGGGGATCAGATTGGGATCCTGAGCGCCGGAAGCGCCGGGGGCCGCATTTTTACCGCTGGCGCCGAAAGCCGGCGCATGGGCGGGACGGAATGATCCGGGACCTGCTTTCCCTGCCGGTGCTTTGCCTTGTGCAGGGGCCCCTTTTTTGGGGGAGCCGGGTTTGGAATACTGTTCCGTCTGGGGCTGATTGGCCCAGCGGGCCTGCCTTTTCTCTTCAAAATGCCGTTCAATGGCCTCTTTTCTTTCTTTTTTCGCGGCTTTCTTTTCCTGTTTGAACTGCTCTTTGATGGCGCTGTTGCGCTTCTTATTGAAGAATTTGTTGAAATTATCCGTTTTTCGCTTCATAATGGGGATTTGCTGTTTTACAACAGTAGTGAGCGGCAAAGGTACCATTAAAGCCGGGGAATAGCGAATGAATGTGAAAAAACCTGCCGGGCGAAGCCGCTGTTGCCTGTCTGGTGACGCCCGGCAGGAGGAAGAAGGTACCGGTTTATTTCCAGGTTATGGTAGTGGGACCGAAGTGATAGTCATAGCTGATCAGCCTGCCTTCCCGGTCAAACTTATGGTTGGTGAGGGCGTACCTGTCTACCGCGTTGTCATAATGTATCATTACATTAGTCGGAGAGCTGACTTCCGGGAAAAAGCCAAGATATTCCAATAAATAAAAAGGCTCTTCCTGTCCCGTAAGATCTTCGCAATAGAATTGTTGCCTTGCCGTCCTGGTGTAATCATACTGGAAGGTATTACCGTTGAATGACAAGAGATTGCCATAGTTATCATAGTGCAGGCTGTCGGTCCTAGGGTAGTAGTAAGGGTAGTCCGGAGTGTTGTATTCGCTCTTTACGGCAATGACCTTGTCGTTCCTGTAGATATAATGTTGGGTGATCCAGGTGGGAGCTATGAAATCCAAAGCCAGTTCAGGATTGACTGCACAGGATTCAGCCCTTCCGTCTTCATTGAGCGTGACCCTTGCCACGGTGTCGGGGATATTGCTCTTGGGCAATTGCTTGTTGATCAGGTAGATCATCCGGCCCTGTTGCGATACTTTAAATTCATGATACACGGTGGAGTAAAACGTGGTAGGTCCACGATCGTCTTCAAATGAACAGTCGATCTCCGTCACAGCCCTTCCGGAAGGGTCATATTTTTTTATAAATAGGTACGGGACATGGGTGTTAAACAAAGCATCGTAAAAAGTCTTATGATATTCCACCACCTGGTTGTTACTTCGCAACGGATTAGGGAATTCATGGTTCGGTTCCATGCCTTTGCGGCAGGCCGAAAGCAGGAATAGACCACATGCGGCTGCCAATAAGAACACATTCTTCATATTTTAAAGTTTAATGATTACTCAGTTATCAAAAGAGGGTAGGCCGGAGTTTGCCGGTAGTGGATTTGTGGAAAGAGGTAAGTAGCAAGTGGATAGTGGGTAGTAACAAAGTAGAGTTGAATGCACATCGAAGATACAGCTTTCAGGGAATTAAAATACCGTGAAAACACCTGTGTTATGTAGTCAAAAACGCCGTATTTTCAATATACTCCTTAAGTCCGCCTCCGCCGGCCTGTTTTCTTAAAGTTCATGATTTATAAGCTTCAGTGAGACCATTCGCCAGGAGAAACAGGTGTTTTTCATTCTTTTAATCTATTAAAAAGTAAAAATGAAACCAGCATTCTACCTGCTTGCAGCGGCAACATTGTTCGTGTACTGCTCTGCTCCCATCAAAACGATTAAGTTTCCCAAAAAACCTAATGAAGTTTTTGCCAACAATAACCTAAAGGAATTCTTTAAAACAAATAAAATGCCCAATATCGTCCTGCGTGTTCCCAATTCTGCCGATAAGGCGACCAGTAACACCAGCAACTACTCGAATGGCAGAGACAATAATAGTATCCTTTATAATGCCATCGAAAAAGAATTATTAAAAGAAGGGTTTAGTGTCCGGGACAGAGGATTATTCAATGAAATTATCAATAAGTCGGGGTCTATCGATTATTCAAAAATAAAGGACCTGACTAATACGGACGTGATACTCGAAGTGATCAATATTGATCCGGCTATTGTATATTCCACCAATAAAGTGACCCTGATCGGTAAGAAAAGAGAAACAGAGCAAGTAGGAGATATAGATTACAAACGATATGGTGCTTCGGTGGAATTCAGCTAATGGATGCGAACTCGGAAGTTTCAGTTTCTCCGGTAAACGGAATAACATGCAGGTTGAATTAAGGGAGACCGTATCCTTTAATACCATGGAAGAGTTCATCCGCTTATGTACGCAGGATCTCATAAAATCATTCCGCGATGAAGGTTAGGAAGGAGCGGATTTGCCACCGGGCACAAAAAAAGTCCCGGAAATTTCCGGGACCGTGTTCATAAGGATTTAATAAGTCTATTTCGCTCCGTCTCCCAATGGGTGACGCTCATGATCCGTATTCTCTTCGCCGAACCTTCCGGGTCTTTGCCGGTGTGATAGTTCCTTGAATTTGGATAATTGTTCAGGAGTAAGCACAGACTTGAAAGTATCCTGCCTTTTGACAGCGAGGTCTTTTAATTGTTCCATTTTTTGTTGGGGCAGCAGGTCCTCGTTTTCATGAATGGACCGTACCTGTGCCCGGAGATCTTCCTGGCCGGACTTGAGCTTCGCAACCTGGTCATCGCTTAGATTTAGCTTGATTTTCAGCCTTTCCATGCGGGCCGCGGCCATTACCTGTGCATTTTCGGCAGCTCTTTTTTTACGCGCGGCCAACTGATCTTTTTGCTCTTGCGTCAAAAGGGCTTCCAGTTTACTCTTCTTTTCTTTCCGCAGGGCGATCAGGCTGGCCTTATATTCCTTCAGGGTAATATTATCTTTTTTCAACAGATCGGCCGATTTTTTACTATACTCGGTATTGATGGCCATTACCTGTTTGCGCTGCTCCGGTGTATAGTGGGGGCGGAGGCGTTGACCCCATTGACGGTGCATGCTTTTGTGGCTTCTGGTATCGGCGCTCATATTGTCGCTTGAGGAAGATTGGGCATGAGCGGCCCAACCGGTACATATCGCTCCTGAAAGCAGAACTGCTTTGAAAAGGTTGCGGTAGATTACTGAGTTCATGATATAGTTATTTGCTGTATAGGACGGCAACTTTGGGCCGACGTTTAACGGCGCGGAGAGGTAAATACCTGGAAAAAGAGCGTATTGACCGAATAGGATATTATGCTGAAATTATGGAAGCCTGGAGCATCAATCCTGATATCTGGATCGCGGTAAGAGATTGTCCCGGCTTCGGTTAGTATTGAAAATTATTCGAAGTAAATGTAATTCAATGCCTTAAATGAAGTGGCAACAGGACTATTGCGAAATATTTTTGGCAACAAAATTATTGCCATACATTTATGGCAATAAACCTATTGCCAAATGAAAAAAGAATGGATACACCCCAATACCACTGATCCATCACCAAACCAACCTGGTAAATAAATTATTCAAATCGGAAGAATTCGGACCGGAACTGATCGAAAAATTCCTGCCTATTTATCATGCTACCCGACTACTCTCACGCAATACTCCGGAAGTCGCCATTAAAATCCCGCCGGAAATACAAGAGGTCGTGAATGAGTTGGTACAGGATATTCTTCGTCAACGCAAATTTTACCATGGGGCGCCTTAACTATCCTTATTCGCCAGTTGTCCGCAGGCGGCATCGATGTCTTTCCCCCGGCTGCGACGCAACCGGGCATTGACCCGGTTCTTTTCGAGATGCTCCATGAATTTCTCGACGGTATCGTCATCGGGTTTGGCGAAGAGGGCCTGGGTGATGGGATTGTATTCGATGATATTCACCAGGTCGGCGGGAATCTGCCGGTAGACTTTTACCAGTTCGTCGGCATCCTGCCGGCTGTCGTTAAAATCTTTAAAGAGGATATATTCCAGCGTAATCTCATTGCCCGTCTGCTGATAAAAATAATTCAGGGCCTCGATCAGCGCCTTGATGTGATTGGTCTCATTGATGGGCATGATCTCATTCCGCTTGGTGTCATTGGCTGCGTGCAGGGAAAGGGCCAGTTTGAACTTCACCTTATCATCTCCCAACTGCCGGATCATTTTGGCTACCCCCGCCGTAGAGACGGTGATACGCCGGGGGCTCATACCCAGTCCATCGGGGGAGGTGATCCGCTCGATGGCTTTCAGCACGTTTTTATAGTTGAGCAGGGGCTCGCCCATACCCATGAAAACGATATTGGAGAGTTTCTTTTCGTAGACTCTTTCGGACTGTTGATGGATCAGCACTACTTCATCATAGATCTCATCATAGTCCAGGTTGCGCCTGCGCTCCATATAACCGGTGGCGCAGAACTTACAACTGAGGGAACAGCCGATCTGGGAGGAGACACAGGCCGTTTTACGATCGTCGGTAGGGATCAGCACCCCTTCCACCAGGTGTCCGTCCACTGTCCGGAAGCGGCTCTTGATGGTGCCGTCCGCGGAATACTGGGTGGCATCGACGCCCAGGGCAGGCAAGGAGAACTCCTCCACCAGGCGCTGCCGTAGCTCCTTGCTGAGGTTGGTCATAGCCTCAAAGCTATGGGCATGCTTCTGCCAGATCCACTCATAGACCTGCCGGGCCCTGAATTTCTTCTCGCCGATGGTCTCGAAATATTGTTCTAACTCACTGAGAGTCAGATGTCTTATGTTCTTTTTTCCTGTGTTCATCCGGATGCAAAGATACTAAGAAGGCGGGGATTGCCGGCTAAAAACCCAAATTGGCGTTTGTGCAGGCGGCTGCGGTAAATTATACTGGTTAAACTATAACTTGTACCATTTCGGTTGGGCCAAGGATTTTACCTTTGTCTAATCCGGGCAGATGAAGTTCCCAGGCGCAATTATATCCCGGCCAACAATTTAAACAATTAAAATATGAAAGCATTTAATGTCCCCGGCTACGAGCAGGTGGATGAGACCGCCAAACCGGCCTTTGATCTATACAAAAGGTTGCTGGGTTTTATGCCCAACCTGTATGCGACGATCGGGTACTCGGCTGTAACGCTGAATGCGTATCTGGCTTATACCAGCGCGCAGGTGAAAGGTCATTTTCATGGGAAGGAAAGAGAAGCTATTTATTTGATGGTGTCTCAATTGAATTATTGCGAGTACTGCCTGGCCTCTCATACCGTTTCTGCAATGAAGAACGGCTGGAAGGAAGAAGATACGCTATTGTTGCGGGCGGGAAAATATCCCGATAAGAAATGGGAAACGATCTATGCGGTGGTAAAATCCATGATCGATAATAAGGGAGCCGTAAGTGATGAATTGCTGGAATCCTTTTTCGGCCTGGGGTATAAAGAGGGCGCTTTGATCGATCTCCTGGCACTGGTGAATATTATGAGCTTTACCAATTATGCCTACCGGCTCACGAAAATTCCGGTGGATTATCCGCCGGCAAAACAGATCTGATGCCCCCTCTCAGGCCCTGGCTTTCAGGCGGCCGTCCGGCGATTAATAACTCAAAGTCCCGAATACTCCATTCTTGTAATCCTCCAGGGCCTGGTCGATCTCTTCTTTGGTATTCATGACAAAATTGTCTTTTGCCGCCACTGGTTCGTCGATCGGCGCCGCGGAGAGCAACAATATTTGTGCGTCTTCAACGGCGGAAAGAATGATCTCTTCATTGGCTTTTTCGAAAATAACCAAATGATAGGAAGGCACCGTCTCACCATTGACTGTCATCGATCCTTTGGCTATATAGAGCAGCGTCCAGTAACCCGGGGTCGCGGTGAGCTGTATCCGCTTTCCCTTTTCGATTTCCCCGATAAGTGAGATGACCGGGGTATGACTTTTCAGCGGACCCGTCTTTCCTTCATAGTCGCCACTCGCCAGGCGCAGCTCCACCCCTTCCTGCTGTAATACCACAGGCAATGAACTCTTCGGAGCCGTCTGATAAAAAGGGGCATCCCATTTATGGGCCGCCGGCACATTGATCCAGAGCTGGATCAACTCCTGTACGCCTCCCTTTTCCAACAGTTCCTTCGTGGGCCCTTCACTGTGCAAGATCCCTCCTCCTGCAAACATCCATTGCACATCACCGGCCTGGATGATCCCCTCATGACCTGCACTGTCTTTGTGATAGCCTTCTCCCTGCAGCTGAAAGGTGACCGGCGAAAATCCCCGGTGAGGATGCGGGTGGATCCTCAGCTGCCCTCCCGGCGGGATGATTGCCGGCCCCATATGATGCAGCACGATGAACGGGTTGGCAAACCTGAATTCAGCGTGGGGCAGGGGCTGCCTTACTTTCTCTTCCGGTGTGATCTGCTTTTCCCTGCCCAAAAGGATATGTTCTATTTTCTTTTGCATACCTATTTGATTTAAAAGGGGCTGGCAGCGCTTTAGCGCTGCCAGCCCGAATGATCCGAATGCCCGGGTGCTCCGGTTTAATTCAGCACCCCGAATTTGCCCGTTTGAAACTCCCGGATCGACTCCATGATCTCATCCTGGGTATTCATCACGAAAGGTCCGTAGCTGGCAATCGGTTCATTCAAGGGCTCACCGCTCAACAGCAGCAATACCGCGTCTTCGTCCGCCCTGATTGCTATTTCCTCTCCTTCATTCTTAAACAAGACAAAACTGTGTTTGTCCGCTGCTTGTCCATTTACTTCGACGCTGCCATTTACCACCAGCATGGCCGTGTTATAACCGGCAGGCAGGCTGGTGCGAACGATACCGTCTTTCTTCAACCGGATATCGAATAAGTTCACCGGGGAATAAGTCTGTGCGGGTCCGGTAACCCTGGCGGCTGCGCCATTATCGTCTGCGATGGTAAAAGTACCTGCAATGACATTCACCAATCCCTGGCCGCCCGGTAATTCCAGTTTGCCCATTTGCTCCTGCGTGATACCCTGGTAATGAGGCGTGGTCAATTTGTCTTTTTTGGGAAGGTTGACCCAAAGCTGCACCATTTCGAAGGGGCCGCCCTTTTTGGAAAACTCCTGTTCATGGTATTCCTTATGCAGGATACCGGCGCCTGCCGTCATCCATTGTACGTCTCCGGGGCTGATGACACCGCTGTTGCCGGCGCTGTCATGATGGGCCACACTGCCTTTATAGGCGATGGTCACGGTTTCAAACCCTTTATGCGGATGTACGTCCACACCCCGCAGATGATCGGAAGGGCCAAAGTCAAATTCGGCATTAAAATCCAGTAGTAAGAAAGGGCTGATCCGTTGTTGCGGAACGTTGTTGCCCGGTATATAATTAAACACTCTGAAACCATCACCTACCATTCCGGGGCGGGCTGGTTTTGATATGATCCGTTCGATTTGTTTTTTCATAATTGATTCCTTTTACTACACAAAAGTAGGAAGGGAATGGGTTGCCGAAAATAAGGCAGGTTAAGCCAAAAACTTAATGTAGGTTAATTGTGGAGCATTTTGCTAAGGAATTCCGGGGTGACGCCAATATAGGAGGCGACTTGCTTTTGGGGCAGGCAATCGATTAAAGAGGGGTACTGCTGGCAGAAGTTGGCATAACGTTCTTTGGCCGGAAGGCTGAGGATATTGATCAAACGGGCCTGGTAGCTACTGATGGCGTTCTCCGCCAGGATCCTGAAAAAGCGTTCGAATTTGGGAACGGCGGCATAGAGTTTATCCAGATCCGATTTCCAGAGCCAGAGTACTTCACTGTCTTCCAGGGCATCGCAATACAAGGTGCCGGGCTGCTGTTTGATCATGCTGTTCATGTCGCCGATCCACCAGCCGGGCGGAGCAAATTGAATCACATGTTCGAATCCGTTCTTGTCCAGTGAATAACTTCGCAAAATCCCTTCCGTGACAAAGGCCGGGCCTTTGGTGATGTCTCCCTCCTGGGTTAGAAATTGCCGTTTCTTTATTTTTCGATGATGCAGCAGGGAGACAAAATACGCTTGCTCGTCGGTTGTGAGGGTAATATGCTTTGCAATATGTTGAAGTAGCAGAGTGGGTTCCATATCGCGGGTAAAAATAGAACTAAAAGCTGGATTACGCTCAATGGCTTATTCTGCTCTCAAGCTCTTAACAGGATTGGAGATGGCCGCCTTGATAGCCTGGAAGCTGACGGTGAACAGGGCGATCAAAAATGCCGCCAATCCTACTATCCCAAAGAGCCACCAATGGATATGGGTCCGGTAGGCAAATTCCTGCAGCCAATTATGCATAGCCCATGCTGCAATAGGGCTGCCAAGAATGAAAGCAATTCCTACCAGCTTTAAGAAGTCCCGGGACAGCAGATGTATAATGCCGGGCACGGTGGCGCCCAGTACTTTGCGAATGCCGATCTCTTTTGTCCGTTGCAGGGTGCTGTATTGCGCCAACCCCAATAGACCCAGACAGGAAATAAAAATAGCAAAGAGGGCAAAATAGAGAAAGATCTTCCCGAAATTCTCTTCCGAACGGTATTGTTTGTTAAAAGCCTCGTCAACAAAAAAATGGCTGAAAGGGCGATCGGGCGCCAGTTGTTTCCATTTGCTTTCGATCGAAGCAAGCGTAGCAGGAATGTTGCTGTTGGACAGGTTCAGGGAGATGAGTCTAAAGGCGCGGGGCTCGATATGAAATAGCAGCGGTTGTATCTCTTCCTGTAAGGATCGGTAATGAAAGTCTTTGACCACTCCGATGATCGTTCCCTCCGGCCCCTGGGAGAACCGTTTGCCAATGATGGCTGCAGGGCTGGTGTAGCCGAATTTTTTCACGGTGGCTTCATTCACGATGAGCGATTTTTCAGGGTCCGTGGAGAATGCTTTGGAAAACCCCCTGCCTGCCACCAGCTGAATTTTGTACTGATTAAAAAAATCATAATCCACTAAGAACATATCCAGGCCGGCGGTCTGCATCTCCCCTGCATTGTTTTCAATTTGCACTAACCCGTTCCTATAGCCTGTACCGGGAAGGCTGGAAGAAGCGCAAGCTGATAATACCCCGGGAATTTGCAGCAGTTGCTGTTTAAATATTTCATATTGGTTCGGGAACTGTGGATCGCTATGAAAATCGATGGCCATCATTTGATCCTTTTTGAAGCCGAGGGGCTGACTTCGCATATAATGCAATTGCAGCCAGGCCACCAGGGTACCCGTGATCAATATAATGGCGATGGTGAATTGAAACACTACGAGGATCTGCCTGAGCAGGATGCCTTTATGGCCGGAGGTGAACCGGCCTTTCAATACCAGCGCCGGCCTGAAGCCGGACAGTATAAAAGCCGGGTAGAGGCCCGCGACCAGCCCGAGAGCCAAAGCGACGGCTAAGAGAGGAATCAGATTTCCCGGCCGCTGAAAAATGCCAGGGCTGATAATTTTGCCGGACAAAGCGTTGAATACAGGCAGCAGAAAGACGGAGAACAGGCAGGAGAGGAGGAAGGCGATCAGGCAGAGCAATACGGATTCTCCCAGGAACTGCGCTATCAATTGTTTCCTGGAAGATCCGATCACTTTTCTGATGCCTACTTCTTTGGCCCTTTCCATGGAACGGGCTGTTGTCAGGTTAATGAAATTGATGCCGGCGATCATCAGGATGAATGCGGCGATGACGGAGAAAATAGCTACGTTGTTTATATTACCGCTTTCCGGACTCCCGTATTTGGAATGCAGGTAGATGCTTTTGAGCGGCTCGAGGGACAGGGTAAAGAAAACATGGTCTTTCTGCATCACCTTCCCGGCATATTTTTGAATGAAAGCGGGTAGTTGAGCTTGTAAATGTTGCGGATCAAATCCTTCCGGGAACAGCAGGTAGGTATGACCGCCGAAGCCGTTCCAGGCGGTGGTATCCATGCCCGGGTTTAATTTCTGCGAGAGGGTGGTCATGCTAACGATGATATCGGACCTGAAATGGGAATTAGGGGGAATATCCTGCATGATCCCGGAAACCTTCAGACTGAATTTTTGGTCGAGGAGCAGGGATTGCCCTATTGGGTCGGCATTTCCAAAGTATTTCCTCGCTGCCGTTTCTGAAAGCACCACGCTGAATGGATCGGTGAGGGCCGTATGTGGGTCTCCTTTCACAAAAGGGAAACTGAAGATAGAGAACAAGGAAGAATCTGCGATCAGGATGTTGTCTTCCTGGAATATTTTAGTATCCTTTTGTACTAACAGGCCGATAGGCATGACACGAGCCATCGCCAGTACTTCCGGAAAATCATTCCGGAGAGCAGGCCCCATGGCCGGAGCGGCGCCGAAAAAATGGTCTTCGGAAGGGGTGCGTACATGGGTTACCAGGCGGTAGATCCGGTTGGCCCGGGTATGATAGCTGTCATAGCTTAGTTCAAAAGATACATAAAGATAGATCAGTAAGCAGGCGGACATTCCCGCGGCCAACCCGATGATATTGATCAGGGAGAATACTTTGTGCCGCCAAAGATTTCGAAAGGCTATTTTGAAGTAATTTGAAAACAAGGCTGTCGGGTTAGCTGGTTAAGGATCTTGTAGGGCAGGTTTAGTTGTTTTTCCTGACCCAAACGTCCGTATTAAAGGCCAGGACCTGGGTGATGATCCCTTCCCCGTTTTTGGTAAATTTCAAGGTAAAGGCGGGGGCTTTGCAAAAAAAGTCCAGTTCCGTCTCCGGGCGAAAAGCTATTTCTTTTTCATCTTGCCATTTTTGTTTGAGGATAAGACCGGAGTCCGTTGCCGTAAATTGTATAGTGCGCTTTTCATCTCCTCCCTGGAATTCATAGACCCCTTCGAAGGCTTTGAGTTGCTCCGGGGTAAGCCGGATGGCTACTTTTGTTTTGGGCTTGTAATCTTTCACTTTGTTCCAGAGATCCCTGTTAAAGGCTAAAACCTGTGTAATGTTGCCTTTCTCGTCTTTGGTAAATTTGAGAGGGAAATCTTTTTCCTGGCAAAAAAATTCCAGCGGGGCCGTCTGCTTAAAAGTTATCTCCTGCCCGTCCCAAAGTTGTGTAAGCACCAGGGTCGTATCTTTTGCCGTTATTTTCAGATAAGCAGGTTCTTTATCATTCGGGAAAGTAAACGTATAGTATCCTTCGAAGGCTTTCAGTTTCTGCGCCTGTCGTTCGGCATTGATCTTTTGTGTGTTCACCTGCAGGGATTCGGCGCTTAATGGCGTGATGACGGCATAAGTTGCCGCGATCAGCGGGAGTACAAAGAGGTATTTGTACAAATGGCTGTTGGATGTTCTTTTGGTGTTCATCATTTTAATGCGGAGTTTAAGTTTGGAAGAATTGAATAAATTAGTGATAGGGTAGACTGCGGAGGATTTAAGGCTGCTCTGTAGAATGCTTAATTGATAACTCTTTTTGTCCATGCCCGTACCGAGGACGTCCTCGTCGGCTATATATTCCAGATTGAGCTTTAGGTGCCGCCGCAATAATGGGACGAGGGGGTTCATCCACAGGAGAACGGACACCAGCTCGGCCAGTAACAGATCGATGGTATGCCCTTGCCGGATATGCACTTTTTCGTGCAGGATGATCTGGCGCATCTGTTCGGGACCATGTTTGGATTCATTCATTACGAGATAGCGGAAAAAAGAGAAAGGGGCAAGATCCCGGGTCGTTGCGCAATAAATGATCCCGTCTTTTGATCGCTGCTTGCTGCTTTTTATGAATGCCATAACGCATAATACCTGGAAAACAAGCCTGATCAGCAGGCTGGCGGTTATCAGCCCATAAATCCCCAAAAGGATTTGAAGAAGGGACCAGCCTTTTGTAAGATCGGCGGGTTGACTGAGCGTAACAGGGCCGGCGGAAAAAGGCGTTGCTGTCAGTTGGATATGGGTATACATATCGAGTAAATTGGGCAGGCCGGCCGGCTCCTGCTGCGCCGGATGCAGGAAGGCACCGGGAGCCGGCATAAGGGGCAGGAGCATCGACAGCGCCAATGTCGCCTGGAGAAAGAACCGGTTGAGCCGGAAGAATTTTTCATTTTTTAGCAAAAGGAAATAAAAAAGGAAAAGGATGGAAATCAGCAAATTTGCTTTTAGCAGGTAAATTATGAGTGCTGACATATTTATAAGGTTTTTTTTTAGATCCTTTTTCTGTTTTTTTCCATAATTATTTCTCTTTCTCTTCGATCATTTTAATGATCTCTTTCAATTCCTTCAGGGTGATCTCCTCCTCTTCTGCAAAAAAGGCCACGACATTTTTCATAGAGTCTCCAAAAAGGCTGGATAGCAAGGGTTTAACAAATTTAGTCGTATAGTCTTTCTTAGAGATGGCGGCAAAGTACCGGTAAGTAGCGCCGAAATCCTCGTATTTAAGAAAGCCTTTATCAGCCAGTCTTTTCATGGTAGTGGCTACGGTATTGATATGTGGTTTCGGATCGGGCAGTTCTTCCCGGACATCTTTGGCAAAGGCCTTTTTTAAGCGCCAGATGATCTTCATGAGCGTTTCTTCTTTTTCGCTTAGTCTTTTCATACCACAATGATACAACTGCTGTTGTAATTAAACAACTACAATTGTAGTTTAAAATGTTAAAATTTTTCACTTACCGGAAATAGCGAATTGGGAGCCAATGGCCGGAAACATTTTGCTAAATATATTAGTTTCATGTGCTTGTGACTTTTTGAGCTAACAATTATGCATACCTGAAAATAGTTTGAAAAAGGATAAAACGGGAGTAGGAAAAAGGTAATGCGGGAGTAAGAAAATGGTAATGCGGGTATAGAAAAAAGGCGAATCGGGAGGCAAAAAATAACGGGATGCGGCTTTTAACTTTTTCGATGCTTATATTTCATTTCTTTGAAATATGGTAAATCGTGATCGACGTTATGATCTTATTAGCACGATGTTCAAGGACGGTAAAATACGAACCTTTAACGATATTTTCGAATTCGTCCCGAAGACTATCGTTGCAACGAATATGGGAAAGGAGGTCGATCGTTTTACCCGGCTTATGAATAGAGTGGAGAAGTTCACGTTAGAGGATCTTTTCCGGATCGGAAAACTATGCGATTTAGAGGAGCCTCAAATGATTCAGCTGGTGATGAAGGAATATTTCACGCAGAAAAAGAATAAGAAATAAAATATATGCTGTCCTGAGTTCCATAACCATTGCCACAGACCTGTCCTATTCCTTTAAAATTCAATGGCCCGAAAAAAAACCAAACACCCTTGCAACCATTCCTGCGGGGCCGTCTCGAAATGCTTTGAGGTGGTCTCGTTTTTTTGGGGAATATATGCTAAAAATATTAGTAATTAATGTATATCAATTGTAAAACATATTTCAGTCTTCACTATGGCACTTTTGCGACGGAAGAGCTGGCCCTAGCGGGAGTGGAAGCAGGAGCTACGGCGCTGGCGTTGACCAATATCAACTCTACGGGTGATGCCTGGGACTTCCTGCAGTACTGCCAGGAACAGAATATAAAACCCATTCTGGGGGCGGAGATCCGCAATGACCATCGACTACTCTATATCCTGCTGGCGAAAAATAATAAGGGGTTCCGGTGGATCAATGAGTTTTTGTCAGAGCACCTGCTGTCGAAAAAGAATTTCCCTGAAAGAGCAGGCGAAACGACTTTCTTCTCCGGCCTGGAAAAGGGAGCGCCTTACTTCTGCGATCCGGATGATGGATTCGTCATCTATCCCCTGTCCGGTAAAGCGCCGGAAGAACTGCTGACGAATGAATATATCGGCGTATTACCTACTGAAGTGAATAAACTGCTGAGAATGCCGGTGGCTTCCTTTCCCGGAAAATTTGTCGCCCGTCAGCCTGTCACCTTTCAGAATAAGACTTATTATAATCTGCATCGTCTGCTGCGGGCTGTTGATAAGAACACGCTTTTGTCCAAGCTCCCGTCCGAAGAACAGGCCGGCGCGCAGGAATATTTTCTTCCACCGGCTAAAGTCCTGGAGGCTTTTCAGCAATACCCTTCCCTCATCGTTAATACTTACCGGCTCATCGATGCCTGCCATATCACTATGAAATTCGGCGAGGACAAGAATAAAAGAATATACAGCGCTACCCGGGAAGATGACCGCATCTTATTGGAGAAACTGGCGCGGGACGGATTTCTCATTCGCTATGGGACCAATAAGAAGGCTGCAGAGCGAATGATCAGGGAACTACGGATCATCGACGAAATGGGGTTTAATGCCTACTTCCTCATCACCCTGGACATGGTCCGCTATGCTCAGAGCCGGGGATTCTATCATGTGGGACGAGGCTCCGGCGCCAATTCCCTGGTAGCTTACTGTCTGCAAATTACGGACGTCGATCCTATCGAGCTGGATCTCTACTTCGAACGGTTTCTGAATCCGCAGCGGACCAGTCCGCCGGATTTCGATATCGACTTCAGTTACCGGGACCGGGACGAGGTTATCGATTATATGTTCAAGCGTTATGGACGGCAGCATGTGGCTCTACTGGGTATGTATGCTACCTTCCAGTACAATGCTATCATCCGCGAACTGGGTAAGGTCTTCGGTCTGCCGAAATCCGAGATCGATCAGCTTGCCGAAAAAGGTTATTACAGCGGGGGAGGGCGAAACGAAAATTTCATGAAGAAGACGGAGGAGGGAAAGATCCAGCGTATCATTCTCCAATACGGTAAGCTGTTGCAGAACTTTCCCGATCATCTGAGCATTCATCCGGGCGGTATCCTGATCAGTGAAGAGCCTATCTCGGCATATTGCGCCGTGCATCGTCCCCCGAAGGGATTTGCCACCACCCAGATCGATATGTTCGTCGCGGAGAATGTCGGGCTATATAAGTTAGACGTTCTGAGTCAGCGGGGGTTGGGACATATTAAGGAGAGTGTCGGGCTGATCAAACAGAACAAACAGATCGACGTCAATATTCACCAGGTGCAAAAATTCAAGAAGGATGTGAAGGTGAAGGAGCAGATCCGCTCAGGAGACACTATCGGTTGTTTCTATATCGAGTCTCCCGCTATGCGCACTCTACTTAAAAAACTGCGTTGCGAGGATTATGGGAGCCTGGTAGCAGCCAGTTCTATTATCCGGCCGGGGGTGGGCAGCAGTGGTATGATGAAGCAATATATTTATCGTTTTCATAACCCAACTGCTTTCGAGTATTTGCATCCCAAATTGGAAGAACTCCTGAAAGAGACTTATGGGGTGATGGTCTACCAGGAAGATGTGTTGAAGGTGGCCCATTTTTGGGCAGGGCTGGATATGGCGGACGCGGATCTGTTACGCCGGGCTACCAGTTCCAAGTACCGGGGGAAGAAACAATTGGTACAATTAAAGGAGAGGTTTTTCGCGAATTGCGCCGGGTTCGGTTACCCGGAAAAGACGACGGAAGAAGTATGGCGTCAGATCGAAAGTTTTGCCGAATACAGCTTTTGTAAAGCCCATAGCGCCTCTTATGCAGTGGAGAGCTACCAGAGCCTTTTTCTCAAGACCTACTATCCCATGGAATTCGCTGTGGCCGTGATCAATAATTTTGGGGGCTTCTATAGCCGCGAGCTCTATTTCTACGAGTTGATGAAGACCGGCGCCCGGGTACATGCGCCCTGTGTCAATAACAGTGATTATTATACGAATATAAACGGAGTGGATGTTTATGCAGGTTTTGTTCATGTCAGGGGATTGGAACAGACCCTGGTAGAGAAGATCCTTGAAGAGCGGGGCTATGGGGGGCCTTATCTGAACCTGACCGATTTTATCGAGCGGACGGCCGTCACACCTGAAACGCTGGAGATCCTTATCCGGATCGGCGCCTTGCGCTTCACAGGTCAACAAAAAAAAGAGCTTTTATGGGAGGGAGATTTTGTACAAAAGAAAAACAGCAGGGCTTTGGTACCTGGGGGGCAGGTGCTCTTCAAAGAAGCTCCCATGCAACTGACACTGCCTGATCTGCCCGTATACGAGCTGGATGATCTATACGATGAAATCGAATTGCTGGGTTTTCCTTTGCGGGATCCTTTTGGATTGGTGGACGATGATCCTTCCCGGTATACACCTGCCCGGGCGCTGGCCGATCATGTTGGAAAGACGGTTACTGTCCTGGGATATCATATCACGCACAAGCCCGTTCGTACCGTCAAAGGGGACACTATGAGTTTTGGAACCTTCCTCGATAGCAATAAGGACTGGATCGATACGGTGCATTTCCCGGAGATCCATGCGCTGCATCCGCCCCATGCGGGATTTTACCGGATAAAAGGAAAAGTGATCAATGAGTTCGGGGCTTATAGTATCGAGGTCACCGGGATTGAAAAAGCAGGGATTAAAAGCAGGGTACCTAAGCCGGATTAGAACCGCCAAACCAGATTATTATGTTGTTACAGCCGCACCGCCATATTGCTCATTTTGACCTGGATGCTTTTTTCGTGTCTGTGGAATGCCTGAAGGACTCCCGGCTCAAGGGCAAACCCCTTATCGTGGGAGGTTCCGGTGACCGGGGGGTAGTCGCCGCCTGTAGCTATGAGGCCCGGAAATTCGGGATCCATAGCGCCATGCCCATCCGGCTTGCCCGACGGCTTTGCCCCGAGGCGCTCATCATCAGGGGGGATATGGAGTCCTATTCGAAGTATTCACAACTGGTCACGGAGATTATGCAGGGCAACACCCCTTTGTTCGAGAAGGCATCCATCGATGAATTTTATATCGATATGACGGGGATGGATAAATACCATGGTTGCAGCCTGTTTATAGCGGATTTGAAGAAGAAGGTACTAAAGGAGAGCGGGCTGCCCATCTCCTATGGGCTTGCCAGTAACAAGTTGATCAGCAAGGTGGCAACGAATGAAGTCAAGCCCGACGGGCAATTGGAAATTCCCTTCGGGGAGGAGAAGAATTTTCTCGCTCCCCTGAAGATCTCCAAGCTCCCGGGCGTCGGCCAGGAGACGGCTGCTAAGTTACTTCGGCGCGGAGTGGAGACGGTCAGGGTGCTGGCAGCCATGCCCATCGGGATGATGGAGACCCTGCTGGGTAAGAACGGCATCGACCTCTGGCGTAAGGCCAACGGGCTGGATGAGTCTCCCGTGATCCCTTACCAGGAACAGAAATCCATTTCCACCGAGCGTACTTTCCAGGTGGATACGATCGACCTGGACTTCCTGCATGCCGAGTTGGTGCGTATGACGGAATCCATTGCCTTTGATTTGCGCAAACAGGATAAACTCACGGGTTGCGTGACGGTGAAGCTGCGTTATTCCAATTTCGATACTGTCGTGAAGCAGAAAAGCATCGACTATACCAATGCGGATCACCTGCTGTTACAGATGGCGCAGGAGCTTTTTGAGAAACTGTATGACCGTCGCATGTTGGTCCGGTTACTGGGTATCCGGTTTACCCGGCTAGTTCCGGGAAATTACCAGATCAAATTGTATGAGGACACGCAGGAGACGATCCGGCTTTATCAGTCGATCGATAGTATTAAGCGACGGTATGGAGAGAAATACCTGATGCGGGCTATTGGGGTGAAGAAGCCGTAAGGGATTTCGTAAATTGTAGGATTGTAATCATGTACAATCCATTTCCACTACTCAGCGAGGCCCTGCTCAAAGATCAGGTGGCCAAAGGCAAACGGTTCTTTGTCCGGCAGACTTTTGCCCGGGGTATGGATGCCCGGTTGAGAGCGGCTTTTCTTTTGCGGGCTTATCCGTCCGATGAAAAAGAGCAGGCGCAGCGACATGTAGCGGCTATTCCCCGGGATGCGAATGTCTTTTTATATGATGCCGACAACCCGGAGCACCTGGAGAAGCTCTATATTGCTGCCCGGCAGCCTTTTGGCTATAAGGTTTTCTATGCAGCTAAAAAGGGAGTGGACTGGCAGCCGCCACCTATCTATAAAGAAAAAATAAGACACTATATCAATCGCCATCATGCCGATTGGCGTGGTACCCGTGAGGGCGAAAAAATACAGGTGGGGATCTATGAAGAGTTTGGGGAACTTATTCTTAAATTTAGTTATGATGGAGAGGAGGACTGGATTCCCTTCGACGATATTGAAAAATACTGAAATTATTAAACATGTGCCTGGACATTGCTTTTTATTCTGCTTTGCAGTTGATCGACGATTATTTTCCTGACCTGGTCCATGACTCGGAGATAAATTTCGACCTGGACATGGGGGTGCATTTTTTAGCGTTGGGACATAACCGATACCCCGTCATTACCCGGGAGGGCATGCAATATCACCGCAAACATTTTGAATGGGGCATCATCGCGGAATATATGGACACGCCGGAGAAGGTGAAGGCCATGCGAAAGTCCATGGTCAATGCCCGCAGTGAAAAGATCCTGGAAGACCGGCGTTCCTTCTGGCACCGGATACGCAAGACCAGGTGCCTGATCCCTGTCACCGGTATCTACGAGCACCGGGAGATCAAGGGCTGGAAGAATAAAATACCTTATCATGTACGGCTAAAGGACCGTACGATGTTCTGCATCCCTGGTCTCTATCATTTTAATACCAAAATTCCTTCCGATCCGGAGACGGGGGAAATGCGCGGTATGTTCACGCTGATCACGCGGGGTGGTAATGCCGTCATGCGGCAGATCCACAACAGCGGCGACAATGCTTTCCGGATGCCTTTGTTTCTTCCTAAGGAGCTGGAGATGGAATGGCTGAAGCCGGATCTGACGGATGAAGAAATGGCTAAGCTCCTCAGTTATGAAATGCCTTCGGACCAGATCGTTTATAATCCGGTATACAGCATCCGCGGCCGTACTCCACGACCGGATGGCAGGTCCAAGAATGCGACCTTCGACCATCCTAATTTGCCGCCATTGGGAGAGGATGGAGGGACTGCTACGCAGAAAGAGTTGTTTAGCAAGTAGTCACTTTTTTCCCAACTTCAAAATGAGTTTTATTTGCTTCTTTTTTCCCTTTTATATTTTCGCGGGTTAGCTTTTCTTCTGTTTGCGTGGCCCGGAAGAGATTGGCAGCAAGTTCCGTGCTACCCATGTGATCGAGAATGTTTTGATTTTTTTTAAGAGCTTTCTTTCGATGTAGCCCTCTTGCATCTAATCCACCGTATAAGCCCATCTAACCATGGTTTTGGAAAATGGCGTAGTCTATAGGAGTAATTACGCCTGCGTTTTTAGCAGCGCTGGCAAGTTTTTTATTATGCCTTGTCATTTCCTGGCGTAAGAACAATCGCTTTTCTTCTTCCGTATTTAGCTGCTTATAGACATCCAGTTGCTGTAATTCCTGCAATCGGGTCTGTACGGCAAAATAGGTTTGGCCTAACGCCACTACTTCTTTTGCGGGGTCGGCATTTTGAACGATCAGGTAGCAGGCATAGCGGGAGAATTTTACGTTATCTATCTCTCTTGCAGCGCCAGAGCCAATTTGGACCATTTCGTGGAATTGCACGAAATGGTTATGGATATTCTGGCCGCTCTTGACACAAGCCTCTTTGGCTTTGTCTATTACAGGTTTAAAATTACGGAATTCGAGATACTCCAATATTTTGGCTATGTCTCTGGCTGTCCAGAATTCATTTCCCTGCTCATCAGTTCTTTTAATTTGTTCAAACACAGAGAGTGTATGTTTTACGATCTCTTTTTTCATATAGGAATTATTTAAGGTTAAGAAAAACGGGACCAATTTAAGAGAAAAAATAACTCTTTTGTGAAAGTGTTTTGCACAGTTTTAATGAGGTGAGAGCGGTATCAAGAAAGTGGATCACCAATTCGGACCATTTCGTGGGATTGCACGAAATGGTCGGGATAGGCTGGCTGGCGCCTCCATGAATAATATTATAGGTAAAGGATCGGTAAGCCCCCGGCAGGGCTCAGCCGTTCAATTGCAATTGGCTTCCCGTTCAATTCCTATAATTAAGCGCGGGTTTTCGGTCGCCCAATAATGGAACATATTGAAAATCCGCTCCTCTTGCTTTTTTGAATTCTTCTGTCGCCGCGGGGATCAGGTCCTTTTGCGTGAGCAGGTCAATGCCCATGAGGGTCATGGTCTTGGCGGCGACCATCATTCCTTTGATGCCGATGCCTGTTCCGCCACTGGCGACCGCCTGCCAGCTATGTGGGGGTGTTCCGGCTACCCAGGTAGCAGCGCCCATGCCCACGGTGGGAACATTCCAGCTCACGTCGCCTACGTCGGAAGAAGCGGATTGTTTGATCACGCTGGCAGACAGGGTATCGACTTTCGCCACGGATTCGACGGGGGGAACTTTATAGGCGAAGGTCGCCTGGATCTTTTTAGCAAATTCGGTCTCTTCCGGAGTATAGGTTACGCCGCCCACTATTTCCAGGTCTTTCTGCATGGTCTGGGCCAGGGTCCTGTTGGGTAATATATCATAATCGCCGTCGATGAGCTCATAGTCCATGGTCGTTCCGGTTCCGAGTGCGGCGCCCTGTCCGGCTTTCACGATCCGGTCGAAAATCTGGCGGTCGATATCCCGGTCATAGTCCCGCACATAATAATAGGACTCTGCGAAATCCGGGACCACATTGGGCGCTTTGCCCCCATCCGTGATCACGTAGTGGATCCGGGCATCGGAGGGAACATGTTCCCGCATCATATTGACGAGATAGTCCATTCCTTCGACAGCGTCCAGGGCGGAGCGTCCCTTGTCCGGGGCTGCTGCGGCATGTGCGGCGATCCCATGGAAGCGGAATTTGGCGGAGATCACGGCAAGCGTTTGACCATACATGACCCCGTTTTTGTCGGCCGGATGCCAGTTAACAACTACGTCTACTCCTTTGAATAACCCGTCCCGGACCATATATACTTTTCCGGCCCCGCCTTCTTCGGCCGGTGTGCCATATAATTTTATCGTACCGCTCAGATGGTATTGTTCGATGAGTCGCTTTAGTTCAATGGCTGCGGCTACCGATGCAGTGCCGAAGAGATGGTGCCCGCAGGCATGACCGGCTATGGCTCCGACGACAGGTTTTTTCTCCGGGACTGAATCCTGGGAGAGGCCCGGCAGGGCGTCGAATTCGGCAAGGATACCGATCACCGGCTGCCCATGACCGTAAGTTGCCACGAAGGCCGTCGGCATACCTGCTACGCCGGCTTCAATGGAAAACCCATTGTCGGAAAGGGTCTTTTGATGGAGGGAGGAACTTTTGGTTTCCTGGTAGCCCAGTTCGGCATAACTCCATATTTTCAGGGCGATGCCCTGGTAGAGTCCGTAGTCGGATTGGAGGTCCTGGATGGCCTGGGTCTTATATTTTGCGGCGGATTTGTCAGCGGCCGTGTGTAGGGCGGATTTTTTCTGGGCGAGGGCGGTGTTGGTAAAGCCAATAGAAATGGACAAGATGCCGGCCAGCGGCAGCCAATATTTTCTCATGTGAAGTAGTTTGTTACAATTTAAGGATAAAAGAGTAACTATTTCGCTTAATTTGCGGCCGCAAAGGAGCCTGTCTCTTTCCGCGTGGAAAGGGCGAACTCCGGAAAAGTCTTGCGCTTACAAATCATGAACACAGCCTATATCATCGATTCCATCCGCACACCGATTGGAAAATATGGCGGGGGGCTGAGCTCCATCCGACCGGACGATCTGCTGGCCCATGTGGTCAGGGCCTTGCTGCAACGCAATGCAGGCATCGATCCGGCTGCCATCGAGGATCTGATCGCGGGGGATGCCAACCAGGCAGGAGAAGATAACCGGAATGTGGCGCGCATGGCGGCCCTGCTGGCGGGACTGCCTGTCACGGTGGCCGGTACGACGGTGAATCGCCTCTGTGCCTCGGGCTTGCAGGCCGTGATGGATGCAGGACGGGCGATTATGTGCGGGGAAGGGGAGCTCTATATCGCGGGCGGGGTGGAGAGTATGACACGCGCTCCCTTTGTTATGGCCAAGTCTTCTCATGCCTTCACCCGGAATACGGAAGTGTTCGATTCGACGATCGGATGGCGGTTCGTCAATAAAAAGCTGGCAGAAAAATACCATCCCTATTCCATGGGCGAAACGGCGGAGAATGTCGCCAAACAATGGAAGATCGGGCGGCAGGAACAGGATGAATTCGGCCTGGCCTCCCAGCAGAAATATTTTGCAGCCCTGGAAGCGGGAAAATGGAAGGAGGAGATAGCTCCGGTAGAGGTCCTGGGCGGCAAAGAAGAAAAGATCTATTTTGAAAAAGATGAACAGCCGAGACAAAGCTCGCTGGAGAAACTGGCGGCCCTACGGCCGGCTTTCGCCAAAGACGGCACCGTAACGGCGGGCAATGCAGCGGGTATCAATGATGGCGCCGCAGCGATGCTGCTGGCCAGCGAAGAAGCCGTGAAAAAATATCAGCTGAAACCCATAGCGAAGATCGTTAGTATGGCGGTGGCGGGCGTCGATCCCTCCATTATGGGCATTGGTCCTGTCCCTGCTACGCAAAAAGCATTGCAAAGGGCCGGGCTGAAACCTGCCGATCTGGGGCTTATAGAATTGAACGAAGCTTTTGCCGTACAGTCCCTGGCCTGTATCCGGGAACTGGGGCTGGATCCGTCGATCATTAACGTCAACGGAGGCTCCATCGCCATTGGTCACCCCCTGGGCTGCAGCGGGGTACGTATCTCCACCACCCTGCTCCATGAAATGCAGCGGAGGGACCTTCGTTATGCGCTGGCAACCATGTGTGTAGGGGTCGGGCAGGGGGCCGCGGTCGTGTATGAGAAAATGTAGGGGAGCGATGGCGGTTACGATGTGTAGGGGAAAATATAAGCGAAAACAGCGCGTTATAAGTAAGTATGGAATTCCGAACAAAACTCGTGGTCAAGCGAAAGAATAAGAGGGCTTATGTCGCCTATGCGGGCCTTGGTATTGCCATGAGCTCCCTGGTCCTGGTCTTTTTTCCTTCCATGGAGGACTATCTCGGGTGGGTCTTCGGCACGGGGATCGCCATCGTCGTCATCGGTGCCATCATCGCCAAAGGGGATGTGATGAATTACGGCTTGTCGGAAGAAGAGCTGGTCGTATCCCTGGATCGTATTCTGATCGGCGGGCAATCCTATCCCATGAACCAGGTCAGCAAAATGGATTTCAACGTAGAAGCTTATGCGGGCCGGTATATGAATGACGGGGCGATGATCGCCGGCACTTCTTCGGATGGGATGACGAACCACCTGCATTTTGAGTTCAACGGCATCTCAGTCAAATGCGGATTCTTTCTGCGCAATAAAGAGCATGTCCTGGAATTAGGCGGACTATTCGACGGGTTCTACCAGCGCCATATCCCTTTCATCGAACGGAATAAATCCACCCGCACCTATCTCTTCCAGATCTTATCGGAGCCGCAGGTAGAAGAGTTCAAGAGGAGATATGGGTATGCATAAAACCAAGAGGGCGGCGCGGCCTTTCCGATATCGGTCCCGGCGGCAGCGCTATAACCCCGAAAAATAATCATATCCCCTTTCAAACCAATAATCAGGAGGCCGCTCATTGCTGAAGGAGAGACTGCCGATCCGCTTGAGGCTTTTGATACCGTATTTGACCGGAATGATGAGGCGCAAAGGGTAGCCATGGGTTAGCGGCAGCGGGGCGCCATTCATCTCATAGCAAAGCAGGGTCTGGGGATGCAGGGCGCTGGCCATATCGATCCCCACGTAATAGCCCTCATCGGGGGTGCTGAGGGAGATATATTTCATGGCGGCTTCCGGGTCCAACCGGTACTGCTTCATAAAATCGCTGAATTTCACCCCGCCCCAATGGCTGATCTGGCTCCATCCCTCAATACATTTAAAGTCGAATACGATCTCGGTCTTCGGGAGTTGCCGGAGTTCGTCCAGGCTCAGGGAAAAGGTATCTTTCGATGCCCGGGTCACTTCGAACTTCCAGGTACCGGGATCGAAACTCTTTGTATCCAGGCCTATATCTCCATTCGTGCGGACATTCTTAGCGGCGGCAGATTGGGGATAGGTTTTGGCAAGGTGGCCGGGGCTGAGTGTTTTGTTGAAGACCTTTTCGTCCGTGTTCAATCCCTTCCGGAGCGGGCCCGGTACCCCGTGGTCGGAGGGTTGCTGCTTCAGCCAGGACCAACTCTTCCAGGCGGCAGCGCCCAAAACAATAAAAGCGGAAAAAGAGAGTAGCGTCCTTCTTTGTATTTGCTGCTCCACGGTCAGCCGGTTGCTTTTCTTAAAGAGGCGCCACCAGACCCCGGGTCCTTTGCGAGCAAGCTGGAACGAGGGGCGAGGTTCCGGTTCTGATTCTTTGACTACCTCAAACCCCGCGATCATTGCCCGGAAATTATTCCATCCCGCCAGCATGACCTGGACGATATGAATGAGGAAGAAGACACAATAGCCGATCGTTAGGATAAAATGGATAACGCGGGCGGTTCCGTAGCCCCCGAATAAAGCGCAAAGCCAATAGAATTGAACGGGTTTGTAGATCGCCAGCCCCGTGAGTACGGAACCCAGTCCCATGACAATGATGGCGGAATACGCGATCTTTTGCGCTCCATTGTATTTGACCTGCGGAGGGGCAGTCCTTCGACGGAAGCGCCCTTGCCGCCTTTCAGGTATGTGCAGATCATGCAGCAGGACCTGCCAGGCTTCTTTAAAGGAATGCCGGTCCGGCACCAGTCCTCTCCATTCCCCGGAGATCCAGGTATACAGCACATAGATCAACCCGTTGAGAAAGAACACCCACATGAAGACAAAATGGAAGGCCATGCCTTGGGCCAAATGGTAGGAGATGCCCAGGGTTTTGTAAAAAGATTCCGGAAAGAATTGGAAAAGTATAGTGCCGCCCAGCCGGATCTTGTAAACATCATTCGCCCAATAGATCAACAGCCCGCTCCATATCATGATGGTAAGGACCGGGAAATTGATCCAATGGAACCAGCGGATGGCCAGGGGGTGTCTCTTGACGATTCTTTTCATGCGAACGACCGGGTTTACCGATGTAAATTACGATAAAACCCGGTCGCCGGATGACAGCCAGATGACAGCTGGCTGGAAATAAGTTTAGAATAGCCCGATCAGGGTGCGCAGGCTATTTTCCGAAGTATTGGTCAGTTGCAGTTCGAATGTGCTCTCTACCTTCCCGTCTTTTATGGCTCCGCCGGCAAGAGTGAACAGATTCAGGGCGTCGAGGATCTGGAACGCTTTCTTGTTCTTGTCGGAGGTCTGCCCATTACCCATGCCTTTCACGAAGCTCATTACTGTTTTCAGGTCGACCAGCAGGCTGAAGGGGTTGTCTTTCACCAGCGCAGGGATAAAATCGGTACTTCTTTTTTCGGTGTTGCTGAACCAGGCATCCGCATTTTGCTTGCTGGTGCTGATGACGAGGATATTATCTTTCAGCGTATAACCCAATTTTGCTTTGTCCATCAGGGTGGGAGCCGAAGTGGAATCATCGGTTGCGCCTGAACTGGTTGCCGAAGGATCTTTCATCAGGTTCATTTTGCCGGCCAGTTTCATAAAGGAAGGCATATCGTTGATCGTAGTGGCGATATAAATAGAAGGCTGTTTGGATTTTCCGGAAGTAGAATCGTCCGGCTGATCGGTTGGTTGCACGGCCGCCAGCAGGATATCTCCTTTAAAGGCGCGGATGATATCGTCTGTAGCCAGGCCTTTGGACGCCAGCGCAGAGTCCAGTTTGGCACGGCTATGTGACATATCCAGCATATCGCCCAATGCAGCAGGGTCGAAATGGAAGTTGATCACGGCCAGCAGATTGCCTTTGGGAAGGCTCGCCACCAGGTCGGTATTCAGGGGCCTGCCGCCGAATTTCTTAAAGAAAGCCAGGGTATCGGGTGGATACAGCGTCAGGCTTTTCACGGTGATCTTTCCCGTTTCAAACCGGAGCTCGGTCAGCGAATGGGCATTGGATTGGTGCATGGCCAAGGCCTTCATCATATCCTTGTTTCCCATGGGAGCCTTGTGCATAAGGTGCTTCATCAGCATGGAAATTCCTGCTCCTTGCTGTGTCCATAGGTGCATGTCGGCATCGTCCGAGAATCCGGCCATAAAGACCGGATCGGTGGTATATACAGATCCTTCGAAACCTTTGAGGGCGGCAAAGCTCTTTTTTGCGGCCAGCGCGGCGTGGCTGGGCGCCGGGTGTTTGGGCGCGGCCGGAGCTGTTTTTCCTTTAGGCGGGGGAGGGGCCATTTGATCTCCGGTGCCGCCGGGTTTGACGATGGTCAGGACGGCGAGGTCCTTATTCCAGGCCGCGCCATATTGGTCCTTTCCGGCTGCACGGCCTTTGTTGGGATAGCTGAAGAAGCGGAGGCCTGGCTCCTGCTTGCTCAGGAAAGCGACGAATTTCGCCGAGTCTGCCAGGTGAGCAAGAATGGTTATATAAGTAGCGCTATCGGGATTGCCTTTATCGGTCGCCGCTATAAAAAAATCTTTGGTGATATCGATGCCCGTTAGCAGGGGATTTTTCATCATCTCCATCATTTGATCAGATTTGCCTTTCGGGGCCGTGGCCATCTTTTGCGCCAGCTCCTGCCAGGGAATTTTGGACGCCAGCACCGGGACATTGACCTGGTAGATACTGGTTGCGTCCGGAGGAAGATGCCGGAATAATGGATTATCCTGTGCGAAACCTGGAAGACCGGTAAAGCTGAGGGCAATTAAAAAAGAGGAAAGGAGTGTTTTCATAAATATTATACCCCTTTAAGAGGGCGACATGAAAGTACGGTAAAAGGGGGGTTTTTACAAACTTCTGAAGACAGTCCGGTAAGTTGCCGGATAGAGGTTTTGGGGCAGCGGGCTATTCCAGGAAAATAGAACCTTTTGGCAGGTGATCCGCCTGCGAAAAGGAACGGAGTGCGTCAGCCCGATAGGTCTCCGCCTCTTTCTCCTTGTGTTGGGCTTCAAGGCTTCGGGTTAATCCAAGTAAGGACCATCCGTTACCAGGATGCCAGACAAGGTCTTCCCGGTAGACTTTTTCTGCCGGGGCCGGTTTGCCCAGTTTTAGAAGGTAAGCTCCCAGGAACTGGCGGGCAGGGATCGGCCAATCCCTTGGTTCGCTATAGATGAGCCCGTCCTCTATAGCGACCGCCTGGCGAAGACTGATGAGCGCGGAGTCGTATTTTTTCTGAGAAAATAAAAGGGCGCCATTCAAAATTCCTTCGGCGATGTCAGCTCCCTGCAAGGGGGTATTGAAGGGAATATCCCTGATGGTGAGGCTGGGATCCTTTGCCTGGTCGCGTAACTGTGAAAGCTGCCGGGCGGCGGAATCCGGGTGACCGGTATAGACAAATGCCAGTCCCCGGGCAAAATGATACAGCACCCCGGTATAGGGCCAACGTACATCGGGCGCCATGCTGTCCAGCAATAGTTCCTGCCACTTGCCCAGTCTTACCCGGGTGAAGGCCGGCAGCATATACTGGTATTGATCGTTTATTATTCCGGGAGCGGGTGCAACGATGTTGCGGCAGTGTTGGGCAGCCTCCATGCCTTTCCGGTACATGGCTCCGCTAAAGGCGCAATAGGCCTGCACGGCATAATAGTGAGCACTATGTTTGTAGAGGGAAAGCTGCTTTGCCAAGGAATCATACAACCTGAGGGCGTCGTCTGCTTTGTCATTGGCTTCGACTCCCTCTCCATAGAGGCCGGTCCTTTCATATTCATGGCTGGACATATGCACCATATGCGCTACCCCGGGGAAAATTTTTTTCAAGGCTTCCGCATTGGCAAAGGCTGCTTCCGGATGATGGGAGGCTTCTGTCAAATGAATATAATAATGCAAGGCGCCCGGATGACCGGGGATCTTTTTCAACAGTCCTTCACATAGATCCACCAGCTCCGGAGTCCATTCCTTCGCCGAACCGTCGTTGTTCCAGAAATCCCAGGCATGCATCAGCATTACTGCATCGATGTAAAGGGCTTTGATATCCGGGTCTTCGGGGTATTGGGTGATCAGGTCTTTTAGTCCCTGCGCATAGGCGAGATTGGAGGCGCCTCCGATGTTGGCGAGCGATGGGATAATCCCGCCCTTGCCCGCAGCCTCCCTTTTATCGCCTGCCTCAGCGTCGGCAGGGTCGGAAGAATACCGGCGGCTCATTACTTCGATGAGCCGTTTTTCTTTTGCAGAGGCCTTGCCGGTATGTTGGTTCATCAGCGTCAATACATCCGGGACGCCCTTGGGCATCTTGTAGGTATAGGCGGCATTGTAATAGGGGCCCATCGCCAGGGCCTGCCCCCAGTAAGCCATGGCGCAGCCGGGATCGAAACGGGCCGCTTCTTTAAAAGAGGCCACCGCTTCCCGCATGTGGTAGCTGTAATACATCGTCAAACCCTGGTTGAAGTAGAATTGCGTGCTGTCACTGGATGTAGAAACAGCATAAGAATAATGTCCCCAGCCTGAAAGGGGGGCGATGAATTTGCCTTGTTCATTAAGGCCGATCGTTTCCCGGGTATCGGCGCCGCAGGAAAGGGCATTCTTTTTTTTCAGATCGATCGCGGACAAGGGACTGATCGCAACATTGGGGTTGGAACCGGTTCCTGTGCCGGGGCTTTTGTCCGATGACCAGAGCAGCAGGATTCCCAGCAGCGAAAGGGGAAAGGCAAAAGACAGCAGAATATTTTTCATTTTGGATAGTAGTTAGGCCTCTGTCATAGACAATGAATGGTTATTGTAATGTAAATATTTAAAAGGAAGAAACCAAGGAGAAATTCGAGTTGGCCATTTTAGTTGGCCAGAATTGGATTGAGGTCATAAATATTTGAAAATCAATGAGGTGATCCCCCTTCAAAGCTCCCTTGAAAATATAGCTCCGGAGAATAGGGAATCGGGGGACGTTTGCGGAGTTTCGCAATTACAGCCTGATGGAACCCGAAATAAAATACCGTTATTTTACGCTATCCGATATGTCGGCAAGTTGTGTACATTTACAGCCCTGATCTTGTCTTTAACGTACTGCGCAGAATTGTAGACCTTCTCTGATTTGCAGCTCTTCTTCTCTTCTTATTTTATTATGAATTACCTGTAGGCAACAGGATTTTATTGTTTTCCTAAAACTGATATTGATCTGACATAGGCAGGTTAGGGGCTCCGATTGTTCAAGTCGAAACAATCGACAAGGGCGGATGCCGAAAAGCCTTAAACAGAGTAGGCAAAAAAAATAAAATCGAAAAATTATGTCAACCACCACGCTTCATCCCCGGAAAGGGAATGGGAAGACAGCCTCTGTGGCTGTAGGAGAAATAAGGAACATACAGCAAATGTGGGATGCCGCCATTCAATATTTCCAGGCGGGCGATTATGATACGGATGCCATCTATCTTATTTACAAGAACATGAATCCCAAGCTGACTTTCCAGGATATCGCCAATGTGATCAGCGCGGTATATGGGGATACGTACTGGACCAGCACGTATATGGATTATTCCATCCTTTCGAAAAGCCTGGTGCAGGCGTTGGGGATCGACCGGAGCCTTGGCGACCAATATGCCCGGAATGCTTTTACACAGTGGAGAGGCGCGCTCTGCCGTAAGAACATTAATGACATCGGCCTGATCCCCACACAGGGCTCGTATACTGAAAGCCTGGATATTGTGTGTAACGAGAACACGCCTTTGCTGCCGCAGCAGTTGATCGAGAACTGGAATAATGAGTACTGGAAGTCCCCTGTCGTCGGTAAGAATTTTATTTATGCAAGGACACAGAACATGGCTTTTTTAGGGAATATCACCCCGAAATTGCAGATGTTCTACACCACTGCCGGCCTCAACCAGCCGCCGTCCTCCTGGATCCAATGTTTTACGGATAAGGACCCGACCAGGAAAGAGGGGAGTATCCTGCTCATAGATGGTAAAGCAGGCCCGATGGGGCAGGGCGTCCGGGGCGCTTCGGAGGCTTTCACGTTCAATCCCACCTCCCAGGATCATGTATGCGTGATTGCCGTGCTGAACTATGAGTATTTTGAAACGAACGATCCGTTGAAAATAACACTTGGCAACTGGAACTCCCAGACCTGGATCACGCATAACGGGGCCGCGGCCTGGCATAATGTGGACCCGGTAAAGAGGGTGGAGGAAACACTGAAGTTCTATAACCAGGATGGTTCTGAAGAGCAGTTTGCCTTCCTGGTACAGTGCAGGAACGTTCCGGCCGGATCGAAGATATCACTGCGTAACGAGGATCCTGCGGCTAAGTTCGATACCGGTCTCATCGAGATTGCCAACGCATCTCAGCATATCGAAAAAAACGTTACGCTACCTGCGCATTACAAAGGGGACCTGAAGATAAAGTTACAGGGCCCCGATGGCAAGTTGCTGCCGGCCCCTGCCGCCGTTGAGATACAAATGGCCTGGGTGCTCAGGCATGGCCACCGCAAATACATGGACGCTGTGGAACACCTGAAAGCGTATGATACCTTCAGAAATGGCCAGGATCTGTACCTGCCGGCAGGCAGCTTCACGTTTATTGGGGTAGGAGGTAAATAAAGACTGAATGATAGAACGGTTGTTGATTACTGGCATGGGGTCATGGGAATGGCCCCATGCTTTTTTTATAGTGGAACTAAAAATCAATTTTACCAACCAACTCCTCAAACGTAAAAGTAGTCTGTGACCGGAGGCTCAGATCTTTCAGGATGCATGTTTTATTAGCCAGCTCTTCGTTTCCGATCATCGCTGCATAGCGGATATTCTTCTTCTCGGCGTATTTGAATTGCTTGTCGAATTTGGCTTGTTCGGGATAGAGTTCGCAGCGGATGCCCTTGTCGCGGAGCTGTTGCATCAGCCCGAATGCCGCCCTGGACTCCGCCTCTCCCAGATGAAAAAATAATACCTGCGTGCCGGTGTGTACGTCTGCGGGAAAGAGTTGCAGCTCTTCCATGACATCGTAGATCCTGTCCACGCCGAAGGAGATACCCACTCCGGGAATGCCCGGCACGCCGAAGAGGCCCGTGAGATCATCGTAACGCCCGCCGCCGCCAATGCTACCCATTTGCACGTTGTTGGCTTTCACTTCGAAGATGGTCCCGGTATAGTAATTCAGCCCCCGGGCCAGGGTAAGGTCGATCGTGAGTGGGGAAGGGGATGGGTAATCCAGCAGGTATTCCAGCTCTGCAATCCCATTGAGCCCCGTCTCGTTACCGGCGAAAAGAACTTTCAGCTTTTCCAGCTTGTCCCGGTCACTGCCGTCCAGGCTGAGGTATTTTTCGATGGTTGAGATCTGCTGGTCGTTCAGTCCCCTTTGTACCAACTCCTCTTTCACTTTGTCCAGACCTATTTTGTCCAGTTTGTCGATGGCAACGGTGATATCCGTCATTTTATCCGCGCCCCCGCAAATTTCGGCCAGGGCGGCCAGGACTTTCCGGTTGTTGACCCGGATATCCACCCCGAGGCCCAGCCGGTTGAACACCGTGCTGTAGATGGCCGCCAGCTCCACTTCGTTGAGCAGGGATTGGCTGCCCACCACGTCCGCATCGCATTGATAGAATTCCCGGTACCGCCCTTTTTGGGGACGGTCGGCCCGCCAGACGGGCTGGATCTGGTATCGCTTAAAGGGGAAGCTGAGCTGCCCATGGTTCATGGCGACATAACGGGCGAAAGGGATGGTGAGATCGTAGCGCAAAGCCCGCTCGGTGAGACCCGCATCATTTTTCCCCTGTAATACTTTTTCAAAGGCCGCCCGGGCCTTGTCGATATTCTTAGGGTCGCCCAGGCCATTGTTGAGGATCTTGAAGATGAGTCGGTCCCCTTCTTCTCCATATTTGCCCATCAGGGTCTCCAGCTGCTCCATAGCGGGGGTCTCCAGGGGCTGGTAGCCATATACTTCGAATACGGCCCGGATGGTATTGAAGATGAAATTGCGTTTGCGGACGGTGGCTGCCCCGAAATCGCGGGTGCCCTGGGGCAGGGAGGGTTTACCCCCCGCCCCCCTGGAGGGGGAGTTTGGTAAGCCGCTGTTCTTATTGTTAGTGTCGTTCATTTCGTTTTTTTGAAAAATCTTCTGGAAACATTACTTCTCTTTTAGGGAGATGGGGGCATACCGTTGGATGATCCGGTCGCTGGCGGCATCGATCATCCGGTATACTTCATGATAACCGGATTCGGGCCCGGACCAGGGATCGGGTACGTCCTGGTTGTGGCCGGGGGAAATCTCGTTCATCAGCAGGTCCACTTTGGCGGCATCGAATTGCCGGCCGGCGATTCTCCGCATTTCATGAACGACATCCCCTGCCATCGCATAGATCTTGTCAAAACGGCGAAAATCGTCGGCCGTGAATTTCCTGGCCCGCTGTCTGCTGATATCGATCCCGTTCATCCGGGCCACTTTTTGGGAAAGGGGGTGGGGGGCCTCCCCGATATGATAGCCATTGGTACCTGCGCTATCCACTTCCCAGTCCAGACCCGACTCCTCCGCCTTTTGCTGTAGGATGCCTTCTGCCAGCGGACTGCGGCAGATATTTCCCAGACAGACCATTAAAAAAGAAGCCGGAGGCTTCTTGCCCGAAGGGCCATCATCAGCCGGTTGACGGGAAGGCGATATATTTCCAGCAGCGCCTTCTCCGTCAACCAAAAAAGAAGCCGGAGGCTTCTTGCCCGAAGGGCCATCATCAGACGTTTGACGGGAAGGTGGTACATTTCCTTCAACACCTTCCCCGGCAATTCCTTTCTTCATAGGACGCAAAAATAAGCTACGAGGAGGGCTTTAGCTTCACCTTAACAGCGATTTTTATGGAAACGGGCAATCTGAGGCATCTTATTTAAGTGGAAAACAATGAAAAATGGAGACAGGAAGGAAGGATAAAATTTTTATATTAATAAGAATTTAATAAGTGATAGACCTTATACGGTTGATTCTTTTTGATCTTATTTCATTAATTTGCCCGACCAACAACTGATAAACTCTGATTAAAAATGGAAAATGAGGCTCCGGATAGGCGAAAAAAGGGATATGTTCTGAGAAGGGCCATTCTCGATTATGGGATGGGAGTGATCATTTTCGGGTTCGGGGTATTCTTTCTGATAGCTCCAAAACTGGGATATGATTTTAAGCTAGGCGATTATTCCCGGTATGGGTTATCCGGACTATTTCTTTTATACGGAGGGTTTCGTGTTTACCGCGGGTACAAACAAAATTATTTCGATTAATGCGAGTTCCTCTCCGGCATATATATGATAGTGGCAAAGGCCTTTTGATAGGGATTTTTAGTTGCCTGCTCCTGGGTGGCTGTAGCAGCAATGGGAATAAAACTTCCCAGGAGACCCCGACTTCCGGCACTTTGAATATCAGCGTGGACGAGTCTTTCCGTCCCGTGATCGATTCGCAGATACAGGTCTTCGAATCCTCCTTTCCCAATGTAAAGATCATTGCTCATTATAAGCCCGAAGCGGAATGTCTTCGCGACCTGACTACTGACAGCACCCGGATGGTGATCGTCACCCGGGGGCTTAGTCACGACGAAGAGAAATTCTACCGGGACTCCTTTCACCTGACCCCGTCACAGGCCCCCTTGGCCTTCGACGCGATCGCGGTGATCGTGAACAATACCTCCAAAGATTCCATCTTCGAAATAAAGGATCTCCAGGCCATGCTGGACGGCAGCGACCTGCGGCATCAGCCGGTGATGGATGGGTTGTCCGCCACCAGTACCGTGCGTTATGCCATGGATTCGCTTTTAAAGGGACGCCCCCTGGGCAAGAACGTGACGGCAGCCAGATCCAGCGAGGAAGTGATCAATTATGTGGCGACAAATCCCCGGGCTGTGGGTTTTATCGGGGTGAGCTGGATTGGGAACCAGGACGACCCCCAGGAGATAAGCTTTCTGAAAAAGGTGAATATCGCGTCCCTGCGCTGTACGATCTGCCTCGGCCCGACTTATGTCAAGCCTTATCAGGCAAATATTGCCATGCGGCGTTACCCATTGGTGAGGAGTTTGTATTACATTTTAAAAGAGAACTACAGCGGGGTAGGTAACAATTTTGCTAACTTCCTTTCTTATGAGCGAGGGCAGCTTATCTTTAGACGGTCATATCTTTGGCCTTCAGGCATGCCTTTCGTGACACGGGACACCCAAATTAATAATTAATTCAGTTTTTTTAAGCCAATTTCATAAAGGTATTTAAACCAGATTTCTCTAAATTTACACACATAAAACAGCTAAAGTACATGAAGAATAAGATGCGATTCAGCTTACTGGTGGCGGGCGTTGTAAGTCTCTGCAACGTGGCATTTGCTCAAACGGTCGATCAGGGAAAGAAGTTTCTCTATTACCAACGGTATAAGAGTGCTAAGGACGTATTTGACAAATTGCTGGCCTCCAACCCCAATAATATTGACGCCGTGTACTGGCAGGGGCAAGCTTTTCTGGATATGAAGGATTCCGTAGCTGCGGAAGGCCTGTATTCCAAAGCATTGCAGTCCAATGGCAATGCTCCCCTGTTGCTGGTGGGGATGGGAAATGTCGAGTTGAGGAAGGGTAAGACCGCGGATGCCCGCCAGCGGTTCGAAACGGCGATCAGCCTCACCAAGGGTAAGGATGTCAATGTGCTGAATGCTATTGGGGACGCCAACATCGATGCGAAGGCCGGAGATGCGGCTTATGCGGTAGAAAAGCTGATGCAGGCCACCCAGACGAAGAATTTCAATAGTGCAGAAACCTATGTACTGTTAGGGGATGCCTACCGCAAGCTGATCGACGGGGGGAATGCCGTACAGTCTTATCAGCGGGCGCTGACGGTGGACCCGAAATATGCCGAAGCAAAATATAAGATCGGGAAGATCTATCTGACCCAGAATAATAAGGAATACTTTCTGCCGGCTTTTGAAGAGGCTGTGCAGCTGGACCCTGCTTACGCCCCGGCTTATTTTGAATTGTTCTACTACTACTATACCCGTGACGTGAACAAGGCTGGCGAATACCTGGACAAATACATCGCCAATACCGATCAGGGGCCGGAAGTCGAGTACACCAAGACCGATCTGCTCTATTCTTCTTCTAAATTTGCGGATGCCAAGGCAAAGGCCCTGGGACTGATCAGCTCACTGGGGGATAAGGTTGCCCCCCGTATGTATAAGATGGTGGCTTATTGTTGCGATACTCTGCAGGACCTGGCCTGCGCCAATCAATATATCAACACCTATTTTCAGAAACAGGATACGGCCGCCATCATCGGCGGGGACTATGCCGAGCGCGCCAATATCAAATCCAAAGCGACCGATACCGCCACTAAGCTGACGGCGATCGCCGACTATAAGCTGGCCATCCAACGGGATACCCTTCCGGAATTTAAGGCCAAATACATTGCTTCGGCCACCGACCTGGCAAAGAGGCTGGGGAACAAGCAGGCGTCGGCAGAATTAGCGTATATCATATATACCACTAAGAAGAATCCCGTGAATACGGACCTGTACAACTGGGGATTTGCGAACTATTCCGCCGGCAACTACAAGACGGCTGACAGCATTTTCTGCGGTATTTATACCTCGAAATATCCCACCGAGATCTATGGATATCTCTGGTGCGCCAAGAGCACTCAGGCCGAGGATGATTCCCTCAATTCTAAGGGATTGGCCGTGGAACCGTATAAAAAACTGGCTGAAATGGCCCGTGCCATGGATTCGACACAAAAAGCCGCCGGCGCTGCTGATTCCGCCAAATACAAGAACACGATCGTCAACGCCTATTTCTTCCTGGCCAGCTATTATAACGACACGAAAAAAGATAAGCCTGCCGCTATTTACTATATGGAACAAGTGCTGGTAGTAGATCCTACCAATGCTACGGCCCTTAAAATAGTGGATCAGCTAAAACATCCGCCGACCCGTCCGGCTGCCAGACCCGCCACAGGGACCGCCAAGCCGAAACAGGCAGCGGGCAAGTAAGGTCGGATTTTCATATAGGATAAAAAACTAATAGTTAAATAGGGCCGCCTCAGGAGTTTCTTATCCTGGGGCGGCTTTCTTTATTTTGGGATTTTAATTCTAATAAGTTGGAATTTCCGCTGGCTGGCTTATTTTTGCGGGGAAGTAACCACGCATAAGCTTTTAAAATGGATATCTTTCTACTACAAGCCAATACCCTTGCGACTGAATCTAATCTAAATAATTCTTTTAGTTATTTTCCGATCGGCGTTCAATTACTGTTTGCCGTCGGATTTGTGGCGCTGGTCCTGGGAGTGACCCACCTGCTGGGGCCCAAGCGCAGGACTTCCGAAAAACTCCAAAACTTCGAAAGTGGTATCGATGCCGTAGGCAATGCCCGTCAGCCGATGGCCATCAAATATTTTTTAGTAGCTATCTTATTTGTCTTGTTTGACGTGGAAGTGATCTTTTTCTATCCCTACGCGGTGAATTTCCGCGGACTGGGATGGGCAGGTTTCGTCGAGGTATTGTTGTTCGTGGGTTTTTTCCTGGCAGGATTTCTTTATATTATAAAGAAAGGCGCTCTGAATTGGGAAGACTGATCGGGCGGAAGGACCGGTATGCCGGGGACAATAATATTACAGGTTTCCTGTTAAAGATGTCTATCGATTGATTGCCGGATTATGATCGGATTAAATATGAGGGAGACCTAAACCCGGTTGAGGGTTCAGTTGTTTTATAGTAATCTGATCATCCTCTTTTATTAGCATTAAAAATTTTAAGATATGGCTCGTCCGGTAAGGTTCAATATCAATCCCATTCCAGCTGAGGTTAAAGACAATATCAGTTTGGCCAATATGCCCGAGGGCTACACGGGGGAAGGGTTTTTCGCTACCAGTCTGAATAGTGTGGTAGGCCTTGCCCGGAAAAATTCTCTCTGGCCCCTGCCTTTTGCCACTTCCTGCTGCGGTATCGAATTCATGGCTACTATGGCGTCCCATTATGATCTGGCCCGTTTTGGCGCGGAAAGGCTGGCATTTTCTCCCCGCCAGTGCGATCTGCTGATGGTGATGGGCACTATTGCCAAAAAGATGGGCCCCATCTTAAAGCAAGTTTATTTACAGATGGCTGAACCCCGTTGGGTGATGGCGGTAGGAGCCTGTGCCTCCAGCGGCGGTATCTTCGATACTTATTCCGTATTACAGGGGATCGACCAGGTGATCCCGGTGGATGTATATGTCCCCGGTTGTCCTCCGCGGCCCGAGGCGATCCTGGATGGCTTTATGCGGATACAGGATCTGGTGGGACAGGAAAGCCTGCGCAGAAGAACCGGAGAACAGTACAAAGATTTATTACAGAGCTACGGAATCCAATAAAAAAACTCAGAGCCCCGCCTTACAGGTTTGGGCAATGGCTTTTATATAATTTATGGCATTAACCAACGAAACAATCAAAGAGCGGCTCAAGGCTAAATTCGGGGACGAGTTGTCTCATTTCGAAGAGCCTTATGGTTTGCTGACCTTCGAAGCACCTAAAGATCTCAACCTGAAAGTGATGCAATTCCTGTTCGATGATGAGGAGTTGCGTTTTCAGTTTTTGACGGATCTCACTGCCGTACACTATCCCAATCAGCCCGGCAGGGAACTGGCCGTTGTCTACCACCTGCACAACCTGGTGGACAATATTCGTATCCGCTTCAAGGTATTTACGCCCATTGCGCAACCGGATGTATTCACCGCGACCCAGCTCTATTCTGCAGCGAATTGGATGGAAAGGGAGACTTTCGATTTCTTCGGGGTGAACTTCGTGGGACATCCCAATCTCAAACGGATCCTGAATGTGGATGAGATGGTTTACTTTCCCATGCGCAAGGAGTTTCCGCTGGAGGATCAGACAAGGGTAGATAAGGACGACGCGATGTTTGGAAGGGGTGGCCACACGCCGAGCTAAGGGAATTCGGACGGCTGGTCCCGGCAGGGGCAGCGATCATTGAAAATGTATCTTATCATTAAAAATAAATAGCCCCATTTGGGGTTCGGGGTATGAGTACTGAGCATCACATAAAGCTACCGGAAGGAAGTATCGAGAAGACTACTACCACCCTCAACCTGGGTCCCACGCATCCTGCGACGCATGGCGTATTTCAGAATATCGTGGAACTGGACGGGGAAAGGATCGTCTCTGCGGAGCAGACGGTAGGCTATATCCACCGGGCTTTCGAAAAACTGGCGGAACGACGCCCTCTTTTCCAGATCACGACACTTACGGACAGGCTGAACTATTGTAGCTCTCCGATCAATAATATGGGCTGGCATATCACCTGCGAGAAATTGCTGGGGGTGAAGACGCCCAAAAGAGTGGATTATTTGCGCATTATCATCATGGAGCTGGCCAGGATCTCGGATCACCTGATCTGTAATTCCGTGGTAGGCGTGGATTCGGGGGCCTTTACGGGCTTCCTGTACGTGATGCAGTACCGCGAACTGATCTATGAGATCTACGAAGAGATCTGCGGGTCCCGTCTGACGACCAATATCGGTCGGATTGGCGGTTTTGAACGCAATTTCACGCCTACGGCCTTCCAGAAACTGGATAAGTTCCTGGCGGAATACCCGGACGTGCTGAAGGAGTTCGAGAACCTGTTCACCCGCAACCGTATCTTCATGGAGCGTACCATCGGGGCCGGTCCTATCAGCGCCGAAAGGGCGTTGAACTACGGATTCACCGGGCCGAATCTCCGGGCAGCCGGCGTAGACTATGACGTACGGGTGCATACCCCCTATTCCAGTTACGAAGATTTTGAATTCGAGATACCGGTGGGAAAAACGGGCGATTGCTACGATCGTTTCCTGGTACGCAACCAGGAGATGTGGCAGTCCCTGCGCATCATCGGGCAGGCTTATGAAAAGGTGAAAGCCTTTACAGGGGCCGAAGCGGAAGTATTTCATGCCGATGCGCCGGAATATTATCTGCCGGCGAAGAAAGATGTCTATACGAAGATGGAAGCCCTGATCTGGCATTTCAAGATCGTGATGGGGGAGACGGAAATACCTCCCGGGGAAGTATATCAGTCGGTGGAGGGCGGCAATGGGGAACTGGGATTCTACCTGATCAGCGATGGGGGAAGAACACCTTATCGCCTGCATTTCCGGCGGCCTTGCTTCATCTATTACCAGGCTTATTCCGAACTGACCAAGGGAGCGATGCTCAGTGATGCGGTGATTGTGATGAGCTCTTTGAATTTGATAGCCGGCGAAATGGATGCCTAAAAACAGACTTTACATTTTTGAGATATGAGTAAATTTTCAGACGAGAAGTTAAAGAAGGTTGAAGAAATCGTCGCCCGTTACCCGGACGGCAAGCACAAGAGCGCCTTGTTGCCGGTATTACATATGGCGCAGGACGAGTTCGGCGGCTGGCTCAGCCCGGAGACCATGGATTATGTGGCTTCGCTCCTGAAGCTGGACCCGATCGAAGTATATGAGGTAGCTACGTTCTACTCTATGTACAACCTGAAGCCCGTGGGCCGGTATCTGTTCGAAGTCTGTCAGACGGGCCCTTGTATGCTGAATGGCAGCGACCAGATCATCGAGTATATCAAACAGAAATTGAATATCGGGGTGGGAGAGACGACTACGGACGGTCTGTTCACCCTGAAGACGGTAGAATGCCTGGGAGCCTGTGGATATGCTCCCATGATGCAGTTGGGCAAGCATTTCCGCGAGCACCTTACCAAAGAAAAAGTAGACCAGATCATCGAAGAGTGCCGGAGTACGGCGGCCGCGAATAATTAAACGAGCGGCACGGCCTCCACCGCATTATTAAGCATAAGGCTAAATGTACGATACATGGGTAGAAAATTATTGATCGACAAAGTAAATGTTCCGGGCATCCGCGGCTTCGAGGTGTATCGCCGGGAAGGCGGTTATGCCAGCGTGGAAAAAGCCCTGAAGACCATGACCCCCGACCAGGTGACGGATGAAGTGAAGAAGAGTGGGTTGCGTGGACGTGGCGGCGCCGGGTTTCCAACGGGTATGAAATGGAGCTTTCTCGCGAAACCGGAGGGAGTGCCCCGTCACCTGGTATGTAATGCCGATGAGTCGGAACCGGGAACTTTCAAGGACCGTTACCTGATGGAGTTCCTGCCGCACCTGCTGATCGAAGGATTGATCGTCTCCTCTTATGCCCTGGGCAGCAAGAGCACCTATATCTATATCCGGGGCGAATATGCCTGGATCCCCGATATCCTGGAACAGGCTATCGCAGAAGCGAAGGCCAATGGCTTTCTCGGAACGAATATCCTGGGAACGGGATTTGACTGCGAGATCTATGTGCACCGGGGCGCCGGCGCCTATATCTGCGGGGAAGAGACGGCCCTGATCGAGTCGCTGGAAGGCAAGAGGGGCAACCCCCGTATCAAACCCCCTTTTCCGGCTGTGAAAGGCGTCTGGGATCGTCCTACCGTGGTCAACAATGTGGAGACCCTGACGGCTGTCGTACCGATCCTGAACATCGGGGGCGAAGAATACGCGAAGATCGGGGTCGGGAAGTCTACCGGCACCAAATTGCTCTCTGCCTGCGGCAATATCAATAAGCCGGGGGTGTATGAGATCGATATGACCATTTCCGTAGAAGAGTTTATTTATTCCGATGAATATTGCGGCGGTATCCCGAACGGCAAAAGGCTGAAAGCCTGTATCCCGGGAGGTTCCTCCGTTCCCATCCTGCCGGCGAATCTCCTGTTGAAGACGGCCAAGGGGGAGACCCGGATGATGAATTATGAGAGTCTTTCCGACGGTGGTTTTGCCAAGGGGTCCATGATGGGTTCCGGCGGTTTCATCGTACTGGACGAGGACCAGTGTGTGGTGCGTCATACCCTCACCCTGGCCCGGTTCTACCGGCATGAGAGCTGCGGACAGTGTTCGCCCTGCCGTGAAGGGACCGGCTGGATGGAAAAGATCCTGAAGAACATCGAATATGGCAAGGGCAAGTCCAGCGATATTGACCTGTTATGGGATATCCAGCGTAAGATAGAAGGCAATACCATCTGTCCCCTGGGCGATGCGGCAGCCTGGCCGGTAGCGGCGGCGATCCGGCATTTCCGGGATGAGTTCGAATGGCATGTGCAGAATCCGGTGGAGTCGCAGCAGCGGAATTACGGGCTGGCACATTATGCGGATCCGTTGACGGTGACGGCCTAAGCCGTCACGCCGCGCCGAAGGCGCAGACATGAGAGCCTTGATAGGCTGTTGCTTGCAGCAGCCGGGCCGATCGGGGAGTCAGGACGCCGCAGGCGGCCGACAGAAACAACGACAAAATAAATAAAGAGTAGCTTTAGCGAATAGAATGAACCCGATCAAAAACATAGAAATTAAGAATTTCAAGTCCATCCGGCATCAGAAGATTGAGGATTGCCGGAGGATCAATGTTTTTGTGGGATATCCGAATGTGGGGAAAAGCAATATTTTAGAGGCGATCGGGCTATATAGCTCTTTACGGTTGATAGGAGAAGACTTTAAATTCAATGACATTTGCAGAGTAAAACGTTTGTCAGAGGTTTTCTTTAATAAAGAATATCGTAAT
>DASWFF010000018.1:0-33155 GCA_036394375.1 Puia sp.
AGTTCCGATAACGGGTACGGAAAGTTATGGGGGGCCATTGGCAACAGCAGGCGGCCTTGTCTTTATCGCAGGTACCCGGGATGAAAAGATCCGCGCTTTCGACCGCCGGACGGGCAGGCAGGTGTGGGAATACCAGCTTCCTGCAGGCGGCTTTGCCACTCCGATCACCTATATGGCGGAGGGGAAACAATATATCGTCATAGCGGCCGGAGGGTCAAGAGGGCTAAAGCCGGGTGGCTCCTACATCGCTTTTGCATTGCCGGATAAAGATCGTTGATCATCTGGTTAGTCATTCCGTTGATCATCTAATCATCTATAGACAATCGGATATGAAAAGATATTTCTCCTTATTGTATTATGCCGCGCTGTTTTTGCTGCTGGGGTATCTCTATGCGTCCCTTATCCATCCTTATGCCTGGAGTGGTTGGTTGCTGATGGCGTTCTTCGTAACGCTGGCCCTTGCTTTTCGGGGATCGGCCTTGTTACGCGGTTTTTCCTATACCGTCCTGATCTTTGCTGTAGTAAGCCTGGCTCTCTATTACCCGGGTTATTTTGTGAAGGTGGGGGACTATAAATTATCCAGGCTGATCCTGCCTTTGTTACAGATCATTATGTTCGGAATGGGAACGGAACTAAGCCTGAAAGAATTCCGGGATGTATTGCGGATGCCGAGAGGGATCTTCATCGGGGTGGTCTGCCATTATACGATCATGCCGCTGGTCAGCTTTTGTATTATTCATCTTTTCCATTTCCCCGGGGAGATCGCGGCCGGCATTGTCCTGGTGGGCTGCTGCCCGAGCGGGCTGGCCTCGAATGTCATGTCCTGGCTGGCCAGAGCCAACCTGGCGCTGTCTGTCTCTGTGACTACGGTGTCCACCCTGCTGGCCCCTTTTATTACGCCGTTGCTGATGCGGCTGGTGGCGGGGCAATTGGTGGCCATTCATTTTTGGTCGATGGTTTGGGATATTACGCAGATCGTTATTCTTCCCGTCCTGGCAGGTTTGGTGTTCAACCTCCTCGTACGGGGCCGGGTGCGATGGCTGGATAAGGCAATGCCCCTGGTATCGATGACGGGCATCGCCCTCATTATCGTCGTGATCACTGCGGCCGGTAGGGACAGTCTCCTGGCAGTGGGGCTGCTGCTGATAGCGGCCACCTTCCTTCAGAATGTGGCCGGCTATACGCTGGGCTATTGGTCGGGGAGGCTCCTGGGCCTGGCGGAAAAAGATTGCCGCACCATTTCGCTGGAGGTGGGCATGCAAAACGGGGGACTGGCTTCCGGGATCGCTCTGACCATGGGAAAACTGGCAACGGTAGGGTTGGCTCCGGCCGTCTTCGGACCGATGATGAACATCACCGGGTCTTCTTTAGCGACCTGGTGGCATCGAAGACGCCCAAGGCGTCTGGGCGAAGCCCCATCATAAGACGTTTACCGGAAACAGGTATATTTCCGGAAACCGGTTTCCGGTAAACAAATGCTGCCACGGGCAACCCGGCCGGAGCAATCGAATACCGCCCTTGCAAAAGAAAATCCCGATTAATTTTCGAATTAATCGATAATTGGCCTTTTTGTTAATGCTCCCCTGCTTTATTTGTATAATAATTAACTAACAAAACAATTGCTTGTGTATGAAAAAAATTCTATTACTGCTATTATTAGCTTTAGGCCTCATAGGCACTAAAGCTCAGGATCAGGTAATAAAGGGTAAGGTGATAGATGAAGAAGGTATACCGCTGGCAGGGGCTACCATCACCATCAAAGGCACCGCCACCAGCGTCACTACGGACGCACAGGGAAATTTCCAGATCAATTCCGGCGGAAAGGTCAATCCTGTCCTGGTCGTTTCTTATATAGGCTATGCCGATGCGCAGGTGCAAGCCGGTAGGAATAGCGTTAATGTCAGCCTCAAAAAGGACGCCCGCGCCATGAATGACATCATAGTAGTAGGGTATGGTACCCAGCGGAAAAGGGATGTCACCGGCTCCACCGTAACGGTAAAGGCCGACGAGATCGCCAAACGCCCACTGGTGCGTGTTGAACAGGCCCTCCAGGGCACGGTCGCCGGCGTTGCCGTCCAGTCCAACAGCGGCCAGCCCGGCCAGAGCCTCAGCGTCCGTATCCGCGGTACCAATTCCATCACCGGCGGCAACGACCCGCTGTATGTTATCGATGGTTTCATCGGGGGCACCATCGAATCGCTGTCCATGGCCGATATCGAGTCCCTGGAAATACTGAAAGACGCATCCGCGACCGCCATCTATGGATCAAGAGGATCCAATGGCGTGGTCATCATTACTACCAAGTCAGGCAAAGCGGGAAAGGCAAGAATAGAGTTCGACCCCTGGTTCAGCAAGGCGGAGATCCCCAAAACACTGTCGCTGATGAATGCCTACCAGTTTGCCATAGCTACCAATGCCTATAATGCCGAACTCGGCCAGTCACCCAGTTTTTCGCCCGCGCAGCTGAGCGCTTTTCAAGCAAAACCCGTCGTCACGGACTGGCAGAAAGCTGTCACCCGAAAGCCCTGGATACAGAATTACCAGTTGAGCGTGTCCGGCGGTTCCGATGCCGTGCAGTATCTTTTTTCTTTCGATCATTTGGAACAACCGGGTCTGCTTATCAATACCTATTATAAAAAGACGACTCTGCGGGCGAATGTGGATGTTAAGGTCAATGACCGTTTGAGCCTGAAGTTCAACATCGTCACCCTGTTGCCCCAAAGCAGGAACAATGGCTATGCGGGGGATATCACCGATCCCTTCGCCCAGTCCTACCAGTGGGACCCCACCTCCCCTGTCCGGGATACGGCCGGCAATTTCATACTAAAAACGGGTTTCGCGAGTAACCAGCTCAATCCGGTGGCCCAGTTGACAAATGGCCTGGATGACTTCAGCAGCACTACGGTGGCTGGTACGGGTGTGCTGACCTACCGTATTCTCAAGGGGCTGACTTTTACCACCAATAACACTTACCAGACAGGTTCCTCCTTCGAGCAGATCGTGCAAGGTCCCCAAACCGAAGCGGGTTTATCAAATGCGGACTTTGCCCAGGTCAATTCCAGCAAATCCCATTCCTGGCAGAACAGTAACTATTTTACCTATCACGCCAAATTTGGCGACCATGCGCTCACCCTGACCGCCCTTTACGAGCAGCAGGTCGGTGAAAGCTCAAATGCCAGCGCAGTGGGCAGCCACCTGTCCACCTATTCTCTCGGATACTATGGCTTGACGCTGGGCTCGTCGTCGTCAGTAAATGCAACATATTCTGCGGATGCCCTTCAATCTTATATGGGCAGGGTCAATTATTCCTATAAGGACAAGTACCTGCTCACTGCCAGTGTCCGGTCCGATGGATCTTCCCACCTGGTCCAGAAATACGCCACTTTCCCTTCCGTAGCCCTGGGTTGGAATATGGCTAAAGAGAAATTCCTGGAAAATTCATCCTTTATCTCCGACCTGAAGTTACGCGCCGGTTACGGTGTAGCGGGTAACCAGGCCGTGGGGGCTTATTCCACCATCGCGCAGGTCTTGAGAGGCCCACAAGGCCCTTATGGCCCCGTAGCTTATTTTTACGATGGGTCGACAGGGACTCCCAAAACTCCCCTGGGACAGCCCGTCAGCAAGAACCTTAAATGGGAAAATGATGCGACGACCGATATCGGCATCGATGCCGGATTTTTGCATGGCAGGATCACTTTTACGGCAGAAGCCTATTATAAGAAGATAAGCAACCTCCTATATTCCAAGCCGGTAAGGAGATGGGACGGAGGCGGCTCGTATTCGGCTAATGTCGGCGACCTGGAAAATAAAGGCATCGATCTCGCCCTGGGCGGCACTCCCATCGCAGAAGGGAAGTTCAGGTGGAGCACCAATTTCACCATTTCTTTCAACAAGAACAAAGTGCTTAGTCTCGGCGGATTGGACAGCATCGTGGAAGGCAATGTCGGCTCTGCGCAGAATGGCGCTGCCATCATTGTCGTGGGCCAGCCCCTCGGGAATTTTTACGGGTTGAATTACCAGGGAACCTGGAAGAGCCATGAGGCTGCCCAGGCTGCATTATATAGCATGAAGCCGGGCGATTCCAAATACGTGGACGTCAACGGGGATTACAAATATAACAGCGCCGACCAGGTGGTCATCGGGAACGGTACGCCGAAATACGCTTTCGGCTGGATCAATGATTTCAGCTATGGCAACTGGGATCTCAGTCTGATGTTCCAGGGTACGCACGGCAACAAGATCTATTCCGGCACTATTCCTTATACTTTCGGAGGTCTGGGTGATGCCAGGAACGCCACCACCACGGATATCCTGAACGTCTGGACGCCCGCACACGAGACCGATATCCCCACCTTCGATCCTTCGTCCAATAATTCCATCCACAGCAGCCGTTGGGTGTACGACGCCAGCTATATCAAGCTGAAGAACTTTTCCATTGGTTACCGCCTGCCCCAGAGCCTGGTCAACAGGGCCAAGATCCGCAGCATTGAATTGTACATCAGCGGGCAGAATATATTTACGATCACCCATTACCCGGGATACGATCCTGAGGTCTCGAATGCCAACTACGGTGCTCATCCGGCAGTTGCGCAAGGCATGGAAACAGGGGTCGTACCCAACCCCCGTACTTATACGTTCGGGCTCAGGGCTAGTTTATAATCGATCAGGGCGACAGATAACCGTATTTGATTATTAAAAAAAATATCAATAAAATGATCCCAAAATATTTAATTCCATTTTTATTCCTCGGGATATCAGTACTGGCAGGATGCCAGAAATTGACTGAGAATCCAAAGGCCCTTCTTACACCGGTGACCTATTACAAGACCCAGGCCGACCTGGAGGCTGGACTCGCGTCTATTTATTATGCATACGCTTTAGACGGCTGTTTCGGCTTCACCAACAAAATGACCACTTTTTTCGGGTCTGACGACCTCACGACAGATCCGGGCCTGAACAAGGGGCCCTTACGGGAATTCGACCGGCTCAGCGGCACCAGCCAGAATGGCGCCCTGGACCTATACAATGCCTGGAATGGAATCTACCAGGCCAATAACCTGCTTCCCAATATCCAGGGGGCGACAGCCAGCGCCCTGGAAAAAACACAGGTGGCGGGTCAGTGTTATTTTTTAAGGGCCATGGGCTATTATTACCTGGTCAGGGCTTTCGGACCCCTGCCTCTGTTCCTGACACCTACCAGTCCTGACGTCAGCCTTCCCAGGTCCCCCGTTGCAGACATTTATGCCTCTATCATTTCCGATCTGCAGGCTGCCAAGACGATGTTGCCCGCCAGCTGGTCTGCCCAGTATGTCGGCAAGGCTAGCTCCATGGCCGCAAGGTCTATGCTGGCCGATGTGTATCTCACCATGGCAGGCTGGCCACTAAAGCAGACTCAGTATTATGCACAGGCGGCCGCCGAAGCCGATACGGTGATAAACTCCAATGCTTTTAACCTCAGCACGCCTTATGATAAGGTGTTCTCCACCAACAATACTCCCGAGTCCATATTTGCCCTGCAATATAGTGTCGCCGGCAACGTGCTTCAGCGGAGCTATGGGAATTCCTGCGTACCCCTCGAAGAAGTGGCCCTGAACGGCAACTCAGGATGGGATGACTTTTACCCGGAGCTCAATTTCTTTAAGAATGCGCCTGTCTGCACCCGTACGGACGCCACCTTTTATACGACCATCAAGCTGATACAACCCAACAAAACCTATAAGCTGGTAAACTGGAGCGATCCCGCCACCCATGCCCGCCATCCCTACTACAAGAAATTCAGGGCCGGCCTCAATGGGGATGGCGTTAATGAGACGGATTCTACGATCATTTCCATGAGCCCCAGTACAAGCAAGGCCCTGGATATCATTCGCTATCCTTTGGTGCTCCTGGATTATGCCGAAGCATCGGCCATGGCTGGGGGCAATCCTTCGGCTCTCGCCTACAGCCGTATTAACCTGGTGCGTCAAAGGGCAGGGGAGCCCCCACTGACCCCCGGCCTCGGCGGCACCGCCTTCCGCGACTCCGTCGTCTTCGAAAGAGGGTATGAGTTCGCCGGTGAATTCGGGATCCGCTGGTTCGACATTGTCCGGCTGCAACTGCTGCCACAGGTGATTGCCGCCCGTGACCCCTCGGAAAATTCCATACCCGCCTCCGTATCGGGTAATCCTGCCGCCCTCCAGAATGCGTATATCGCGGGGATACCTTTCAATGAGATGGTCTTAAATCCCACCTGGACGCAGAATCCGGGATATTGATAAGTTTTCATGATCGTATAACCATGCATACAGAATGCATGGTTATACGATTTATTGCCTGCACGGGCTCGTACTTAAAAATTTGTGCAATGAAAAAATACCCAGGGAAATGCTGTACCCTCTTTTTCGCCGGATTCCTATTGCTGCTATGCGCACCGGTGAAAAAGCTGACCGCAGGCGATTCCATCCCAGTCCCGAGAGCCAATACTGAATACATTGACCCGACCATCGGTAACGTAGGTCAATTGCTGGAGCCCACCCGCCCGACCGCCGGTCTTCCCAACCAGGTCATACGCGTTTACCCTATCCGGAAGGATTACCTGGACGACGAGATCTCCAGCTTCCCCTTAACTATGGTCTCCCATCGTCTCGGTGAAGTTTTCTCCATCAAACCTTTTGCGGGAGACATCAGCCCCGAAGCCTGGAACCGCCGGATGCACTACGATCATAACCTGGAGATCACCCGCCCATGGTACTATTCCACCTACCTGCTCGACGAAGGCATCACGGTCGAATTTGCTCCCGGAAAAAAAACGGGTATCTACCGCTTCTCTTTCCCCGAAGGTGTAAAAAGGAACTTACTGCTCAATGCCTATAATGGCGACGAACCATCCTGGCATTTCAACTCCTCTACCGAGGTCACCGGTATAGAGACCTGGCATGGTGATATTAAAGTATACATGTATGGCATCTTCAATCTTGCCGGCTCCCCCGGCAATTCCTCACAAAAAATGGCCATCACCTTTCCTTCCGGCAAAGGTCCCATCGAATTAAAATATGCGATCAGCTTCGTCAGCGCCGACCAGGCTAAACAGAACTTTAAAAAAGAATTTTCGGTTAACCCGACTTTTGCTGCTGTCAAAGCGAACGCCGAAGGCGCCTGGTCGCGCATAGTGTCTCAGATAAAAGTAGAAGGAGGTACCGAAGCACAGCGCCGTTCGTTCTACACCGCCCTCTACCGCTGCCATGAACGCATGGTCGACATCAGCGAAGGCTCGTCTTATTACAGCGGTTATAACAAACAGGTCAATAAAGATAACCGCCCCTTTTATGTCGACGACTGGTCCTGGGATACCTACCTGGCCATGCATCCCCTGCGGATGATCCTGCACCCCGCCCAGGAACAGGACATCCTGCAGTCCTATGTGCGCATGTACCGGCAGAGCGGCTGGATGCCGACCTTCCCGGTCCTGTTCGGAGACTACGCCTGTATGAACGGCTTTCATTCCTCCGTCATCTTCCTCGACGCCTATAGGAAAGGACTCCGCAACTTCGACCTGCCATCGGCTTATGAGGGTATGCGTAAGAACGCTGTCGATGCAACCCTGCTTCCCTGGCGCAATGGCCCCGCAACAAGCCTGGATTCTTTTTATCACGCCAACGGTTATATGCCGGCTTTGCATCCCGGCGAGAAAGAATCGGTCTCCGAAGTACACCCCTTCGAGAAAAGACAGGCCGTCGCCGTTACCCTCGGCGCCTCCTTCGACGACTGGGCCCTGTCCCAGTTGGCGAAAGATATGGGAAAGACAGCCGACTACCAGGCCTTTGCCCAAAGAGCGCAGAACTACCGCCATCTCTGGAACAGCGACCAGCAATTTTTCCTTCCAAAGGATGACAAAGGCCAGTGGATACTCATCGACCCGAAATTTGACGGCGGCCCCGGCGGCCGGGACTATTACGATGAGAACAACGGCTGGACCTACCTCTGGCAGGTCCAGGAGAACATCCCCGATCTAATCTCTCTCATGGGTGGTCCCAAAGCCTTCGAGGGTAGGCTGGACCAACTGTTCCGCGAAGACCTCGGCCGCTCCAAACAGGAATTCTGGAACAAATTTCCCGATGCTACAGGACTCGTAGGACAGTTCTCCATGGCCAACGAACCCAGCTTCCACATCCCTTACCTGTACAACTATGTCGGCGCTCCCTGGAAAACACAGCAGATGGTCCGCCTTCTCCTTTCTACCTGGTTTAAGGACAATATCTTCGGCATTCCCGGCGATGAAGATGGCGGCGGTATGTCGGCCTTCGTCGTTTTTTCTTCCATAGGCTTTTATCCCGTGACACCCGGCCTGCCTATCTATACCATCGGCAGCCCCGTCTTCAGCAAGGTGACCATCACGCTCGACAACGGGAAACGTTTTACGGTAATTGCTAAAAATTGCTCTGTCATAAATAAATATATTCAAAGTGCACGATTCAATGACAAGGCGCTGAATACCCCCTGGTTCACCCATGAGCAATTGATGAATGGAGGCACCCTGGAGCTGGAGATGGGGGCTAAGCCGAATAAAAGCTGGGGAACCGGCGCACAGATTGATAAAACCGGCATACAAGGCGGTAAATAATATCTCTGCTGCTGCTGTGATAGAAAGCAGTAAAGGCTTAAATTAGCGGAATTATTAAGCTATAAGCTCTACTAACAGAGATACAAAAGGTACTACCATATGAAAAAGGCTCAATGGATTGGTTATTTCGCGATCATTTTTTTTATGGCCACCGGCTTTAACCGGCGCCTTTCTACCCCTGCGGGAATACGGTCGGATACCCTTCCCGCTGTCCCGGGGGTAGGGATTCCTGAAGAAGACCGGTTTACGAAAACACCTTTAGCGATGGGCGAATTCTACGAGCCTACGGAAATGACGATTCTTCCTGACTTTGATATCCTGGTGGCCCAGCGGCGCGGAGAGATCCTATTGTACAAGAACTCGACTAAGAAGGTAAAACAGGCGGGTTACCTGGATGTTTACTGCAAAACGAAACATACCCCGGGCGTAAATGCGGAGGAAGGAGTGCTGGGCATACAGGCCGACCCCGATTTTTCCACCAACCATTTTGTCTATATCTATTACAGCCCCTCGGATACCTCCGTCAATCGCCTGTCCCGGTTTACCTTCACCCATGACAGCATAGATCTTAAATCGGAGAAAATAATATTGCAGCTCTATTCCCAACGGGAAATATGCTGCCATACCGGCGGGTCCATCGCATTCGGACCGGATAATGCTCTTTTTGTGTCCACCGGTGATAATTCCACTCCTTTTGACGAAAAAAATACTCCCTATGCCAGTCATGGATATGCCCCCCTGGACGATCGTCCCGGGCACCTTCAATATGATTCGCGCAGGGGCGCCGGCAACACCAATGATCTCCGGGGTAAAATATTGCGTATTAAACTGAGACCGGATGGCAGTTATGAGATCCCGGAAGGCAACCTGTTCCCTAAAGGCGAACCGAAGACGCGTCCCGAAATATATGTAATGGGTGATCGCAATCCCTACCGTATTTCCGTTGATAAAAAGACCGGTTATTTATACTGGGGAGAGGTAGGTCCGGATGCCAACAATGACAGCCTGGACACCCGTGGACCCAGGGGATATGATGAGTTCAACCAGGCAAGAAAGGCCGGCTTTTTCGGATGGCCTTATTTCGTTGGGAATAACTATGCCTATCATATCCACGACTATGAGACCAATGTCAACGGACCTGCATTCGATCCGGCCCACCCGGTCAATGATTCGCGCAACAACACGGGTTTAAGAGAGCTACCTCCCGCACAACCCGCCTTTATCTGGTACCCTTATGCGGAGTCCCCCGAGTTTCCGGAGCTGGGCAGCGGCGGCAGATGCGCCATGGCGGGCCCGGTGTTTTATTCGGACCTATACCCGCCCGCGACAAGAATGCCGGATTATTACGACGGGAAAGCTTTTATATATGATTTTACCCGGTGCTGGTTCAAGGCAGTGACGATGCTATCGAATGGTGATTTTGAGAAGATCGAGCCTTTTATGGGGCATACAAAATGGAATTCTCCCATCGATGCGGAAATGGGGCCTGACGGCAGGCTGTACATTTTAGAATATGGTACCGGTTGGTTTTCTAAAAATGTAGATGCCGGGATCTCCCGCATCGATTACAACCCTGGCAACCGGTCCCCGAAGATCAATAATATTTCCATTAATAAGACTTCCGGAGATCTCCCTTTAAGAATTACGGTGACGGTGGAGGCAACAGACCCTGAAAATGATAAGCTGCGGTATATATGGCACCTGGGAAAAGGTATAAAAAGGGAGACAGCCGTGCCGAAGCTGGTATACACCCTTACTAAGGTGGGTGATTATGCTATTTCCGTGGAGGTCAGAGATGATAAGAGCGAACCGGCGATCAGTAGTAAAGTAAATGTATATGCAGGCAACGAAGCGCCTACCGTAAGAATAGCCTTAAAGGGGAATAAAACCTTTTATTTTCCCGGAACCCCTGTGTTCTATAAGGTTGCTATCGAAGACAAGGACGATACCGCCAAACGGAAAGATATGAACGACCTGTATGTGTCCGCCGATTACATAGAGGGAAGTGATAAGGCTGCTATCCCCCAGGGCCATCAGACGCTGAACGCCGCGGCGGTGGGAAAGAACCTGATGCTCTCCCTGGATTGCAAGACCTGCCATAAACCCGATGAGAAATCCATTGGACCGGCCTTTCAGGACGTCGCCCTGCGATACCGGAAAGATCCCAATATGGTGCCCTATCTCACACAGAAGATCATCAAAGGAGGCAGTGGTAAATGGGGTGAAGTCGTTATGCCGGCACATCCTGCTTTAAAGGAAGAAGATATCCGGCAGATCATCGGATGGATCCAGACGCTGGGCGCCGGGAACAAGATAATCAAATCCCTGCCGGCTGCCGGCTCCGTGAATGCGACCCTGAACAAACCTGAAAAAGATAAGGGCATTCTTACGATGACAGCTTCTTATACGGATAAAGGAGGCAAAAATAATAGTAAGCCGCTGACGGGCAGCTACTCGGTCTCCCTTCGGAACAACAAAATATCCTTTGACCGGAAGACCGGTAAGCAGGGCACTATCCCTGTCGATAGCAGCGACCTGTCGACGATCAAAGAAGCCTCTTTAATGGTGAACTGGGCGAAGGCGCCAGTGGGCGCCTATACCTTCGAGCTCCGCCTGGACGGCCCGGATGGGGCGAAGATCGGCGCCTTTGCCTTTAACGGAGATGCAAGGGATACGATAGCACCCCCCAAACAATATTTCAATTCCCTGCTAAGCTCAAAGCTGGAGCCCGTGAAAGACGGAAAATTGCATAAATTGTTTATCGTCAGTCATGCAGAAAAGGCGGGTGGTGAACCAGTGGTCCTATCTTTCCTACAGTTTAATAATAAATAATAATTAAGACGTGGCTTATCTATTTCGTCGTACCGTATCATTATTCCTATTATTGGTCATTTTCTATTCAGCGCAGGCGCAATCCGGAGGTACCTTATCCGGTACCATCACGGACAGCAAACCGGAGGCTATCGCGGGGGCCACCGTAGTGATTTTAAATACCAATTATTCCGCCATTGCGGACAATAAAGGAATATTCCGGATCCCTGCCATCAGCCCCGGTACCTACATGCTGGTCGTCAGCGCTACCGGTTTTGCGACGGTCAATAAATCCGTTACGATAGCCGATCATAAAGATGGAACCTTGTCTGTTCAATTAGCGCCGTCCAATGTGCAATTGGACGCCGTAGTGGTGACGGCCCAAAAAAAACAGGAATTGCTGCAACAGATACCCATCAGTATTACCGCCATTACCTCCCGGCAGGTAAAGGAGTATCGTTTATGGAACAGCAAGGATATCACCGCCATTGTGCCCAACCTGTATTCCGCCGACCCTGGAGATGGCAGGAATGCGACGGGCATACGGGGTATCGCCACTACTTCCTACGACCCGGCGGTGGCCACCTATATTGACGGAGTCAACCAGTTCGGCCTGGATACCTATATTTCCCAGTTGCTGGACGTGGAGCGTATCGAGGTATTGCGGGGACCCCAGGGCACCTTATACGGACGCAATGCGATGGGCGGCGTTATCAATATTATCACCCGGCAGCCTTCGAATGCCAGCAGCGGCTTTGCGGAAGTAAGTGTGGGAAATTATGGCCAGCAGCGCTATACGGCCGGATTTAGAACGCCACTGGTAAAAGATAAACTATTCCTGGGAGTGGCAGGCGTTTATGACGGGCGTAATGGGTATTATACGAATAAATTCACGAATAGCTCCTATGACAAACAGCATAGCTTTACGGGAAATTATTACCTGAAATACCTGCCGGGAAAAGCCTGGGATCTTACCCTGAACGTAAAGCATAATAATAACAGGAATCACGGCGCCTTCCCTTTGGTGGCAGGCGATCCTTTTAAAAACCCATTTGTGCTCAACCAGAATGCCGTTACGGAAATGGTCGATAATACTTTCAACGCCAGCCTGTCGGTGAATTACAAAGGGCCTTCTTTTAATTTCAGCTCGCAAACGGCGTATCAGCAAAATTACCGGTATTACACACTGCCGATCGACGGGGATTTTTCTCCCCTGGACGCTATTACGATCATTAATAACTATGGCAGGGACTGGAACAATGTAAAGACCTGGACGCAGGAATTTAAATTTACGTCCCCTGCCAATACGGCCTCTCCTTTCACCTGGACGGCGGGTTCTTATTTGTTTTATAACAGCAACCCTGTTAAACAGGCGACGCATTATGGTAAAGACGCCGGATTATTAGGTTCGCCCGATATCAATTTTTCGACGATCAATACGACCCGGGGTAAAAACAAAGGACTGGCTTTTTATGGACAGGCCTCTTATGCCGTATCGAAAACGCTGGAGCTTACCGGGGGGATCAGGTACGATTATGAGCAGCAGGAAGAAAATGTCCTGGGTGAACTGCAAAAGGATGGCCAACCTTCTTTTGTGACGAGGCCTGATACGAGTGGAAAAACTTCTTTTCATTCCTTCTCTCCGAAGCTGGCGCTTAACTACGCCTTATCAAAGAATGAAATGCTTTATGGGGTCTATAGCCGGGGCTTCAGAACGGGCGGTATGACCCAGCTTTCTTCCGATCCATCCCAGCCTCCCCTGTACGCCTTCAAACCGGAATACAGCAATAATTTTGAAGTGGGGCTGAAAAGCGGTCTTTTCGGGAATGTGGTGCAATTGAACCTGGCGGCCTTCTATTCGACGATCCGGAATGCACAGGTGCCCACTCTAATTCTTCCCGATGCCATCACCGTGACAAAGAATGCCGGTAAACTTACCAGTAAGGGCGTTGAAGCGGAATTGGCCGCGACGCCTGTCAGGGGACTGGAATTGAATTATAGTTTCGGCTATACCAATGCCCGGTTCAAGGACCTGAAGCTATCTCAAAACGGCAGTGTCGTTGATCTGTCGGGGCGGCGCCAGGTATTTACGCCTGAGGTGACCTCCATGCTGGCGGCTCAATACAGCTATCCTTTGGGGAACTTGTTTTCAGAGGGTCCTTCTTCCCATCACCTTGCGCAACAGCGAATAAACCTGGTAGCCCGGGGGGAATGGCGTTACCTGGGAAATACCTGGTTTGATCTGGCGAATACCATTAAACAGCCTTCTTACTCTTTATTCAACATGAGCGTAGGAATAAGGACCCGGAATTTCAGTATCCTATTCTGGGAGAGAAATATTACGAACAAAAGATATATTGCCTATGCCTACGATTTCGGCGCCGCCCATTTAGGCAATCCCCGGACCTATGGTGTGACCCTGGGTGTTGGATTGCCATAGGAGGGAGCAGGCCTCCAAACATAGAGTCCCATATGCCCAATTTGTACTATTTTTACCGGGCTTATGTGGAGGTACATTCATAGCACTATAATTGCTTTATTATTAACGGTTAGCGGGCTCGCCCAGTCTTATGGTCTGGCCTTCAACAGCCATGAGGTCGTCCAGGAAAAAAGGACCTGTCTCGACCTTTCCCCGGATGATTCCCTCTGTTTTTCCAAAAATTTCGAGCTTGGGTTTGATATTTCTTTCATTCCTGCCCGGGAGATCTACTTTGGTTATGTGGTTCGTATTATTGCGGGCAACCAGAATATCGACCTGATCTACAACCAGCGGTCCAGCTCCTTTAAAGTGATCATCGGAGAGAACTTTTCCGGCATCGGTTTTACCATCGATAGCATCCGGCTGCATAAAGAGTGGAACCGGCTTACGATAAAATGCGATCTCGTCAACCATACGATGAAGTTCGGGGTAAATGGGAAAAACGTCGGTATCAGCCCTATCCCGGCGATCGGCAACTGCTTCCGGTTTTTATGGGGAGCCAATGATTTTCCGAAATTCAAGACAAGGGATATCCCCCCGATGAAGATCCGGGATATTAAACTGGAGGAGAATGGATCCCTGAAATATTTTTTCCCGCTGGATGAGATCGCGGCCGATAGCTGTTATGACAGAGTGAATAAGCGGGTCGCGAAGGTAAAGAACCCGGTGTGGCTAAAACCCAAATATCAGAAATGGGATCTCATCAGTTCCTTTACGATCAATGGTTATGCGGCTATGGCCTATGATGCCAAGCACGATAAGCTATATGTCCCTGGATCTGATTCTCTGGCCGTTTGCTCTTTCCGGAATGAACAGCATCCTGTCGACTGGATCCCCTGCCGGCACCAGGATCTGTTATTGGGACACCAGGCCATCTATGACACGATCTACGACAAATTGTACGATATCTTTGTAGATCGAAAAACCATTACCTCCTTCGATTTTGGCCAGCGCCAGTGGGATATGGTACTGAGCTATGCACCGATAACGGAGTTCTGGCATGCGAATAAGTTTGTTTCCGTTGCCGATACCTCCCTGTATATTATCGGCGGCTACGGGCAATTAAAATACAAGAACCTGGTACAACGCTACCGCTTCAGCACCCGGAAATGGGATACGCTCAAAGCGGGCGGAGATTATTTTCCTCCCCGATACCTGGCTGCTCTTGGGACGGATACCGGGGGGAAATCCGCTTATATCATCGGCGGGTATGGCAGCCAGACGGGCGATCAGATGCTGGATCCCCGGAATTATTATGACCTTTTCCGGTACGATATAAAGCGGAACGCTTTTTCAAGGATCTATTCGCTAAAGACTTTGAACACCCCTTTCACTTTTGCCAACAGCCTGGTGATCGGTGCAAAACCCGGCTCCTGGTACGGCATGATCTTCCCCAATGACAGTTATAATTCCAATCTCCAGTTGGTGGAAGGCACCCTGTCGGATTCGTCTTATCAGCCTGTCGGAAATCTTATTCCCTATAGCTTTCATGACGTGCAGTCCTTTGCCGATCTATATTATTCGCCGCTTAGTAATAAGCTGATCGCCGTGACCCTCCTGTATTCAAAGCCGGATGGCCGGGAAAAGAATACGGAAGTAAAGATCTATTCGCTGAATTTTCCCCCGGAAGCGGCAGGGATAGACACGGTCGTGCCGGACACAGGGGATCGCAGCAACTATCCCTATATTATCATACTGATCATACTTGTCTTCCTTGCAGCGGCCGTCTTTATGCTCCGAAAGAAATTCCGTAAAGGGCCGGCCCTGGAGGCAGATAGTAACCCACCCCTGCCTGTTGCGGCTGAACCCGCTCCTGTTCCTGCTGAAAAAGATCACCGGTCTGCCATCTATCTTTTTGGCCAGTTCCAGGTATTCGATAAGGAAGGCAGTGATATTACCAGGCTTTTCACCCCCCTGCTGAAAGAATTATTCCTGATCATCGTCCTCTATACTATCCGTAACGGAAGAGGTATTTCTTCGGAAGGACTGAACGAAATCCTCTGGCATGATAAGCCGGAAAAGGATGCCAAGAACAACCGGTCCGTCAACCTGGCTAAGCTGAAAGCGATCCTGGAAAAGATAGGCAACGGCATCATCAGTAAGGAATCGGCCTACTGGCAGTTCGCGATTCCTGATGACGATATCTACGTGGACTATAAAAAATTCGTTTCTTTACTGCAGCACGCCTCTGACGCCGGCAAAGGGTATATACATCCGCTGGTAGATATTATTAAAAGGGGCGCTTTTTTGTCGCAGACGGAATATAACTGGCTGGATGATGTCAAGTCTGATATCTCTAATTCGGTACTGGATCTCTGCCTGGGGTATATTAAAAATAAAGATATATCGAAAGACCCTGAATTTATCATCGAGATCACCAATTGCATTTTTTATTTCGACCAGGTGAATGAAGATGCCCTGACCTACAAATGCAAAAGCCTTATTTTACTGAAGCGTCATACCCTGGCCAATAATACGTATTTGAAATTCCTGAAGGAATATAAGGATATCTATGGGACGGATCTCGGCAAGTCATTCCAGGAGATTATCGCCTGATGGCTGACCCCCTCAAAATTAAATCCGTTAATCCCTGAATTAATCGATTATTAAGGGGTTATTAACCTCCGGGCTGTTTCTTGCAGTAGTATATTCTTCCTCACCGGTAAAACTAATCGACTTGTCAATGAAAAACAGATTGCTGTTTGGCGTCTCCCTGGTTGGTATCCTGCTCATTTCCGCCTTCGCAGGACCGGCCTCCATACGGCCCGCCTTCGCCCGGGAAAAAAAAGCTGTTCCCTATCCTTACAAAGACCCCGGATTACCGGTTGAACAAAGAGTGGCCGATCTCCTGGGAAGAATGACCCTGGAGGAGAAGATCAAACAACTGGATATGTACTGGGGCAAGGAGGTCGCTAATATGGGGGGGCATGAAGCGAGTTCCTGGTCAGAAGAAAAAGTGGTGAGCAGCCTGGGCGCCACGGGTATCGGGTCCATTCATGATTTTTACCCTCTTAGCTCCGAGCTTTCCAATCGCGTCCAGAAATATGCGTTGGAGAAGACCCGCCTGGGCATCCCGGTCTTGTTCATCGAGGAAGGACTTCACGGATATAGCGGTTTCGGCAGCACTTCTTTTCCCATCCCTCTTCAATTGGCCGGCGCTTGGGATACTTCCCTTGTTCACGATATCGGTCGCGCCATCGCTACGGAGACCCGGGCGCATGGAGTGGATATGATCCTGGGACCCGTACTTTGTCTGCCCCGTGACCCCCGTTGGGGAAGGGTGGAAGAGACGTATGGGGAGGATCCTTACCTGGCGGCGCTGAATGGCGTGGCGATGGTAAAAGGTCTCCAGGGAAGGGGCGTAGACCATGATGATGCCGTAATAGCGGAGCCCAAACATTTTGCCGTCCATGGCATCCCCGAAGCGGGTAGTAATACTTCGCCGGTGAACATTGGGGAAAGAGAGGCCCGTTCTTCTTTTCTGTACGTATTTGAAAAAGCGGTGAAGGAAGGCGGCGCTTTGTCCATGATGGCGGCTTACAGCGAGATCGACGGGATCCCCTGCGTGGATAATAAATGGCTGTTGACAGATGTCCTGCGTAAAGAATGGGGGTTCAAAGGATTTGTATTATCCGACCTGGGCGCCATTAAAATGACTGTCGAAAATCACCAGGTGGCTTCCGGTATTCCCGATGCCCTTGCACAAACCATAAAAGCGGGGCTGAACATGCAGTTCTATGATTTCCCACACCTGGATTTTTTGCAGGCGTTGAAGAAAGATATCGGGGACGGCTCACTTTCCATGGCACAGCTCAATAAGACCGTCGGAGATGTATTACGCGTAAAATTTTTACTGGGTTTGTTTGACCATCCCTATATCGATCCTTCCTTAAAATCAAAGGTCTTCCATACGCCGGAAAACCAGGAATTGGCGCTCAGAGCGGCCAGGGAGAGCATCTGCCTGTTAAAAAATGAGGGGGGTATCCTGCCTTTGTCAAAAAATATCCGGTCCCTTGCCGTGATCGGTCCTTTAGCTACCAGCACTTACCTGGGCGGGTATTCCAATGAAGAAGGGAAGGCGGTATCTATCCTCGATGGCTTACAACAAAGGGCCGGGAATTCCCTTACGATTCAATTTGAAAAAGGGTATGACTCTTCCAGTCCCGATAGCTCCGGATCGGAGTCGGGGGAGTCGAGGTTCGCGAAAGCCCTGGACCTGGTGAAAAATTCCGATGCGGCCATTGTAGTATTGGGGGAAGACAATAAGGTGGTGGGGGAGGGAAAAGACAGGGCCAACCTTGACCTGGACGAACGGCAGCTGCGACTGGTCAAAGCCATCCGGGAGACAGGAAAACCCGTCGTGGTGGTGCTGTGTAACGGCAGGCCTATTACGATCAATTGGGTGGCCGCGAACATGCCTTCCATTGTCGAGACCTGGTTCTCAGGAGAAAAAGGGGGACTGGCTATTGCCGATGTCCTGTTGGGAAATACCAATCCTTCGGGTAAATTGCCCATGAGCTTTCCCCGCTCGGTGGGGCAAATCCCTTTTTATTATAATCACAAGCCGACTTCCCGCCACAATTATGTGGACGAAGCCGATACGCCTTTATTCCCCTTCGGCCATGGACTTAGCTACACCCAGTTTGAATATTCCTCTTTACGGGTGGAGCCTTCCAGGATTCCTGTTAACGGGACGGCGACTATCAGCGTTACCGTAAAAAATACGGGCGACCGGGAAGGCGCCGAAGTGGTACAGCTATACCTCCGCGATGTGCTGGGAAGTGTTACCACCCCTGTGATGGCTTTAAAGGGCTTCGGTCGCATAGCGCTTAAACCCGGCGCCAGCGGGGTGGTGAATTTTAAAGTGGGCCCCGAACACCTGTCGCTGTGGAATCGGGAGATGCGACGGGTAGTGGAGCCGGGAATATTTAAAATAATGGTTGGAAGTTCCTCGGATGATATCAGGCTGAAGGATAGCCTGGAAGTCGTAACGGGACGTGCACAGGACAATCGACTGAGATTATGGTATGACCGGCCTTCCGGGTCCACCTGGGAAAATGCCCTGCCGGTAGGCAATGGCCGCCTGGGCGCTATGATCTATGGCAATCCCGGGCAAGAGTGCCTCCAACTGAACGAAGGGACCGTATGGACGGGTAGTCCTAACCGTAACGATAATCCCGATGCGCTGGCTTCCCTGCCGGAAATACGGAAACTGATTTTTGAAGGAAGACAAAAAGAAGCCCAGGCGCTGGCTGCCAAAACCATACAGACGAAAAAATCGAATGGTCAACTGTACCAGCCGGTGGGCAGCTTGCTATTGAACTTTCCCGGGCATGAGAACTACAGTCATTATTACCGTGAGCTGGATATAGACAAGGCCGTTGCGAAAACCAGCTATACCATAAACGATGTAAAATATACCAGGACTATCTTTGCTTCCGTTCCTGCCCGGGCGATTATCGTAAAACTGGAAGCCGACAAAAAGGGCAGTCTTTCTTTTAGCGCTGTCTTATCCTCTCCCCAGCCCCATGCGCTTATAAGAATGGATAAGGACCGGATCGTACTACATGGCAGCACGGGAGGACATGAGGGAGTGGAAGGCGGTAAATTACGATTCAATGGCATCGTTAAAATAGTAAAGGAGGGGGGCCGTTTTTCGGCAACGGATTCCGGCATTGCCGTCAACGGAGCCAACAGTGTCCTGCTATATATTTCCATCGCTACCAATTTCGTCAACTACCAGGACCTGAGCGCCGACGAGGTTAAACGCTCGGAGGAGAATCTTACCCGGGCGGTGAACAAGGACTATCAGCAGCTATTAGAAGAGCATATCGCTTCCTATCAGAAATATTTCCACCGGGTCCGGCTGGACCTGGGAACTTCTGAGGCGGCACAAAAACCTACCGACCTTCGTCTCCGGGAGTTCGCGGCCGGTAAGGATCCGCAACTGGCTACCTTATATTTTCAGTACGGAAGGTACCTGCTCATTTCCGCTTCGCAGCCAGGGGGGCAGCCCGCTACTTTACAGGGGTTGTGGAATAATAAAATGGAGCCGCCCTGGGATAGCAAATACACGATTAATATCAATACCGAAATGAATTACTGGCCTTCGGAAAAAGACAATCTCCCTGAAATGGCGGAGCCTTTGCTTCGTATGGTCAGGGATCTTTCCATTACCGGAAAGGAGACGGCCAGGACTATGTATGGGGCGCGGGGCTGGTTAGCCCATCACAATACGGATCTATGGCGTATTACCGGCCCGGTGGATGATATTTACTATGGGATATGGAGCATGGGAGGCGCCTGGCTAAGCCAGCAGGTGTGGGAGAGATACCTGTATAGCGGCGATAAGGCCTACCTGCGGTCCGTCTATCCTATTTTAAAAGGGGCGGCCCTTTTTCTCGCAGACGACCTGGTGGAAGAGCCCGGGAATCACTGGCTGGTCATCAATCCCGGCACCACCCCGGAAAATGCCCCTTCCATCCGGCCTGGAGTTTCTTTTGACGCCGGCACCACCATGGATAACCAGCTTGTTTTCGACATGTTGTCCGTGGCCATTCGCGCGGCCCGGACCCTGAATACGGATGCAGCTTTTGCCGATACGCTGATGGCCATACGCCGACGGCTGCCTCCCATGCATATCGGGCAATATGGACAATTACAGGAATGGCTGGAAGACCTGGATAATCCTAGCGACCATCACCGGCATATTTCCCATTTATACGGGTTGTTCCCTTCCAACCAGATCTCTCCTTACCGGACTCCCGGATTATTCAGCGCGGCTCATACCACTTTGCTGCAAAGAGGGGACGTGTCCACCGGTTGGAGCATGGGCTGGAAAGTGAATTGGTGGGCCAGGATGCTCGATGGCAATCATGCCTATAAGCTCATTCAGAACCAGCTTTCTCCTGTAGGAACTTTTAAAGAGGGGGGAGGCACTTATGATAATTTATTCGATGCCCATCCTCCCTTCCAGATCGATGGTAATTTCGGTTGCGTTTCCGGCATGACCGAAATGCTCCTGCAGGGCAGGGATGGCGCTATTCATTTATTGCCGGCGCTGCCGGACGCCTGGAATACAGGCAAGGTCGCCGGGCTTCGGGCCCCCGGCGGTTTTGAGATCAGGGAAATGGAATGGCAGGACGGCCGGCTGACCAGGCTGGTGATCAAATCTCTGCTGGGGGGCAATTGCCGGTTGAGGGCTCCCAATGCCCTGGCCCTCATTCCAGGGTTGCGCCCCGCGAAGGGAGTAAACCCCAATCCCTTTTATGAGACCCCGCCGGTGCCGGAACCTATCATCAGCAATAAAGCCACCCTGACCGCACCCCTGTTGCCTGCAACCGAAATGTACGACCTTCCCACAGAGCCGGGTAAAGTATATATCCTGAAGGGCTCCCCTGTTAATTAAATTCGTGACGCTTCGTTTTTATATAACTTAGTCTGATGAACAAGCCAGAGCCATATGATGACCGGCTCCCCGCCCGGGGAGGTTCTAAAAGGAGAACGCTCTTATTTAAGCTTATCAGCCTGTTAATCCCCTTCCTTATCTTGTTCTTAACAGAGATCTCCTTAAGGGTCTTTCATTACGGGCATGATCTTAGTCTTTTTATCGAATATCCCGCCGATAAGGATTTCCTGGTGTTAAATCCCGATGCTTCCAGGAAATATTTTGCCAATCAGGAGAATGCGACGACCGGCAACCTGGAATTATTCAGGAAGAAAAAAGAGGCAAATACCCTCCGGATCTTTGTCCTGGGCGAATCTACCACGATCGGGTACCCCTATTTCCACAATGGGTCCTTTCATCGGTGGCTGCAATACCGCCTGATGCATGAGTATCCGGATAAGAATTTCGAAATTGTCAATCTCTCTTTAACGGCCGTCAATTCCTATACGGTCTCCGGCTTTGCGAAAGACGTAGTCAACTATGAACCGGATGCCATCCTCATCTACACGGGGCATAATGAATATTATGGGGCTATGGGCGTCGGGTCTACGGATAGAACAGGAGGCAATGCCACGATCATCAACGGGGTGCTTGCGCTCCGCCGGTTCCGGCTTATGCAGTTGCTGACCCATGTAGTTGAAAAGATAACAGGGGTTTTCGGCAACCACCCGGCAAATGCCGGGAAGACCCGTATGGAGGTCATGGCGGGCGACCAGCAGATCCCTTATGGATCTCCCTTGTTCAACAGGGGGGTCGACCAGTTCCGGTCGAATATGGAGGAGACGCTGCGCCTTTTTGAGAAGGGTCAGGTCCCTGTCTTCTTCAGCAACCTGGTTTCGAATGAAAAAGACCTGCCCCCGTTTATCAGCATTCCTGCCGACCCGCTTAAATTTCCGGGTTTTGCAAAGAACTATGCCAATGGGCTGGCAGCCTGGAAGAGCAGGGACACGGCGACGGCCGGACGTTTTTTCGAAGAGGCCGGCCAGTTGTATAAGGCACATGCGGGCTGTAACTATTATTTAGGCTGTCTGGCCTATAGCCGGGGGGATTCCGTGCAGGCAAAAGTATATTTTTCCAAAGCCAGCAATCTGGACGCCCTGCGATTCCGGGCGCCGGATACGATCAATACCATCATTCTGGAGTTGTGCCATAAATATAAGAATGTGCATTTGGTCGATACGAGAGCGGCTTTTGAGGCCCGATCGAAAGGTGCTATTATCGGAGACGAGTTGTTGTTGGAGCATGTTCATCCCAATCTGATGGGTTATGCATTGCTCTCGGATGTTTTTTATGAGACGATGAAAAAGCAAGGGCTCCTTTCTTTTCACCCCGAAAAAGAAATGAGTTTCCGGCAATTGCTGCAGGATATGCCCATCACCCAAGTAGATTCGCTGGCAGGGGTTTATAAAGTTTTTAATTTGAAGAGGAACTGGCCTTTCCGGGATGAGAGATTGGGGAACGGAGCACCCCTCGATTCTGCATTGCCAGCCCGTAATTTCCGGGATTCCCTGAATCCCCGGTCGGAGGAGGAGCGACTGGCGTATAGTCTTATGCTTAAAGAAACGAGTTGGCCGGATGCCATCGATAGCCTGTATAACTATTATATCGGGCGGCAGGACTGGGCGAATGCCAGGAGGATAGTGGAAGCCCTGGTGTTGGAGCATCCGACGGAGGAACCTTTTTATGAAAAGGCCGCTAATTTGTGTGGGGTGCTAAAGGATCCTGAAAATGCCGTGTTTTATTTTAGAAAATCATTTTCCTTATCTCCTTCTTTTGAGAAAGCCAGGAAAATTTTCGTACTTTTTCTCCAATTAGACAGGCCGGGCGATGCGATCCCCTACCTGGATTATGCGATTCAAAACAATAGTTCCGGTATGAAACTGGCTCCGGTCAGGCAATTTGCCACGGAGATCCTTCAGTTGCAAAAAATATCAGGAAGGGATACGGCCAATCTGCCTGTGCTGAACCAGATCGCCGATAAATATTTTAGGATGGGCAACAGGGAGGGAGCGTCCAAATACGTTGAAAAGGTCTTAAAAGCCGATCCCGGAAATAAGGAGGCGCTGGCACTACGGAGCCGGGCTAAGTGAACATAAATAAGAACCGGCACTAAGACGCTGGAAGCGTCTTGTCCGAAGGACCGACATTAGCCATGTGCAGGAGATGCGCTAAATTTCTAAAAGCGCATCTCCTGCACATTTTTAAGAAAACATAAATAAAAGAGCTAAAGGATGGAAAAACTATTTGGAGGGGTGACAAAAAAACAATCCACAGAATTCGGGCAGCTGGCCATTCTGCTTGTTTTGTTCCGGACGCTTTATATACCGGATAGAAATTGGATTGTCCTTGCGTTTGCCCTGACCCTTCTTACGATGATCCTGCCTTCCGTCTTTTATCCTTTTGCCGTTGTCTGGTCCGGGCTGTCTAAGCTCCTGAATGCCATCAGCTCAAGGATTATGATGGGGCTGGTATTTTTCGGGATCGTCGTTCCTGTGGGCCTGGTAAGAAAATGGATGGGCTCCGATCCCTTAAAAGTAAAGCAGTTTAAAAAAGGCCGGGAATCTGTTATGACCAGCCGGGATCATGCGTACACGGGAAAAGATCTTGAGAATACCTTTTAAAATATCTTTAATTTCGGTCTTATGGAATTTTTAAAAGAACTATGGCTCTTTTTAAAGACCCGGAAGAAATTCTGGTTACTTCCGCTGATCGTAGTCCTTTTGTTAATGGCTGTGCTGATCGTGGTAACCAGCGCCTCTGCCCTGGCGCCTTTTATTTACACTTTATTCTAACCAGATTGGCAATCATCATACTCGGGATCTCTGCTTTTTATCATGATAGCGCCGCCGCCCTGGTCATTGACGGCCTGGTCGTCGCGGCCGCCCAGGAAGAACGTTTTACCCGGATCAAACAGGATGCCTCTTTCCCGGCACGGGCTATCCGGTATGTGCTGGAGGAGGCGGGAATCGGCTATGGGGAACTTACTGCTATTGCGTTCTATGACAAGCCCTTCCTGAAATTCGAGCGCCTGTTGGAGACTTATCACAGCTTTGTTCCCCGGGGACTGGCCAGCTTTGTGAAGGCGATGCCCCTATGGATCAAAGACAAGCTTTTCATGAAGAAGCTATTGCGTAAAGAGTGCCGTCAATTGGGGATCGCCGATAAAACTCCTCTTTTCTTTCCTGAACACCACCTTTCACATGCCGCCAGCGCCTATTATCCCTCTCCTTTTGAAGAGGCTGCCATTCTCACGGTTGATGGGGTGGGAGAGTGGGCAACGACCACTATCTGCCAGGGCAGGCTGAAGGAGATAAAGATCCTGAAAGAGTTGAGGTTCCCGCATTCCGTCGGTCTTTTGTATTCGGCATTTACTTATTACCTGGGTTTTAGGGTCAATAGCGGTGAATATAAACTGATGGGGCTGGCGCCCTATGGCAATCCCCACTCCCCGCAAACGGAAGACTTCCGGCAAAAGATCCTCGACAAGCTGGTAGACCTGCGGGAAGACGGGTCTATCCTGCTCAATATGGAGTATTTTAATTTTGCCACGGGGTTAAAAATGACAAACGATGTGAAATGGGAAGCTCTTTTCGGGTTTGGGCCAAGACAGCCCGAATCGCCTCTTAGCCAGGCGTATATGGACCTTGCCCTGGCTATACAGGAAGTGACGGAATCGATCGTTATTGCCCTGGCCCGTACGGCCCGGGAACTCACGCAAAGCAGGAACCTCGTCATTGCCGGTGGAGTGGCTTTGAATTGTGTGGCTAATAGTAAGATAGCGAAGGCAGGGCTATTTGAGAAGATATGGATACAACCGGCGGCCGGAGATGCAGGGGGAGCCCTGGGGGCCGCTTATGCGGCTTACCATATCAGCTATCAGCAGGAGAGAAAGAGGACGCCGGGCTTTGATGGTATGATGGGAGCTTACCTGGGGCCTTCTTGTAAGGAAAAAGATATTTTAAGCGTTATCCGCCGCTATGAGGCGGCTTATGACTATTTTGAAAATTTCGATGAACTAACTTCAATCATCAGCCGAAAGATTGCGGAGGGAAAAATCATTGGCTGGTGTCAGGGCAGGATGGAGTTTGGCCCTCGCGCGTTAGGGAACAGAAGTATCCTGGGAGATCCGGGAAATCCTGCCATGCAGAAGATCCTCAATCTAAAAATAAAACTCCGGGAGGGGTGGCGGCCTTTTGCGCCCAGTGTTTTGGAGGAGGATGCCTCCCGCTGGTTCGACATGGATGCGGCGTCTCCCTATATGCTGTTTGTCGCGCCCATAAAGGATGCCTTACGGAAACCAGAGCCCGGGAATTACCGGGAGCTGGATCTGTATGATCGACTCTATCATCTTCGTTCGGATATTCCTGCGGTGACCCATGTGGATTATTCTGCGAGGGTACAGACAGTGAGCAAAGAGACAAATCCCCGATTCTGGCAGTTGATCAATGATTTCAAAAAGATCAGCGGCTGCGGCATACTCCTCAATACTTCTTTTAATGTAAGAGGGGAGCCCATCGTTTGCACCCCCGAGGAAGCTTACCTGGGATTTATGCGTACGGAAATGGACTATCTCGTAGTAGGGAACTATTTATTCGACCGTCAGCGACAAAAGAAAGATATTGATGCGAAGATCCCTCCGACAACGTTCATGCCTGATTAGCCGGGTAATTAAAGTTCCGTAACTTTATAGTTCTTAAAAGGACTATGGACAAGATTATCAGGATACCAAAAGAGTTTACGACCGCGCCTTACGGCCAGGGTATTTTAAAGATGAACGGCCTTTCCGTGATTGAATCCTGTTCTTTTACGGAGGAGACGACGGGATCTATGTTCCTGGAGGATCACCTGCTGATATTCGTGTTGGAAGGGGTATATAGGGTCCGATACGGGCAGGAAGAATATACCGTCAGGAAGAACCAGATGGTATTATTAAAAAAATCCATTTTGGTGGAATATCGAAAATATGGCGAACCGGGCAATAATAATTTGCTGGACTATATGTTGTTCTTTCTGAAAGATGATCTTCTGAAAGAATTTTTAAAGATGGCGAATGTTCAAATGGATCGGGCTCCTGAGCTGGTCCCTGTTTCCGTGAACAACGTGACGGAGAGGCTGCTGAAGTATGTGGAATCTCTTAAGCCGTATTTCAATGAGCCGGATAGCATCGATGCGGGGTTGATCAGGATTAAGTTACTGGAACTGTTATTCGATCTGGCGAGTGCGGACAAAAATGTGATGCGGCAATTATTACAAATGAAGCAACCGGCGCGTTCGAATATTTCGGTAACGGTCGAAGAAAATTTACTGAACCCAGTTTCCCTGACGGACCTGGCCTATTTATCAGGCCGAAGCCTGTCAAGCTTTAAAAGGGATTTCCAGGCCATTTACAATATGCCTCCTTCCCAATGGATCCGGGAGAAAAGGTTGGATAAGGCGAAAGAGCTATTGTCTTCTACAACGATGTCGGTAACGGACGTGTGTTATACGACTGGTTTTGAAAATGCTGCGCATTTTTCCAGGCTGTTCAAGGATCATTTTGGCTATTCTCCTTCCTCCGGCAAACGCGTATTGCAATCCTGATTTCCTGTTTCCGCGCTAAGGAGATATGCCGTGGGCTGACAGGTCCTGGATAATGGGTTTGTCGGAGGAAGTTTTGTCGAAGACGGCGGATATCAGCACTCCATTGGCAAAGCCGCGGCATAAAGGAGGGTCGGCATAGATTTCCATGATCTCGACCATTTTCCGATGAAAGTAAAACAGGATGATACAGGAAGAATCTTTTCCGGGAGAATACCGGGCGTTGCTGTCATTGTAGGCTAGTGTGTCTATAAAGGATCCTGACTCATAACCGGGGTAGCCTTTATTAATATAAAAGCACAGCGCTATTTGATGGCTGTCTAAAAGTTGAACTCTTATTTCCCCGGAATGACCTGTGATCCTGTTATTCTTCACAGAGCCCATCAAAATATAGGTTCCTGTCGGGTCGATAAAATAAGGCAGGAGACCGGTAGGAGGAATGGACTGACTGAGAAAAAAGGTTGATAAGATAAACAGACTTCTCATAGTTTTTTTGATTTACCACGTTAAGAAATGAGGTTTTCTCATGTCTGTTATCCTTAGTAATATACTAAATAAAAAAAATATTTTTCAGAAAAGTTGGCGGGATTGAAAAAATAATTACATCTTTGCACTGTTAAAGTAATTGTAAAAAAGAATATGCAACACATGCAGCTACAGATATCGACAAAAAATTGGTTTAGTCCTGAAAGGGATTATACCTATCGCGGGGCATGTTGTGCTAACAGAATAAGTTAAATGTACTAATTCGATATAACACGGGCCCCGCAAGAGATTGCGGGTTTTTTTTTGGGCCGGGAGCATAGCCTTCGACTGGTAGACCCTGGGTCTTTTGTTATGGAAATTTTAAATAAATACAGGAAAAATATGCTGAGTGCAATTTGGACTATGCGATTTAGACAACTGAATGATCAATCATTATCAGTATGCCATTGGTATGCACAGGAGCGAAATAGTATAGATCCAACAGGCATTGAGTATAAAAGTACTCATAGACGACCGGGGTATAAGCGGGCACAGGATTAAACTGTGTTTGAGCAACAAAAAAGCCCGGTCGTAATTCGACCGGGCTTTTTTGTTGGTGTGTAAGGATTGATCTGTTCGTCTAATGGCCAGGACATAAGACTTTCATTCTTATAATATGGGTTCGATTCCCGTACAGATCACAGGGTTCGTTGGTGTGGATATTGTTGAGTAGTGTAATGGTTTAGCATATCAGTCTTTGACACTGATGGTGTTGGTTCGAGCCCCGGAGACAACCGAAGACAAAGGATTGATTGGCTTATAGTTTAATGGAAGAATCCTGTGCTACGAACGCAGGGGTAGAAGTTCGACTCTTCTTAAGCCAGCGATTAATGGTTCGTAGCTCAATTGGCTAAGAGTATCCGGCTTTTACCCGGAGGGTTGTGAGTTCGAGCCTCACCGGACCAACAAACGGACGAATAGCTCCAAGGGTAGAGCGACGGCTTGAAGCGCCGAAGGTACAGGTTCGAATCCTGTTTCGTCCGCAAATGCGGGATTGGTGTAATTGGCAACATGACAGCTTCCAAAACTGAAGATGCAGGTTCGAGCCCTGGATCCCGTGCGATTAGAGGAGAGTTAACGTAAAACAAACGACAATGGAAAAGCAACAGCAATGGAGAAAACTGGATGGCGTCCGAATAAAAAGACCTATCGAAGAGGAGATCCGGTCTGTGCTGGTAAGGGAAAAAGAAATGGGGCATGAACTGAAAGTATGTATCGGTACGGACAGCCAGGTAAAAGGAAAGGAGACGGAGTGGGCTACTGTGATCGTATTCATCCGGAAAGGGAAAGGTGGTTTTATGTACATACACAATGAGATCACGGAGAAAAAGATGAGTGTTAAAGAGAGAATGTTGACGGAAGTAGCCAAAAGTATCGAAGTGGCTTATGCGCTGTGCAGGTTATTCACTATTTACAATGTAGATATGGAAGTGCATGCGGATATTAACACCAATCCAAACTTTAAGAGTAACGACGCGCTGAAAGAGGCCATGGGTTATATCATGGGAATGGGTTTCGTCTTCAAGGCAAAGCCGCATGCTTTCGCCAGCTCCAGCTGTGCGAATAAGGTGGTGCAATGACCGTCGGACAAGTTTTTTGAAAAATCTGCAAAATTTTTTTAACTGCGCAGGTGGACTGCGCAGTACGATACTAGGTTTGTGTTATCAAACGAAAACAAAGGAGGTGGATCATGAAATTTAATTTGAAGAGGACAAACGCGGCTAATCAGACGGTGAACTACGGTGGAGAAAAAGCCTTTATATTGACCCCTCAGGTAGAGTTGTATACTGCTGTGGCTACTGCCGCTTTGAATGACAAGTTCTATACGACGGCGGAAGAAATGTTGTTGCGCCTCCGTACTTTGATCGCGAAGAACGATCCCGGTTTTGTAGCAAAGCTGGCTGTTTATGCCCGTGAGAATATGTATCTGCGTAGCGTGCCCCTGGTATTGGCTGTAGAGTTGGCTAAGCAACATAGCGGGAACGGTGTAGTGGGAAAATTAGTTAATCGTGTGGTACAACGTGCCGATGAGATTACCGAGTTGCTGGCTTATTATTCGTTGGCTAATGAAAGAAAAGACATAAAGAAACTGAATAAGTTGAGCAAGCAGTTGCAGAAAGGACTGGCTGAGGCGTTTAATAAATTCGATGAGTACCAGTTTGCTAAATATAACCGGGAGGCCTCTGTAAAATTGAAAGATGCCTTGTTCCTGGTGCACCCGAAGGCAAAGGATGAAGCACAGCAGGTTTTGTTCGATAAGATTGTAAAAGACGAATTGCTGGCTCCTTATACCTGGGAAGTAGAGTTGAGTGCATTGGGTCAGAAAAAGTATGATAGCCTGGAATTGAAACAAGGTGCCTTGCGCGACAAATGGGAGGAGCTCATCTTCAGTAATAAAATGGGGTATATGGCTGTCTTGCGTAACCTGCGTAATATACTGGAGGCTGAAGTAAGTAAAGAAGCTTTAAATAAGGTCTGCGATTATCTGGGTAATGCTCAGGCCGTGGCTAAGAGCAAGCAATTGCCTTTCCGTTTCCTCAGCGCTTACAGGGAGTTGAAGGACCTGAAGAATGGCCGTGTCAGCAAAGTGCTGGATGCGCTGGAAGAAGCCGTATTGGTCAGCGCCGAGAATATTGCCGGTTACGATGAAAACACAAAAGTGGTGATTGCCGCTGACGTGAGCGGTAGCATGCAAAAATCTATCAGCGAAAGGAGTAAAGTGCAGAGTTATGATATCGGCCTGATGCTGGCGATGCTTTTGCAAAGCCGCTGCGAAAACGTAATCACGGGGATGTTCGGCGATACCTGGAAAGTGGTCAACGTTCCTAAAAAGAACATATTGGCGAATGTCCAGGAGTTTTATCGCCGGGAGGGTGAAGTAGGCTATAGCACCAACGGCTACCTGGTTGTTAAAGACCTGTTGCAGCGTAAGAAAGTGGTAGATAAGATCATGTTGTTTACCGACTGCCAGCTGTGGAATAGCAACAACAGCGGAGAGAACATCGCAACGTTGTGGGCGCAATATAAACAACTGGCGCCGGGTGCTAAATTATACCTGTTCGACCTGGCCGGCTATGGCAACACGCCGTTGAATGTGATGAGGGATGATGTGTATTTGATCGCCGGCTGGAGTGATAAGATTTTCAACGTGTTAAGCGCCGTTGAAAATGGAATGGACGCGGTAGCGATGATCGATAGTATAGAATTATAGAAAAGGATTAGGTGCAGAAAGGAGGAAATAAGTAGTTCCCGGTTCACCCCGGGAGCTGCTTTTCCAAAAAAAATCTTAAAGCTGATTAACAGATTAAGGATGTCGTAAAGATGAGATACTTCGTCACAATTTGGGGCAAGGACCCTGGAGCAATTCAGGGAGAGGGTGCAAATCCCCGGCTTGACAGCGCCCCGTTTCTCAACTTGCCTGTTACTCCTTAATTTTTTGAAAGGTGTCGTAGATAAGAGATACTTCGTGGCCATCGTTAGTTCGAATCTAACCATTTCCGGAATTCCGTAAAGGGAAAATGGGAATGAGAGACTCTTATTGATTAATTACCCTTTCATAATAATTTCCTGAATGATGCCGTAAAGCAGCGTTACTTCGGTTAGAGCATCCTGTGGAAGCAGGAAGGCGCGGGTTCAAATCCCGCCTTTTCGGAAACGAAAATGTAGCTCAGCAATAACAGTCGCTGTTTGTCTGTCGCTCATTCATTTTTATGTAAACTTTTTCAGGTGTCGTAGAAAAGAAATACTTCGTGGAACATTGTGTCGCCGGTTCGAATCCGGCCTGGTTGATTTTCAACCTGTAGCTCAGTTGGTTAGAGCAAATGGATATCTTTTCGGATTGTTACCCTGAATTTTTTAGTTTATATGCTGCAGGTTTGAATCCTGTCATTCCGACTGGCATGGGATTCCCAAGAAAGGCAATTTTGGGCAAGGGATTCCAAGCAAAGCCTTCAGGTTCAAAAAATCCTGAAGGCTTTTTATTTCCAGATTGCTGCAACTTCCTTTAAATCTTGAATAAACTTGCGTCCTTAACGTTTTATCCTGTAATATTTAAGTAAATAATCTTGCTATCCTTAATACGAAAGTGATATTCAAGGGTAATGGGGCTTCCCTCAAAAGTACCGGAAACCAGCACTGTTAAAATAATTTCCGCACCTTTTTCCCGCATAGCTTCTGGCTCCAGCCGGGTATTGTATTTTTTATTTGTGTCCTCGTTCCAGGCTTTTATAGCGGCTTTGCCGCTATAATCTTTTCCTTCATCATGCACCAAAGCATCGTTTGTAAATATCTCTGCAAAAGCCTGGCTATTGTGTTCATTTTGCGCCGTGATCAATGCAACAAGCACAGTGGGCAACTTTACAATATTTCTCATATCCTTACAATTTGATTATTATAAAAAAAATAAAATTGGCGTTGCTATATTGTCCGGATGGTACCACCATCCACTACATATTCCGTTCCGCTCAGGTAGCCTGCACGGGGTGAAACCAGGAAGCCAACCAATTCAGCAATGTCTTCCGGATCGGCAGGTCTACCCATTGGAATACCACCCAGAGCATCCATTACACTTTGCGTAGCTGCTTCTACCGTAATGCCCGAACTATCCGCAATCCGCCTCACCATTCTGATGGCAGCTTCCGTTTTTATCCATCCCGGAGAAACGGCAAGCACCCGCACCCCTTCTGGAGACACTTCGTTAGAAAGGCCTTTACTGTAATTCAGCAATCCTGCTTTGGCAGCCGCATACGGCAGGGTAGAGTCATACAAAGGTAATCTTGCCTGAATTGAGACTATATGAATGATTACACCTGCACCTTGTTGCAACATGAATGGAAGCAAGCCTCTGTCCAGGCGTACCGGCGCAAGCAAGTTGGTTTGAATCGTTTCCTGCCAATGCGCATCCGTCAATGCCTGAAAGCCGCCGCCTGGAGTTTCGGAACCACCTAAATTATTGATGAGTATATCAACTCCACCAAAAGAATTTTTGATTTCTTCAATCACTTTTTCTGTTCCTTCCGGAGAACTGAGATCAGCTGCAATATAATGGAACGCCCCGTTCATTTTTTCCGGTTTGTTCCGGGCTGTGATGATAACAGTCGCTCCGGCTCTGGCTAGACGCTCCGCAATGGCTTTTCCCGCCCCCTTGGTACCGCCGGTGACCAATGCAGTTTTTCCGGCCAACTCTTTGCCATCCATATACCGATCCATAGTATTTGTTTTTGTGTACTGCAAAATTCGGTAGTATCAGCTCCATTAACAAGTACGGAAAGGAGATTCAGATAGGGAAAATATTTTCCCTATAAAACCTTTTGGAAATATGGATTAACTTTATCCAATGGTTGAAAGAAAGATACCTATTACGCTGAACTGCGGGCTGGACCTGGTGGGTGAAGTATTGTACGGTAAATGGAAAATACGGTTGCTTTTTTTCATCAATGAAGGAAATAAGCGGCCCAGTGAACTGCAACGTAAGATCCCTGACGCCACACCACGTGTTTTGAACATGCAATTAAAAGAAATGGAAGAACATGAAATAATCTCCAGGGTTGTGTATGCACAGATGCCACCAAAAGTAGAATATAGCCTGACCGAGTTTGGTAAAAGCCTGATGCCGGTGGTGCTGAACCTTGGCGAATGGGCTGATGCGAACCAGGAAAGATTGCGCGCAGTAATTGAAAGGAAAATCCTGAAAGCTGCTGGCGATAAATGACCTGCCC
>DASWFF010000019.1:0-79850 GCA_036394375.1 Puia sp.
ATCTTTGGGGACAGAATGAAAACGGATCTATGATATTCCGCCGTAAAAAAGAGGCGTCGCCTTGCTCTGTGAATGGAGCCGTCGCCGCCTCTTTTAAACTAGATCAAAACAATTATCTGACACAGTTCATTTTACAGACCCAAAAAAACATTTCTATTATTTTTTGGTAATTGATCCCAAATTAATTGTACTTATCTGTGTCTAAATGTTTGCCAATATACCCTACATAAACAAACCCATTTTCCGGAAAAAAATGAAATCGCAAATTTCCAGTCTTGATATGTAGTTCAAAGCATTCCCTTCTTCCGTCAGGCAAAGAAAACATTCTTTGATCTCTGTATTTCTTTTGACCCATAGTCTGTTTTGATTCTGTCGAAATGTTTAAAGGTGCTTTTTCATTTGCATCTTCATAGTTGAAATTTCCCGCGGTCCAGCAATTCTTCACATATTCGTCTAACTCTTTTAACCTAATTAAGATCTGATTTAAATAAGTTCCACCAATGGTCTGAATATCGTTCTTAACATTATCACAAAGAACAATTTTTGAAAATAACATCTCTCTCCTTTCCCAAAATAAATTAGGGGTTACATCCCATAGATTCTTTTCACGAAATGCAGTGTACGTTTCTTTATTATTGATGCATCTATCCAATTCGATTTCCGAAAAATTTATCCCATAAAAGGCATTGTAAATCCTATAAAGATCATCAAATTGCTTAAGAGATAAAATTTCGCTCTCGATATTTCCAATGGCCTGAAACATTCTTGGCAAAACAGTATACCGTAATTGTTCATCTTCTAATTTAGAAAACACAACATCAGAAAAGTTGCCGTCTACTGTTTCCAGACCCCATATTGAATCGTGCAGCAAGAAAGAATCTCCCCCGTTTCTTTCGTCGACAACCAAATCATTCAAATCACGAAGATTGTCCTCAATTGATCTACTGTTTGCTGTTTCGTAGCTTTTATTGAAAAGATAGTAGTTAAACATTTTTCTTTAACCGAATTAAGTGCGAATAATCAATTTGACTCTGATCAAAAAAACCTTTAGGCCATTCAGTCAACTCGCCTTTTTCCTTTATGCTTATGCCATTAACATTGGGCTGGCTTTCGCCTTCCACATGGCTAAAAAAATTTATTGTGACAGATGTATTTTCAATTTCTTTTTCTGCTACAGCTATTTGGATTCCATTTATAATATGATCGCTGTGCGTTTCTAAAATCACATTTACACCAGCGTTTGCTACCATTGCTAAAAATCTTCCAATTTTAGATTGTGCCGATGGATGTAAATGCGCTTCCGGGTTTTCTACTATCAGATAACTCCCCTTTTTTGCTATGAGTCCAGAAGCAACAATTGGCAACATATAGCTAATTCCGAAGCCAAGATTAGTTGCTAAGGTAGGATCAGAAAGGGTATATTCGTTCTCAAGCAACACTTGTGCAGTTAATGTTTTAGGGCTTGATTCAACTTTCACTTTCACACCTTTCATAACGAAATCCAACCAGTTATTCAGTTGATCTAGCAAATAATTGGATTCCGTTCTTTTAAATCGCCTTTCATCCTCAATCTTAGAATACCCAGCCTCCAAACCAATCAACTGGGCGGTGTTCTCCCCCTGCCAACCTGCATTTGGATAATCCCAAAATTGTAACGACTGATTAATTCTTGGCCCCAACCTTTCAGCATTTAAGTAGTAAAACTCCTGATTTAAAATTGAAGAATCAAGATTATCTGATTTTTCAACTTTAATAGGAGATAACCAAATCTTAGAATCATGATTATCTACTTCGTAATCTACAATTAGCTTTTCCAGTTCACTTTGAAGCCCAATGGTTATTGTATTTCCGTTATAACTGTTATTAAGCACAACTGTGCTATTTCCCAAAGCGAGGCAATACACTCCGTTTAGTGGAACATTAAGTCCATTCGTCTTATTTAATTGATAGCTTCCATTTTTCCATTCTCCACAATGTTCAATTGTTCTTCTTAAATATAGCAATGCTTGTATTGCCGTACTTTTACCATTTCCGTTTGCGCCGGCCATAACGGTGAGGCGGTTTAAAAAAATATCAACTTCTTCAAAACATTTGAAGTGATTTATTTTTAAATGATTCATGTTAGGCGTTTAGATTTTCTTCAATTATTACTTCAGCTGCTCTAAAAGCTATCTGATGATTGAGTTTTGCATTTGTCCCCCAAGTTAATTTTTGAAATAAGTCATTATCATTAGTTATTTTGGTGGCCAATGGGAATGCCAAACTTTCCCATTTGTTATCTTCTGAAATTTTCTTAAAATCATACTGGCTTAACAGCACACTCCAACTTACAAATAGTGTTTTGTTAATTAACTGTCTTCTAGCCCCAGGTTTTAAATGGGCCAATAGCGACTTTCGGAAAGAATAACTGCCAAATAAATGATAAGCAATTCTCATCGCATTGTCAAACAGTAAAACATAATTACTATAGTCATTTGTTTTGTCTTTGCTCAATTCCTCGGTTAAAGTATTCAGCTCTGAATCTATATTTCCGCTGTAATTGTTCAATGTTTTGTCAACTTGAAATTTCCTATAAAATAATATGAAACGTAAAGCCAATTCTTGTGATTCCATTCGCACATCTTTCACACTGTATCCCGTCGCATGCTTAAAACTGTCTAAATGAGCCATTTCTCTTAATATTTTTCTTAGCCCCTTACTAGCCAAACAATTTCTGATTTCTTGCGAATTCAATGGTTGCCCTCCAGTATTTATCCTTCGGAATATATCATATTTCAACTTGAATGGCGATGATGGATCAATCACATTGACAGTTATCTGGGTCATGTTTAACCAACGAAAATATTTTGCGTCAATCGCTTTTGTTTTGTCAGAGTTGGTAAAATATTTATTCCCGCATTTTTCCTGCAAGTATTCTAAATTGCTCAATTGAAACTCATTGTCCATAAATTTGCGGATTGTGCTAAGGCGTTGCAGCCCATCCACTACTGAAATTTTCCCATCATCATCTTGAGCAAAATAAAATATTGGCAAAGGAATCCGAAGCAAAATGGATTCAATCAATCTAGATTTCCGTAAATCATCCCAAACTAAATTCCTTTGAAAATCAGGCGTTAAATCAATATCATCAGCTTTCATCATATCGTAAACCTGCCGCAGCGAAAGTTGTTTGGTATCTACACGTATTTTCTCAGGGTCATATGGAGCTTCTTCCTTTTCATCATCCAATTCGGTTTGCTCTGTGCCCAAAGAGGCTTCAGTTGGGTTAAGTTGCAGCAGGAGCTCTTCCAATTTGCTTTTTAGTATTTCGACTTCTTCATCTACTTCTTCATCTTTAGTTAGTATTACGAATTGGTTCTCTTTCAATTCCAATTTCAAATATACTTTACCTCCATCTTTTGCATCAACAAAACGGTAGAAGTTGATTTCTTCCGGTTTATCAGTAAAATGTAGCGACTTTAAAAGTTTATCTTCTCCCGTTTTGAGTCTGATACTTATTTCCATTTTATACTTATTTCTTTAGCAAATTTAGAAATTAATATTCTACTCGCACCTATCCGTTCGTTAACTTTGGCAATAACGTATCTCTTAGCTGTGAAAGAGTGCGAATTTCGTTTTGATTTACATTTTTCTTTATTTTGCGAAGTTCTTCTGCTGCCCACTATAACTTTTTCTCCAAAATTTGTTCCCGATCTTTCTTCGCAGATTTAGCTAAATAAATTCATTTTATTTCAAATCGACCTATTTATTCTTTAATTTTCGTTCAACAATTTTTAAGCTCTTTAATCCCATTGGCTCTTCTTTAACAAGATCATAAATTAGGTCTGCGAGCCAAAGTGTCAATAAATCATCTGTATTAGTTTCCAGAAGTTTACCAAGCAGGGAAACCTGTTCCCTTTTAGCTCTGCGTTCTCCACGTTCAATTTTGCTATACATAGGCGTGTCAATTTCTAAACTAGCAGCGAGTTGTCGTTGTAAAAGGACTCTACTTTCCCGCAACTCTCTTAGTTTATCACAAAAACGCATCATGTTCTTTAAATTGACTTGTCAAATATTGGCAAGTCTATGACAAAAATGTTAATTCAGCAAACTTCTTCCATTTCTACTTTCTAATCTTTCCATGAAAGTTGACAAAGATGAAAGTATTGTCCGGTAGACCGCGTTATCCCATTCCCATTTCCCCTCTCCTTTCCCATATCTCTCGTATCTGTTTCCCCGCCTCCTCCGGCGTGATCCGGATATACTTATAAAAATCCTTCAGGCTCTTGTGCCCGCTGATCTTCATAATCAGTTCTGGCGGCGTTCCAGCCAGGAACTCATTCGTACAAAAAGACCGGCGGCAGGTATGCGTGGTGATCAGGGCGTACTTGGGCTTAACGGCCACCATATCCTGGTTGCCCTTCTTATAGGATACCTTGATGGGCGTATTGATGCCCGCGAGTTGGCCGACCTTCTTGATATACCGGTTCAATTCTGCGTTGGAAGTTTGGGGAACCTTGCGCTTAAAGCGGTTCATTAATATGTCGTGTGCTTCCGGGCGCAACGGAATGACTACCCAATGATCGGATTTTCCCTGCTTCTTATAGAGCATGCCGTTGCAGATATCCTCCGGCTTAATCCCATTGAAGTCGGAGAATCTAAGTCCGGTAAAGCTGCCCAAAACAAACAGATCCCTGAACCGCGCCCATTCCGGATGGGAAGACAAATCCAAGTCATACAGGGTGCGGATTTCCTCTCCGGACAGATAGATCGCATCCGTCTCTTCATCCAGGATCTTAAAATCGCTGAGGTCAATGGCCGGAATGATCTTCCGGCGCATGCGGTCCCGGAGGAAGATCCGGAGCTGCTTGATACTCGTCCCTACAGAATTCCTTTTCAGCCCACGAATGGCGATATTCCTGCGCATGTGCATGTGCTCATAGGTCAGGTAATTGACGAATGCTTCATAAAAATTGAAATCAAAGCTGGTAAAGGTGATCTTCTCTTTATGCCATTTTTGAAAGGCCAAGAGCCGTTTCTTCATGACCTGGTAGGTTCGCAGCATCCCGGTACTCACCTTCCGGGACTTACTTTTAATATAGTCGTCCACCTGGAAAAAGAAATCCTGGTTAGCTGCGACCTTATTGCTTTCTTCCAGGGCTAATTGCTTTGCCTTCTCCGAAAGGGTGGCCGGATCGAATTCCGGGTGAAAGACCTGCCGCAGAAATGCTACCGGGTCTTCCATCTTCTGCTGAAGGGCATACGATACCGTATCCTCCGCGATCCGGATCATCTTTTGCAATTGCATATTCATGATAACGGCGTCTCCGAATGTCGGAGGAAGCCCGGACGAAATTTTGGTCGATCTGGTATCCCAATAACGGGGAGGAACGGCCAGGCCGGTGAACAACAACGTTCGTCTTTCGGAAGAGTAACAATACTGGATAGAGATAGCGCTGGTGCCGTCTCTGCGCGGACGGCGATCACAAATGGGCTTGATTGGTAGTAACATGATTTTTGTCGATTTTTTTGTCGATCTAAATGATGTTTACCTGAATAAAGGTACGATGAAGAAATTTTGCCCCTTGTTATAAAATACTGAAAATCAGCAGTTAATCGGAAAGATCGGTAAAGTAAAAAAAGGATTACGAAACGTAATCCTCTTCTGTGTGACCCGGATTGGATTCAAACCAATGACCCCAAACTTAGAAGGTTTGTGCTCTATTCAGCTGAGCTACCGGGCCGAAATGTTTTCCCTGCCGCTTGCGCCCTCGAAGTCTTAAAGGACCGAAAAGGGGTAGCCGGCAAGGCTGAAACGGCGGCAAAAGTAAAAAAAATTAGGCAAGCTGCCAAACCGTTTTGGTATTCTGAAGCGGGAAAGCCCCCAAACCCACCCGCCCCCACCCCCAAAAATGATTTCGATTTCCCCCGGCATTTGCGTAACTTAATAGCAAATTTGCTTGCCATGGCTAGCTTTGACACCTCTCACGTCAAGAATATAGTCCTGTTGGGCCATGCTGGCTGCGGCAAGACTACCCTCGCGGAATGTATGCTGTTCGAAGCAGGACTGGTCAACCGCCGGGGATCGGTAGAAGAGAAAAATACCGTTAGCGACTTTTATGAGCTGGAACAGCAGCGGGGCAATTCCATCTTTTCCAAATTACTGCACACCCAATGGCGGGGCTATAAGATCAATATCCTCGACACCCCGGGCTATGATGATTTTGCCGGGGAAGTGCTGTCGGCCCTCCGCGTGGCGGATACAGGCATATTGCTCCTGAATGCCAGCTTCGGCGTGGAAGTAGGAACGGATATCATCTGGGAGTATACCGAACGATTCCAGACCCCCACCCTGCTGGCCGTCAATAAACTGGACCAGGATAAAGCAGATTTCGACAGGACCGTCACCCAGGCCAGGGAGCATTTTGGCCCCAATGTGGTCGTGGTACAATATCCCCTGAACCAGGGACTGGGCTTCGACTCTATCATCGACGTCCTGCGTATGACCCGGTACCGGTTCCCGGAACAAGGGGGGAAACCGGAAAAACTCCCCATCCCCGAAGAAGAAAAGGAAAGAGCCGACCGCCTGCACAAAGAGCTGATCGAAGCGATCGCCGGCAATGACGAAACGCTCATGGAGAAATACTTTGACAAAGGCGAGCTGGATGAAGATGAAATGAGGACCGGCCTGAACAAAGCCATGATCAACCACGACCTTTTCCCCCTCTTCTGCCTGTCTGCCAAAAAGAATATGGGCAGCGGCCGGATCATGGGATTCATCGATAATGTCTGCCCCAGCCCGGCCGAAATGCCCCCGCAGACAGCCCTCTCCGGAGAGACGCTCCCCTGCGATCCCGACGGCCCCGCCTGCATTTTTGTCTACAAGACCATTTCGGAAGCCCATATCGGGGATATGTCCTTTTTTAAGGTTTTCTCGGGGACGATCAAGTCGGGAATGGAACTGGTGAATGAATCCAATGGCGTAACCGAAAGACTCAACCAGCTGTTCGTCGTGGAAGGCAGCAAACGGACCAATGTGAACGAACTGGTGGCCGGAGATATCGGCGCTACCGTCAAACTAAAGCATACCCATATCAATAATACGCTCCATGCCCGGGGGAAAAATTATGAGCTTCCCCCCATTGAATTCCCTTCCCCGCTGATGCGCGTCGCCATCGAATCCACCCAGAAAGGAGATGAAGAAAAGCTATCCCTGGCCCTGCACCAGGTACAGGAAGAGGATCCAACCGTCATCGTGGAAGTGTCCCAGGAACTGCGGCAAACGATCCTTCACTGCCAGGGAGAACTACATCTGTCCGTGATCAAATGGAAGCTGGAGCATATTTCCAAAAACCTTCATGTACAGTTCACCCAACCCCGCATCCCCTACCGCGAAACCATCCGCAAGCCCGTACAATCCAGCTACCGCCATAAAAAACAATCGGGCGGAGCCGGCCAGTTCGGGGAGGTATACATGCAGGTAGAGCCCTGGTACGAAGGCATGCCCGACCCCAAAGGGCTTTCCGTACGCGGCCGGGATGAGTATGTACTGGACTGGGGCGGCAAACTTATTTTCCTCAACTGCATTGTGGGAGGAGCCATCGATCAACGTTACCTCCCCTCGATCCTGAAGGGGGTTATGGAAAAAATGCACGAAGGGCCCCTGACCGGCTCCTATGTACGGGATGTACGGGTGATCGTGTACGATGGGAAAATGCACCCGGTGGATTCCAATGACCTGTCCTTCAAAATAGCAGGGTTGATGGCCTTCAAACAAGCGTTTCAGCAGGCGGACCCGCAGATCCTGGAACCTATCTACACCGTGACCGTCCTCTGCCCGGACGACCAGACCGGCGCTATTATCGGCGACCTGCAGGCGCGCCGGGCCATTATCGAAGGCATGGATACAGAAGGGCCTTTCACCAAGATCATCGCCCAGGTGCCCCAGGCGGAAATGCACGATTACTCCTCCTCCCTCCGGTCTATCACCCAGGGCCGGGCTAAATTCAGGATGCAGCTCTACGAATATTCCCCTGTCCCCTTCGATCTCCAGCGCAAGCTCATCGACGAATATCACAAAACAGCCCAACACCAGGAAGCATGACCGCTTAGCCGCGTTTTCAGGTTTTTGATTGCCAGTTTGTATTTATCTTCGGGGCCCTATCCGGGATAAATCGCCTATCTATGGATGTAAAAATAGAAGACAGCTGGAAAGAAGCCCTTAAACAGGAATTCAATAAACCGTATTTCCTGCAGATCGCTACTTTTCTGAAAACGGAAAAACTGGCCGGGAAAACCATTTATCCTCCGGGCAGCCTGATTTTCAATGCTTTTAACACGACTCCCTTCGATAAGGTGAAAGTGGTCGTATTAGGGCAGGACCCGTATCACGGTCCGGGGCAGGCGCATGGATTGAGTTTCTCTGTTCCCAAGGGGATCGCTCCCCCACCCTCTCTTATTAATATTTTCAAAGAATTACAAAGTGATATCGGTGTGCCTATTCCCAATCATGGTAACCTGACGCATTGGGCCGAGCAGGGGGTGATGCTGTTAAACGCCTCCCTGACCGTCCGGGCCAACGAGCCAATGAGCCATGCCAAGATCGGATGGGCCGAATTTACCAATGTCGTGATCGAGAAGATCTCCGCCCTGAAAAAGAATACCGTATTCCTCTTATGGGGAAAGTTCGCACAGGAAAAACAAGCCCTGGTGGACGGGACCAAACACCTGGTATTGAGAGCGGCCCACCCCTCGCCCCTATCTGCTCATAATGGGTTTTTCGGTTGCAGGCATTTCTCCAAGACCAATGCCTGGCTAATGAGTAAAGGTATCGACCCTATTGACTGGAAATTATAAACGCCCTCCCTCCATGCATCTTCCTGAAGAAAGCACCATAAGCAAAGCCGAAAAGGATACTCTATTGATGGAAGTATTCGGAAGGATCTGTGCCCTCTGGGCGCTTATTCTATTTGTCGTTACCATGCTGGTATTTTTGATCCCCTTCCTTCTGTTCAGCTATTTTGCGCCGGACCCGACAAAGACCCGGCGTTTTATCCGCTACTCCCGGGTGTGGATGGGTATCTTTCTAACGGGGATAGGTTGTCCCCTGCGGATAAAAGGCAGGGAAAAATTCAAAAAAGGCGAGACCTATGTGGTCGTATGCAATCATAATTCCCTGATGGATGTGCCGGTCTCGACCCCTGGCGTACCGGGAGCCTGTAAGACCATCGCCAAGACGTCTTTTGCCAAAGTGCCACTCTTCGGACTTTTCTACCGCACCGGCAGTGTGCTGGTAGACCGTAACAGCGAAGCCAGCCGCCGGGAAAGTTTTACCAAAATGAAGGAGGTCCTGGATATGGGACTGCATATGTGCCTCTATCCCGAAGGCACCCGGAATAAGACCAATAATCCCCTAAAATCCTTTCATGACGGGGCTTTCCGCCTGGCCCTCACCACGGATAAAGCTATCATCCCCGCTATTATTTTTAACAGCAAAAGAGTATTGCCCCCCGAAAAGCCCTTTTTTGTCCGCCCCTGTAAACTGGGTATGCATTTCCTGGACCCCGTCATTCCTCAACCGGGGGAAAACGTCGAAAGCCTTAAGCAAAGGGTCTTCAAGATCATGTGGGACTATTATGTCACGCACAAAGCCTGATCGGTTTATTGATTGTAGAAATATTTGTTCCGGGTGATCTTCAGATCCTGTAAAATACCGGATTTAGGGCTGATGGTAATATTAAAGTAATGGTTGATACCCACCGGAGTCACGTTGATAGACATCTGCCAGCAATGCATATCCCGGGAGATGGACATGGTGAGGGTTTGCAATTGCTGATATTTCACATCATAGTACCCGTTCAATCCTATCTTCCACTTTTCCGTCAGGTTGAAATCCCCGTTCCAGTTGATGCTCGAGGTTATGGTCGTCGCAAAACCGGAATAGTCCAGCTTCTCCGCATTCGTAAAGTTCAGGGCAAAAGACAGATTGAGCGACCAGGGGATATTGAAATCCGCGAACTGTGCCGGGTTCTGCCGGATATAATTCATCTGCGCCTGCTGCTCTTCCATGGTCAGGGGAACCTGGCTCTGGGCGAGATCCTTTTCCTGCTGCGCTAATTTAGGGTCCTTGGGCTTGCTCTTAAAACTGGTGGAAATAGCCAGGTTGCCTGCAGAGATCCTGCCCAGGGAAAATTTCTTACCCGACCAGGCATATTTGTCTATATTGAAGCCCATGCTATCCGTCTGATAAGGATTCAGGGTAGCGCCGCCCGTAATATTGATATTCTGGAACAGGGTACTCCGGAAATAAAAACTGATAGGGGACAATTTGAAGGAGTCCGCCAGGTAATTATAACTGCCGGTAAATCCAACTCCATCGATGATGGTAGTTTTTTTGATACCCGCATCCGAAGTGTCTTTTTTGGAACGGGTCTTTATTTCGAAATGGTTGTCCAGGCCGAAGGAGAGCCCGCCGAAGGTCCCCTCCCCAAAAGGTCCGTAAGTACTTCCCTGGTAATAGGACATTCGCTGGATACGGGTAGTATGCTTGATGCTATCGGACCAGGGCGTCGTCAGGTTATAATAAGACGGGCCGGACAGGTTTGGCTTGTAGCTGATGCTGATCGTTGGCCGGATAACGTGCCGGATCCCCATCAGGGAACTGTTCTTCCCGAAATTCTGGAAGGTACCGAAGATCGCCGAGCTGAGGCTAAGGCTGAACGACATGTCGTGCGCCAGGAAAGCGCCTTTTTGAGTCCCCACGGTATCCACCCTGTTACTGTCAGGATTATACCTCATGAACAGTTTCCGGGAATAGATCCTGTTCTGATAGCTGACTCCGGGGGTTACCTGGATGGGGCCTTTCAGCGGCAGGGTCAGGCTGATAGGGATATTGTTCTGCGCGCCCCATTGGAAGGTATCGATGATCTTTTTAAAATTGGCTGCGGAGTCATAGAAGGTCGCTCCTCCCTGTACGTTGGTGGTCAGGCCAACCCCGAATTTCTCATACCATTTGGGCAACCCTACGGAATTCTTTTTCTGTAAAGGATAGATCGTAGGGGCGGTGAAAGCGATACTGGGCAGGTTGATATTGATCTGGCGGGTAAGGTTATTCTGGCTATGGTTGCCTCCGACCGACAGATTGTATTTGCCGTTCCAGGTCTTGGAATAGGTAATGGATGAACCCAACTGGTTATTATAGGTTGCCTGGGGGTTATTCAGTTGATATTGATTGTATTTAGTAGAGGCCACGTTGACATTGGCCGAGAAATTAGTACCTGGCCTGGCCTTGCTGTCGACCGTATGGCTCCAGGTAAAATTGAATGTCCGGGCGGTCGTATAGGCGTCTTTGCCTACGTCGCTCAGCAGGCGGGTGTTCTGCAGGGTAAAATTAACCTGTCCGCTGTATCGGTACCGCTTTCGGTAAGTCGGAGTGAGGAAGACGGACCACCCTCCATAAGAATAGACATTGGTCCGCAGGGTCACGTCAAAATAATCATTTATGACTTTATAATATCCCAACCCTTCCAGGCCGATACCGGCCTGATCGCTGGCCGTGAATTGGGGTGGCAACATGCCGGAATGCCGGCCCTGTGATAAAGGGAAAAAGCCGAAGGGTATATAGATCGGTATCGGCACCCCCTCGAATTCGGGGTGTACGGGACCGGTGATCGCAAATTTCTTATTGATGAGCTTCATCTTATTGGTCCGGAAGGCAAAATGGGGGGTGTCGAGGTTACAGGTGGTGAAGACCCCCCGGGAAGCATAATATTCCTGCGGGGAAATTTTTTTCATTTTTTCCGCATGGACGAACATTTCCCCGGAATTCGTGTAGGTATTCCTGGTTATCCCTTTCTGGCTCTTGATATTATAGATGATGGTGTCGGACCGCATGGTATTGTCCTGCTGCACCATCTTGGGATAACCGACAATATTACCGGCCGTGTCCTTGGTATAGGAAGCGACCACGACATTGCGACTCTGATTAAATTCAATTTCGTAAGCGGAGAGTTCGGCGTCCTTGTACTTGGTATTGGCTTTATTATAGAGAGTGATCCTTTTAGACGGAACGTTCATGACCACGGAATCGGAGGCCTTATAATCAATGGCCGCTTCCAGGGTATCCTTGGAGATCTTGTAGTCCAGCGTGTCGACGACCCTGTGCAGGGAGTCGCGGGTCGTGTCCCCGGCTATGCCCAGGGAATCCCGGCGGAGCGTGTCGCCGGCGAGACCTGGAGAACCGGGACGGACGGTATCGGCGATGGACGATCCTTTCCGGCCGTTGTCTTTGGGATGCCGGATACGGGGTTTAGAGGTATCCTGGCCCAATGCTAATATTTTGCAAAAACGGGTAAATGACGAATAATTTGCAGGACTATTGAGCGTTACTGAAAAGAATATAGCAGTAAAAATCAATGTCAGTAATAATTTTGAGCTAATTTTGCGTCCGTTAATATTCATACATTTATAAAACAACGAATAGATGACAGGTAAATCTATTCGTTTATTAAGAAATCAGGATGCTCATTCGGTCCTGCTTGTGAATGAACAAAAATAGCCATTACAGCATTAAGATTTTGTGAAGATTGGAGGGAATTGGTAAAATAAAATGACTATGATGAAAAAGTTGACCATTTTGTTGTTTTTATCTGCAATTGTCTGTGCCATCACTTCGTTCAATACCCACCCCAAACAGAAGCCTGTCCTGCGTACCATTATCATCGACCCGGGGCATGGAGGTTTTGATCCGGGCACTACCGGGCTGATCTCACAGGAAAAAAACGTGGCCCTGGCCATCTCCCTGAAACTGGGCAAAGCCATCCAGGAGGCCTTCCCGGATATGAAGATCGTATTTACCCGCACCACGGATATCATGCCGGGCAATATGCCTACTAAAAGCGCCGGCCTTCACTACCGGGCAGAACTGGCCAATAAATCCAAGGGGGATCTTTTTATATGTATTCACGCGAACAACGACGGTCATAGCCCCGGCTCTTATGCGGTTCATCGGGTCATCGGGCATAAACTGGTAGGAAAAGGCCGGCGGCGCAAAAGAGTCCCGATCTATGAGACCTATTATGTAAAAAATACCCGGGTAGGCACCGGAAGTTATATCTGGAAGGCGGACCGGAACGTATTTAAGGGTTCGGCTATTAACCAGCGGGAGGAAGGCGGAGAGAACGATCTGACAGACAGCAGCAACGCCCAGGCCGATTCTGAGGCCTTCGACAGGAGTTCCCCGGAAGCTAAGATCCGGGCCCAGCTATACGAAAAGAAATACTTTGCCAACAGCGCCCTTTTCGCCACCCTGGTAGAGAGCGAATTCGTCAAAGCCGGGCGTCACAGCGACGGAGTGCTGCAAAGGGACGAAGGTATCCAGGTTCTCCAGGCCACGGGGATGCCCAGCGTATTGATCGAAACGGGCTTTCTGAGCAATAAGGAAGAGGAAGAATTTTTGAATAGTGAAGATGGTCAGAATGAAATTGTGCAAAATATCCTGGATGCGCTCAAACGCTACAAGGATACGCTGGAAGGCCATACGGGTGCGGAGCCCTCCTCTTTTCAGCCGGTAGCCTCTCCCGGCGCGGGTGTAGCCCGGAATTACTATCCTGCCAAACAGCCCGCGGCCCGGTTCGCAGCGCTCCATAAATAAGCTTTAACGTTGTCTTCAACACAAGAGCCGGCAATTTTCCTACATTTGCTACCTATAGACATTATAAAAACGCTGGAAGCGTTTTAGTCCGAAGGACAGACATTAGCCATTTGCCGGAGATGTGCTAATTTTGGTAAATGCGCATCTCCGGCACATTAATTAAACATAAATCCATTCGGATGAAAATTGCTAATGAGACTAAAATCGGCGTACTGGCGGTCGTAGCCGTTGCCGGGTTAATACTGGGCTTCAATTTCCTGAAAGGCAGCAGCCTTTTCGAACACACGAAAAAAATTTACGCCGTCTTCGATAATGTGGAAGGCATGGAAATATCCAATTCCGTACAGATCAACGGGCTACAGATCGGAACGGTAGCCGCGATCAATGAATCGGACCAAGACCTTAAACAGGGCATTGTAGTGACCATCCTCCTGAAAAAAGATGTTCATATCCCCATAAATTCGGTGGGAGTTATCAATTCAGGCCTGATCACCTCCTCTTCTATAGCCATCACCAAGGGAGATGCGCATGAATACCTGGAGAATGGGGATACACTGGACACGAAAAAGAAGTCAAACCTGTTCGCCCAGGTGGAACAAAGCGTGAACCCGGTCATACTCAAGCTGGGTGGAACTTTGACATCCCTGGATTCCCTGATAGAAGTGATCGGGACTATGTTCGATCCGAAACTGAAGAATAATTTCGGCTCCATCATTACCAGCCTGGCGGCTTCTTCGGCCTCCCTGCAGACCCTCCTGAATGCCCAGACGGGTGAGTTGGCGCAATCGCTGAAGAACGTGGACCAGTTCACCGGTAACCTGGCCAGGAACAACGAGCATGTCAGCAAGACCCTGGAAAACCTGGATAAGACAGCTGCAAACCTGGCGGCGGCCAGGATCCCCGAGACTCTGGAGAACCTCAATTCCGCTATTACTGAATTAAAGGGCGTAGTCGGTAAGGTGAATAGTAATAATGGGTCGCTGGGCCTGCTGCTAAACGATAAAAAACTCTATCAGAACCTGGAAGGGACTTCCCGCAGCCTGAATATCTTATTGGACGATGTCCGTATCCATCCCAAACGTTATGTAAATATCTCCGTGTTTGGCCGGAAGGATAAGAGCGGCCCCCTGATGGCCCCCGTCGATTCCGCGTCAAAACCCGTTAATAAATAAGAGGATGAAGATAAGGATATTGGCTTATACGGTCGTCCTGACCTGCTGTAGCCTGTTGCTAAGCCGTCAGGGTTGGTCGCAGGGACAGCTGGACTTTCGAACGCCGGGCAACGACACCGTAAAAGTGGTGCTGATCCTGAACACGGATAATTTCAAGTCGCAGCAGGTGGATTCCGTCACGAGCATGACCTTCCTGGTCGGCCATGTAAAGCTGAAAGAAGGCAAGACCCTGATCTATTGCGACAGTATGGTGAGGAACAGCCGGGACAGTGTCCTGGAGTGCTTCGGGAATGTCCATATCAACGATAATGACTCTACGAATATCTATTCGGACTATATGAAATACCAGGTCAATGTCCGAAAGGTATATTTCAATAAAAATGTGAAGCTGACGGACGGCAAGGGGGTCCTCACGACCCAGGAGCTGCAGTATGACCTGAACACGAAGGTAGGCGTGTACGTGCACGGGGGTAAGATCGTGAACAAGGAATCTGTGCTGACCAGCGAAGAGGCCACTTACTTCGAGGATACCAAGGATGTCCATTTTAAAAAGAGCGTCGTGCTGAGAGATCCGCAATATGACCTGAGCGCGGACTCCCTATTATATAACACGCAGACCCAGGTGTCTACGTTTATTACGGAGACTTTTATTCAATTCAAAGACAGTACCAAGCGTACGGTACGGACCAGCAATGGCTATTATGACCTGAAGAACCGGAAAGCCTATTTCGGCAAAGGACCGGTGATCACGGATGGCTCTCAGCGACTCACGGGAGATATCGTACAGATGGACGACAGCACGGGTGTCAGCATGGCCCGGGGAAATGCCGTTTATATGGACACGGCGCAGGGGTTTGTGCTGAAAGCCAATCACATGATCAACAACAAAAAAACCTCTACTTTTTTTGCTACTGAAAAGCCCATGATGAGCCTCAAACAGGATAAGGATTCCATTTATATCGTGGCGGATACGCTCATGTCCGGCAGGCTGATCGATGCGCTCGAGGCTTCCCGAAAAATGGAAACCGCGGATAGCCTGCATAAGTTGTATGTCGACAGCCTGTACCAGAGGTCGGCCGATAGTCTTCATCGTGCCGCCGCGGCGGACACCGCGAATGCGCAGGATACTTTACTATCCGTCATGCCGGACAGTACCCATCGCATGATTATAAAAGACCTGAGCGATAGCCTGGGGGGGAAATTTGCCAACGGCAAGCCCCCGGTGCCGCCGGATAGTCTGGCCACGACGGATAGCCTGGGAAGGAAGCCCGGGGCGGCCGATACTTTGGGGCATGAGCCAGGAGCCGGTCTGGATAGTCTTGGGAAGAGGATGACGGACAGCCTGGGAAAGAAGATAACGGATACTTCGAAGAAGAAGCTTACCGCCAGGGAGCTGGCCAAAAAGCAGCGAAAAAAGGAGAAGGAGGCGGAGCAGGATAAGCGCGATCAGCTGGCCGCTCAGAAAGCCGCGCAGAAAGCGACGGCGGACAGCATTGCACATAAGATTAGGGCCACGGCCGATAGCATATCACGAAAAAACAGGGCCGTTGCGGATAGTATTTCGCACAGGGCAAAATTTGTCAAGGACAGTCTGGTCATGGCCAGCAGGCCCAAAACTCCGAAGCAGATAAAGGCAGATAGCCTGTACAAAATACGTCAGGCCAATAAGCAGCGGAGGGTCGATAGTCTCCGGATGGATAGCTTGAAGGTAGTAGCGGCGGATAGCTTGAAGAGAAGGGTCGCCGATAGTCTGCAACGGCAGATCGACGATAGTTTACAGAAGAGGGCGGCGGACAGCATACGGGCCATCAAGGTGGAAGAGGCTACGATCAGGGACACCAGTGTCCGGTATATAAAAGGGTATCATCATGTAAGGATCTTTTCCGACTCCCTGCAGGCTGTCGGGGACAGTCTCTATTATTCCGGCAAGGATTCGATCTTCCGGCTATTCTACAATCCGATTGCCTGGGGAAGCGGCGACTACCAGGTTACCGGCGACACCATGTACGTCTATACGAAAAACAAAAAGGCCAACCGGCTGTATGTGTTTGAAAATGCCCTGGCCATCAATAAAGTAGGCAAAAACTTTTACAACCAGCTCAAGGGGACTACAATCAATGCCTATTTCAAGAACGGGGAAGTAGATTATATGCGGGCCAAGGGCAACGCGGAGAGTATCTATTATGTCCGCGACGAAAATAAGGCTTATACCGGGGTGAATAAAGCGCATGCCGACATTATCGATATGATCTTCGCTCTCAAGGACGACGGGAAAGGCAGAGAATTGAACCGGGTGGTCTTTCGCAGTGAGGTGGAAGGCTCGATGATCCCCTTCAGGAAAGTCAATTTTGACGATATGCATTTGCGTGGTTTCAGATGGTATGAAGATAAAAGACCGAAGAGTAAGGAAGACCTGATGAAGGACAAGACCACTGAAACCGAGGAAAGCAAATAAGGATTTAAGAAAACTCTAACACCCCTCTCTCAATACTTTCGGCCCGATCCCCGTTCCAAAGGAATAAATCCTTTTTATGCGAGTGATCCCCTTTTGCCTGGCGTTGCTGGTGGCCGGTGGCGTGTCCAGTCGTTTGTTTGCACAAGAGTCTGCCCAAGCCCCGATGGAGGGTTATAAAATGGCGGTCGGTATCCGGTTCAGCTCAGCCTCCCCTACCCTAAGTAATTCTCTCAGTTTCAAATATTTTATAAACGAAGGCAATGCGATAGAAGGGCTCGTGTCTTTCGGCAACCGTTTTGGCTTTGGGGCTTTGTACGAGAAGCACCAGATCATCGGGGCCACGCCGGCCTTCACCTGGTTCTATGGCGCAGGGGGGTATGCCGGATTCGAGGGCGGTAAGACCTGGCTGGGGCCTACGGGTATCGTCGGCCTGGATTATAAATTCCCCAATGCTCCCGTCAACCTTTCTTTGGACTGGAAACCGGAGCTTGATATCAGTCCTGCCATCAATTTCGTGCCGGATGCCTTTGGCCTTACGGCCCGGTTTACCCTTTTCTAAGACTTCGCCACATTATTTCAGCCAACTCATGCAGCTTTAATTTCTTTTTTGCGGTTTTTTGCAGTTTTTTAGCTTACTTTGGTTGTTACTGTAACCAAAACACATGCTTAAACAAGAGAGGCAGGCCTATATTCTACACCAGGTCAATCTTCATAACCAGGTGCTTTCCACCAATCTTAGCCTGGACCTGAATGTATCGGAGGATACTGTCCGAAGGGATCTCCAGGAACTGGCGGACGATAATAAGCTGATCAAGGTGCATGGAGGCGCGTTATCCCTTTCCTTTTCCGATTTCCATTATCCTTCCACCCATGTATATGCTCACCCGCAAAAAAAGCTGATCGCGCGCAAAGCCGCAGCCCTTATCCATAATGATATGTTTGTCCTCACCACTGGTGGCACCACGCTGATCGAGCTGGCAAGGACCCTCCCTAAAACCCTGAAAGCGACTTTTATTTCAGGTAGTCTTCCCGTTGCGCTGGAGTATTCTCATCATCCCAATATCGAAGTGATCATGATCGGGGATAAGGTCTCCAAGAATTCGAAGATAACGGTGGGCGGAGAAGCGATCGCCAAAATAAAGCAGATAAAGGCCGATCTCTGCTTCCTTGGAGTGAATGCCATCGATGCGGAGCAGGGCATCACCGATAATGACTGGGATGTGGTACAAGTGAAAAAAGCCATGATCGAATCAGCCCGGAAAGTAATCTGCCTCACCATCTCTGAGAAGATCAATTCCTGCCAGCCCATTCATGTTTGCCCCATACAAAAAATCGATACCCTGATCACGGAATTACGACCTGAAGATCCTTTACTGGAGCCGTATACCCGAAAAGGCCTCCAGGTGCTCTGATAGGTCGGCCAAAGCTTTCTGATAGTAGCCCCTTGAAAATGAATGGTCCCAAACTACACATGAGAAGACACAAACATGGACCGGTCCCCTGCTAATTGGCAGGGGACTTTTTTATTCAGGGCAGCGGCCCCGTGGGCCGCTAGGCCGAATGACCGAAAAATAAATAACAAAGAAAGATCGAAGTGAGGATGCCCACCAGGTCCGCCAGCAACATGGCGCTGATGGAATAGCGGGTATTTTTGATGGAGACGGACCCGAAATAGACGGCCACTACATAGAAAGTGGATTCCGAAGAGCCCTGCAGGATGCCGGATAAGCGGGCGGCGAAGGAATTGTTCCCGAAGGTTTTCATCGTATCCACCATCATGCCCCGGGCTCCTGCGCTGGTGAAGGGTTTGATCAATGCCGTCGGCAGACCATCCACGAATCGGGTATCGGCGCCCAGGGCGGTAAAAAGATATTTGACCCAGCCGATCACGACGTCGAAAGCCCCGCTGGTTCGCAACAAGCTAATGGCTACCAGCATACCTACCAGGTAAGGGATGATGCGGACGGCCGTTTCGAAGCCTCCCTTCGCACCCTCGACAAACGCTTCGAAAATATTGATCTTTTTGTAAAGGGCGCCCCCGATGATCAGCAGGAAAATGAGCAGGATCATTCCACTGGCGAGTGTCCGGGAAAAGGATTGCACACCCTCCGCATTCTGGGTTTGCAGATAAAGGACCAAAGCGGCGATCAGCGTGGAAAGCCCCCCGATCCATAATAAAATGACAGGCTGGAAGAGGTTGATCTTTTGCCGGATGGCGACGATCGACATAGAAGCGATCGTGGCGACGAAGGTGGCGATGACGACGGGAATGAATATATCCGTCGGGTCAGGCGCTCTCAAAGAGGCCCGCAGGGCCATCACCGTAATAGGGATCACCTGCAGGCCGGAAGCGTGCAGGCAAAGGAACATGATCTGGGGGTTGGAAGCGGTGTCCTTATCGGGATTGATCTCCTGGAGGCTTTTCATCGCTTTGAGGGCGAAGGGGGTGGCGGCGTTGTCCAGTCCCAGCAGGTTGGCCGAAAAATTCATCATCATATGTCCCATGGCCGGGTGATCTTTTGGCAGATCCGGGAAAAGCCGGGAGAAAAAAGGTCCGATGATCCGGGAAAGCACCCGTATGCCTCCGGCGGCTTCCGCGATGCTCATCAGGCCCATGAAGAGGGCCATCAGGCCGACCAGGCCGATACTTAGGTTGACGGCTGTTTTACAGGTTTCGATGATGCCGTCAGCCTGTTGGACGGTGTAGGCTCCGGGTACGGATCCCTGGGTGGAAACGCGGAGGCTGGGGGTCGATGGGACGGGGGCGGGGGTCGCGAACCGCAGGGTATCCCCGGCCTTGCCGGTGACCATACTGCTGAAAATGTCCTTGTTATTGGGAGAAAAGACATATTTAATGCCTGCTACGCCTATTGCCACCAATATGAAAGCCGCCCATATCCTGCTTAATGCCATGCATGAAAATAAGAAAAATTAAGCATTCCCTGCCCACGTTTTACTTACCTTTGCGGCTCTAAAATTGAAATTATAACATATGGGCTTACAAGCAGGGATCGTAGGATTGCCGAATGTGGGAAAGTCAACTTTATTCAATGCGGTGAGCAACAGTGCCAAAGCACAGGCCAGCAATTACCGGTTCTGTACCATCGAGCCCAATATGGGACTGGTAGATGTGCCGGATGACCGCCTGTACAAACTGTCCGATCTGGTGAAACCCAATAAGATCGTGCCCACCCAGATCGAACTGGTGGATATCGCCGGTCTGGTGAAAGGGGCCAGCAAAGGGGAAGGGTTGGGCAACAAGTTCCTGGCCAATATCCGGGAAGTGGATGCCATCGTGCATGTGATCCGTTGTTTTGAAGATGAGAATATTCTGCGGGATGAAGGGGCCATCAACCCCGTCAGCGACAAGGAGATCATCGATACGGAATTGCAGCTGAAAGACCTGGAAAGCGTGGAAAAGAAGTACAGCCGTACTGAAAAGATGCTGAAAACAGGAGATGCCAAGATCAAGGTGGAATACGAAGTCTTAAAGCGTTGCAAAGAACACCTGGAAATGGGCAGAAGCATCCGGGAATTGGACCTCAGCAAGGAAGATAAAGCGGCGATCGCAGACCTGTTCCTGCTGACGGACAAACCCGTGTTATATGTGGCGAATGTGGACGAACCTTCGATGCATACCGGCAATAAATATTCCGAAGCGTTGAAAGCCGCCGTGGCGGGCGAGAATGCGCAGGTGATCGTCATGAATAATTCCATCGAGGCACAGATCTCGGAAATGGAAGAGCCGGCAGACCGGGAATTGTTCATGGAAGAATATAAGATGAAAGAGCCGGCCTTGAATAAGCTGATCCGCTCCACCTATAAACTGCTCAACCTGGCCACTTATTTTACGGCGGGGGTACAGGAAGTAAGGGCCTGGACCATTCACGAAGGATGGAAGGCGCCCCAGGCGGCCAGCGTGATCCATACGGATTTCGAGAAAGGTTTTATCAAGGCGGAAGTGATCGCCTACAATGATTTTGTACAATACGGCTCGGAAGCGGCCGCCCGGGAGAATGGCAAGCTACGCATCGAGGGAAAGGAATATATTGTGAAAGACGGGGATGTAATGCATTTCCGGTTTAACGTTTAAAGATTCAGCTATTTTATAAAAAAAAGAGAGCTCTTTCGGGCTCTCTTTTTTTATTGCAATGGGGAGGGTTAGAATATGTTATATCCTAAGCTGATATAGTATAATCCGCCTACCTGGGCGTTACCGATGGCATCAACATAATATTTGTTCAGCAGGTTGGAAGCGCCGATCTTGATCATACTGCGTGGCAACGATGGGGGTTTCATGCTAACCTGTGCATCCAGTGTTCCGAAAGCGGGTGTGTTGCCCGTTATAAAAGAGGATTGATACAGATAGCTCTGCTGCCAGCGATAAGTCAGGTTGAACCCATAATGTTTGGCTATCTTGTAATTAGCCAGGGATATATTAAATTTTACTTTGGGGGTATTGAAGTCTGTTTGCAAGCTATTGTCCTGTCCGGAAATATCATTGTAAGCAATATTGCCTGAAGCGACGAATCCTTCTGGCAGGGAATAATCCAGTCCCAGGCCAGCGCCAACCGTCTTGACCTTATTACTGCTATTGGTGTAAATTCCAAACGTATTGGTTGGGGTCTGTCCCTGCGTTAAGGGATCTTTCACCAGAACAGTAAGACCGATAAAGTTGGTGTATTCAGCATAAAAGCCATACAGATCTATAAGCAGTCTGCCTGCGATAAGCCCCTTGTATCCCAACTCATAGGAAGCTACCGTCTCCGGCTTGAATTCCTTGAACTGGTATTGGGTGGGAGGGACGCCCGTACTCTGGTAACGGCTGAGGGAAGCTGTATCATAAGTATTGGTCCTCAACCCATAAGCGTCAATAAACGCCGGCAAGCCCCCGATCAATTTAGCAGAACCCGTCTGGAGGTTAATGTATTGGTTCTGTGTTGAAGGGAAGCGGTAGGCTGTCTGGAAGGAAGCGCGTATAAAGTTATCTTTTGCGATTTTAAATACGGCTGTGGCGCGGGGGGTGAAGCGCCCCTTGAAATTAGAGTTTTTATCGTACCGGCCGGCAAGGGTGATTTTAAGCAACTCATTGAAAAAGCCTTTTTGTATCTGTGCAAAAGCCCCGCTCTCATTTATATTGATCCGTCCGGAAGTATCGGCGAAAATAGTTCCATGAGAGTTTAATACAAATTCCCGGGTGGAGGCGCCCACCGTTATGTCCGCCCATTTGATCAGGTCAGAAAAATTGAACATTCCTTCCCCCACATACAAATTTGTCTGGTCATTAAATTTACCGCCATAAGGGATAGCCATCCCCTTAATGGTGTTCAATGTCGTATTAAAAGGTACGGTACCCGGTTGCAACCTGTTCGCATCGGCGGCGGCCCTTGCCTGGGCGCTAGCTGTGACATAGGCTTGTGCGGGAGTCTGGCCTTGCGCTAAAGCGACTCCGAATGCCTGTGCATATGCGCCTATATAGGTAGGCGCCCATACCGTTTTGGTGGGTGCGTATGCTTCATTCAACAAAGTGGCCGCAGCGACCATATCATAAGAACTGCCCGCATCCTCCTGGGTGGTATAGGCCCTGACATAAAAATGCTTCCCGGCGACTTCCGCCTTGTATTGCCCGATCCGAACATCTTTTAAGCTGTAGCGGTCGGTGCCCTGATAGACAGTGCTGGCGCTCCCGAAATTACCCGTAAGGCTGGCCGTGGTATTATCGGTTAATTTATAATACAGCCCGCCGGAAACTTTCAAATTATAGGCATTGTAATCTGTTAAAGTATTCTCCGCATAACCGGTGCGGGTCACGCCTGAATTAGCGGGCGTTAAAGCGGCCAGGCCGGCAAGTTGGGCCGCAAGGGCAGGATTGCCTGCGGCAGCCGCCTGAGCGGATGCGGCTTTCAATCCATTCTGTACGGTAAAATAAGGGCTCTCATCCCCGTACGTGTTGATCCCATTATAATCCGGGAGGCTGCGGTCCCCGGGGATCGCTTGTCCTTTATAGGGGCTGAAATTCCGGTAATCCCTGGCCGACCAATCCGTTGCCCGGGTATAATCCACGGATATTTTGAAAGCAAATTTATTATTGAAAGCTTTTGCATAACGGGCCATCCAGTCATAATAAGGAGCCACATTCGTATTCGCGTCCCCCAAATGATTGACGCCTCCCTTTACCTGTGCAGAAAATCCCTGGTATTTGAAAGGATCCTTACTGGTCATTAACAGCGTGCCGGTCATCCCTCCTGAACCATACAGGGCAGAAGAAGCTCCTGGCAATAATTCCACGTTGTCTACGTCCAGTTCGTTCAAACCGACTATATTGCCTACGGAAAAATTTAAACCTGGGGCCTGGTTATCCATTCCATCCACCAATTGGTTCATCCGTAAATTGCCGCTCCCGTTGAACCCCCTGGTTCCCATTGTCTTGAACATAATGGAAGAAGTCACCACATCCACTCCTTTTAAATTACCAATCGCATCATAAAAGGAGGCGGCCGGTACTTCATGGACTGCATTACTGCTTATTCTTTCGATGGAAACAGGCGATTCCAGGCTTCTGATGGCCGATCGGGTGGCGGAAACCACCACTTCCGCCCCCAGGATGGAAGAGGGTTTGAATTCGACCTGGATAGGGCCGGCTCCTTCGCTGACGGTCACTTCCTGGGTTTCGAACCCTATGGAAGAGAATACCAGGATATAAGGCGGTTTGGTAGTGGTGGTCAGCTTGAAATTTCCCCTGTCATCCGTAAAAGTGCCGGTAGTAAAGCCTTTTAGCACGACAGAGACGGCGGGCACTTTTTCTTTGCTAAGCGCATTGTGTACATTTCCGGAAAGGGTGACGGGGGACTGAGCGAAAGCGGAAACTGCGGTCAGGAATAAGGTAACTGCCAGAATAGGAGTGATTTTTATAAGAGGGATTCTCATAGCACAAGTTTTTCGTTAAGTCAATTCGTTAGTGAAAAAAGCCGTATTGTTAAAATAACAGATGTATTACTAAAATACAGATTGTAATGTTGTAATGAAAATTTAATTTTGGCGAATGAAGACATTACAATTCCCCCATCAGACGAATTTCTATCGCGGGAAAGTGCGGGATGTATATACTATCGCCGATAAATGGCTGGTAATGATCGCATCCGATCGTATTTCCGCATTTGACGTGATATTGCCCCGTCCCATTCCCTATAAAGGACAGGTATTAAATCAAATCGCTGCTTATATGCTCAAGGCTACCAGCGATATCTGTCCGAATTGGCTGAGCGACACCCCGGCCCCCCATGTGGCTATTGGCCTGAAATGCGCCCCTTTTCGGGTAGAGATGGTGGTGAGGGGTAATCTGACAGGGCATTCCTGGAGGACTTATAGCAGCGGCAAAAGAGAGTTATGCGGGGTGCCTCTGCCGGAGGGCCTGAAGGAAAACGATTACTTCCCCTCCCCTATCATTACTCCTTCCACCAAGGCGGTGGTAGGACATGACGAAGATATCTCCCGGGAGGAGATCATCCGTCGCGGCATTGTAAGTGAAAACGATTATGTCCTGCTGGAAAAATATACGCTGGCCTTATTTCAACGGGGCAAGGAGATCGCCGCCAAAAGAGGATTGATCCTGGTGGACACCAAGTACGAGTTCGGGAAGATCGGAGATACTATTTACCTGATGGATGAGATCCATACGCCCGATTCGTCCCGGTATTTCTATGCCGATGGGTACTCAGCACGTCAGGCAAAGGGGGAGCGCCAGCTGCAGCTAAGCAAGGAGTTCGTTCGGGAATGGCTGATCGCCAACAATTTCATGGGTAAAGAGGGGCAGACGGTGCCATTCATGAGTGAGGAATGGATAAAAACCATTAGCGATCGTTATGTCGAGTTATATGAAAAAGTGATCGGCGAGCCGTTCAGGCCGCAGACGCTGAGCGATGAAGAGACCTATCAACGGGTATTATATTCGCTGGGCAACCTTGAGTAAGGGGGATCCCGCCCCGGGAATCGAGCCGGTTATCGGGTCCGCAGGGCGGCGGGCTTATTCCCCTCCCTTGGGCAGGGTGAAGGAAAAGGTGCTGCCTTTTCCCGGTTCGCTCTGTACGTGCATCCGGCCGCCATTCTTGGACAGGAATTCTTTGCAGAGCATCAACCCCAGGCCGGTGCCTGCCTCGCCTTCCGTACCCTTGGTCGTGTAATAGATGTCTTCCACCATTAATTTCTGCAGGTTGTCCCGGCTGATGCCCGTACCTGTATCATGTACGAATATTTCAATATGTGAACGCATTTCCCGGGCGTCGATGGAGACAGTGCCTTCTTCGGGCGTGAATTTAATCGCATTGGATAACAGGTTGCGCAGGACAAGGTTGATCATATCCCTGTCGGCATATACATATACGGGTCTTTCGATCCCGCTATGGATAAAAATATGTTTAGCTTCGGCCTGTAAGCGCAGCAATTGCAGCACTTCCTGGGTAATCTTTGCAATGTCCAGCAACTGGGGTTTTATAGCCTCCGCCTGCATCTGGCTTTTGGCCCATTGCAGCAGGTTCTCCATCAGTCCGGTGGTATAAGTCAGTTCTGTGACCACTTCAGGGATCAATATCTTTATTTCCTCACCCGGCAGGTCATATTGCACTACATTCCGGAAAAGGTTGCGCAAGGCATAGAGGGGGGCTTTCAGGTCATGGGCGATGACGGAGAATAACTTATTTTTTAAGGAATTCAGTTCTGTCAACTGCTGGGTCTGTCCCTCCAAAAGAGCTGCTTTTTCCGCTATATCCGCCTTTTGCCGCAGGATCTTGAGATTGCTCCGCTGCAATTGAAAATTCTTATCATGGGTCTGGTGCTGGTAGCGGGTCGTCTCCGTTTTAATGAGCAGCAAGCCGTAGAAAATAAAAAAGATCGCCAGGAGATGGTTGAAAACGAAGAGGTAGTAATGATTTGTTCCCAGGCTGTAGTCGTAATTTTTCCAAACCGTGCCGACCAGGAAATAACCTGTCATGGAAAGGGAAAAAGATAAGATGATATTGAAAATATTCCGAAGGAAGAATACGGACAGCACTCCATATAACACAAAGAAAAATTCGATGCCCAGGTCTATTTTCAGGGCGTATATACAGCAGGTGATCACAGGATACAGGATGAAATAGCACATTCTGGAGAACTCGTATTTCTCGTAGTAGTTTGCTGTAAATACCAGCAGACTGGTCAGGGCGGGACTACCCGTTAAAAGCCATAAGAGGAGGGAGGGAGAGCCCTGGGTGAACAGACTGGTTACGGGGAGCGCCGTGCCGATGAGGAGGCCAAGGAAATTCATCAGGTTGAAAATGCCCAATTTCCTTTTTTCAAAACTACCCAGAGAGGGTTTATATCCAATATTCCGGATATAAGCCTGGAAATGTAAGATTTTCTTTACAGCAGTATTCATGGTATCAGAGCCTTGGGTTTAGCCGGGCGTTTTATCCGGATAAGGATTCGAAAACGATTTAGCTTACTAGTCAGATCAATAAATGTACGAATTACACTTTTGTTCAGACGGTAAATTAAAGAGCAAATATAAGTTATTTGCTGATTGGAAAATTTTTACATATTATCTAAATAAATAATTCGGGGTTTGGCGAATGGGGGGTCTAATCAGGACGCATAGGGGCCCGACCGGAGGTTTTTCGGTTAGGGATAGGAGGAAGAATCAGGCTCCTCTGTTCAATTTTGGCCGGAGGCGGGCTTTGGCTTTGTTGAAGATATGCGGGCCTTTGTCGATGCCCTTGCGCAGTTCTTTCTGTTCTTCCAGGGAAAGATGAGTGGTGTCTTGGCAGTCCGTGCTGCAGCACCCTTCGTATTTCGAGGCGCAGTCGGGGCATTGAATGAACAGCAGATGGCAGGCTTCGTTCCGGCAGTTGGTATGGGTGTCGGCGGGCTGGCCGCATTGATGACAGCGGGCAATGATCTCTTCGCTGATGCGTTCGCCCAGGCGATCGTCAAATACAAAATTCTTTCCTGAAAATTTGTTTTCCAGCCCTTGTTCTTTTACGGTATTGGCATAATGGATGATGCCCCCTTCCAGGTGAAATACATTTTTAAAGCCTTTATGCAATAGGTAGGCGCTAGCTTTTTCGCAACGGATGCCCCCCGTGCAATACATGATAATGTTCTGATCCTTTTTCTCCTGCAGCATCTCCGCTGACATCGGCAATTGTTCCCGGAAAGTATCGGAAGGGACTTCGATGGCGTTTTCAAAATGTCCTACTTCATATTCGTAGTGATTACGCATATCCACGACGATGGTATCCGGATCCTGCGTCAGCTGGTTGAATTGCTCTGCATTGACATATTTCCCTTTGTTGCTCATATCGAAAGCGGGGTCGTCGATGCCATCGGCCACTATCTTGTCCCTTACTTTTATTTTCAATACCCAGAAAGATCTGCCGTCGTCGTCGACGGCACTATTCAACCGCAGGTCCTGCAACGGGGGGATGCTATGCAAATGATCCCGCAGCCATTCGAAATAGGATTGCGGAACGCTGATCTGGGCATTAATTCCCTCTGCTGCGATATAGATACGACCGAAAACTTTCTTTTCGTTCAGGGCTGCGTAAAGCTCATCCCGAAACTGCTGCGGATCGCCGATGGGGAAATAGTGATAGAAAGAGAGCGTGGTGCGGGGTTCGGTCTCCTGGTACAAGCGTTCCTTCAGCTCCTTCTGGGAGACACGATTGTGTAATACTGCCATAGCCCGGCAAAGATACAAAAAGGTTATTTCACCTGTATATTCCCTCCCAGCAACCCTCCGAATCCGATCCGGACGCCGGTCTGGCTATAATGGCCATTCAGATAGGAGCTTACCAGGTCTACCCGTAAGAGCTTGAAAATATTTTCCAACCCGCCGAACACCTCCTCGTAGTTGTTATTCTTATTCACATAGAAGGCGTTGGCGCCCACTACCAGGTGCCAGTTCAGGCGCTGGAACAAAGGGATCTTATTGGTTAGGAACCCGTTGAAATGATGTTCGAGATGTCCCGTGGCGTAAAAATTCGCCGTCGTGCTGTTGGCGTAATAAGGAGCGAGCTGGAAGCTATTCAGGTATTCACTGGCCAAAAAAGTCTGGTTGCCGTTGAAATGCTGATAGTCCTGGATATAAACCGAGTTGGTATTCAGGAATCCGCCGATGCTGAACCGGTATTTCAGCAATCCTCTTAGTTTAAAATTGGCATCATCCCACACGGAAAACTGCCATTTGTCAAAGTTGACGTCGCTGCCCAGGATGCCGTCCCAGCCCTTCTGATAAGCGAGGGCAAAGGTGGGAAATTTAGAGCCGAGCGAGAGCCTGCGGTCAGGGAATTCCACATACCGCTGTCCCGGCTGGAACTGCAGGTTGAACCCGGTGAGGAAGGCCTGGTGCCGGGTGAATTGCCCGCTCAGCTGTTCGAAGGGATAATTAGGCGTGAACTCCCGGTTCTTTACCTTGATGAGGGAATAACCGGTGGTATTGTCCAGGGGTATCCTGTCCTCGTATAAAGCGTTGACGGTAAAATGCAGTCCATTATCGTAGCGCTGGTCCATCTTCAGCTCTGTAAAATAATTCTCATAGATCTTCATGTAGTTCCTGCGAACGAAGAGGGTATAAAAGTCATTGAGGTATTCGGAGATGGGGTTGGCCGGGTTGAACTGACTGACCCTTTTGCCGCCGGATAAAGACCAGGACTGGCTGGTAGAATTGAGCCCTACCCCGCCCGGGGCATCGTCCTCATCGAGTTTCTTGCCGCTTTTGCGTCTCTCTTTTGGCGAACGGGGGCCTTTCTTTCTTTCCCCGACCTCGTTCATCGTCGAATTTCTGTTCAGGGAAAGCGTGCCCCATGCATTCAAATGGGTATTGTGGAAGCCATAGCGGATATGTGGGGAGAACACGAGCTCCCCTCCCCCGTTTTGGAAGGGTTTGATCAGCGAGCCCGCGACATTGACATTGAGCCCTTCCACGGTGTTATAGCCGGTGTTGGGCAACAGCCCCTCCAGGGAATAACGGAAAGGATGCTCGCGGCTAAAGTTCGATCTTGAAAAGCCGCCCCACACCACCTGTCCGAATTTAATAGGGCCCTGTTGCTTAAGCAGGGAATCCCGGTTCTTTTTGGTGCCCATGGAGTCCCGGTTGTATTCAAAAATACTGTCCTTGACCTTATAGTCTTTCAGCTCTTCCGGCTCCAGTTGTACGGGGCGTACGCTATCCCAATATGTTTTGGTCTTTTTATTAGCGGCTGCGTCGAATTTCATCAACACATTGTTGAAGTATTTTTTGCGGAACCGGGGAGCCTCCTCGTATTTACTGTATACGTTCAGGAAGTTGCCAACGGCGTCGATGCCGAAGAGATTGAAGGAAAAATAAACCACCTGGTCCTTGACCAGCCAGATCCCCTGGCTGACGGGTACGTGTATCTGCCGGATCTGAAGGGTATCCAGGATCTCCAGCAGCGATGTCTTCACCAATTGAAGGTCCAGGCTATGGATACGCCATTCTCCGTCCACGATGTCGATGGTGCCGGAGAAAAGGGGTTCGTATTTCCTGCGCGGGATGACCTGGATCTTGTTGATCTCTTTTCCATCCTCGAAAAAGGAGCCCAGGTATTTGTAGTGATAATAATTCAGGGCGGATTCCGCAATGGGGGAAATGTAGCCGCGCGGATTCAACTGTTGGGCGAATACGGTAACATTACTGTTATAGAAATTGATAAAGGTCGGTAAGCTGAACCCATATCCGCTGGAACCGCTCTCCCGGCCAGAGATCACTTCCAGCTTGACCTTATTGGGTTTTTTAAAGGCGATATTCGTCAGGGATTCCGACAGGTATATAATGCCTTTGCCTTCCGAATCCACGCCCATCCCCTTCCGATCGCTCTCCTCGAGTTTCTGCCCAAAGAGTTTCTTAGGCAATTTTCGCGTCCTGATCAGGGTCTTGATATAGGCCTCGCAGGTGAAGGAGTCCAGGGGGGCCTCATAGTCTTTTCGTTTCTTAATGGCATGTCGTATGATCTCATAGGCCGGATCTTCTCCGCCTGGACGCACGATTACATCCGCCATGGAGAGTTGCTGAAGGCTCAGTTGGAAATCGACCACCTTATTCTCCTGGGTGACCGTGATCTTCTTCTCCTCCCGGGTATACCCCACATATTGGCAGGTGAGGGTGTAATTTCCGGGGGAAAGGTCCAAAAAATACTTCCCTTCGTGATTGGCGGTAACACCCCTGGTGGTCCCTTTGACCAGGATGGAAGAATAAGGCAGGATATTCCCTTTGTCATCCGTCACGGTGCCGGAGATACGGGTGGCCTGACTGACGAAAAAAGTTATACTATGCAAAAGAAAAAGCAGTAAAGTTCGTTTCATTCCTTGCTTTGAAGTTTCAGGTTACCCGGTCCTTGGACAAAACGCTTCCAGCGTCTTATTGAGGGCCACTGCGAATATAGAACAGGGAGGGTTATTAAAATGTGAAAAATAGGCCTTTAGCCCTGGCCGATAGAGGAGCTAACTGCCTGAAAATCGTTTTTTGTCCTTTTCAGGGTAGTAAAAGAGCCATAAAATTAGTGCAATATTCATCCCAAATGCTTATTTTACCTGTAAAACCCTTAAGTAGTGTACCCTAGGATGCTGGCTATACTTATACTCCTATCAATAGGCCCTGCTATCTTTTGCGAGGCTCAATCCCCTGATATCGGTGATCTTTTTGAAAAATTACGATCCGCCCCGCAGGATACGGACAGGGTCAACCTTTATTATTCGCTCGGGAGACTGTACTGGAACCGGAATCCTGACAGTGCCCTGCTGATGGGGCAAAAAGCCCTTGAGCTCTCCCAACAAAGCAAATTTGAAAAGGGCCTGGCCCTGGGCCTTCAGGTCAAGGGGGTGGCTTACACGGCCAAAGGGAAGTACCCGGAGGCCCTGGACTGTCAACTACAGGCCCTGCGGATCAGTGAGCGGCTGGGACTGGAAGACCTGATCAGGGGTAACTATAACGATATCGGTATGCTGTATACCGATATGGGAGAATATTCCAAGGCCCTGGATTACCTGGAAAGGGCGCTGGAAACAGCCCGTCAGCACCATGCCAAGTCCATTCTGGCCGCCCTGCTGGTAAATATAGGGGAGATCCATAAAAAAAGGAACCAATACGATTCGGCCATTATCTACAACACCCAGGCATTGGAGATCGCCCGGGAACTGCATGATTCCCTGAGCATTGCCATCTCGCTCTTAAATATCGGCGAGAACTATGGAAGAAAGGGGTTGCCTGAAAAAGCGTTGAACTACCTGGAAGCTTCTCTGCGCATTTCAGAGAAGATCGGGGACGACGAAGGGATCGCCTACTCTAATAATTTAATAGCGGAAACCTACTATCAATCCCATCAGTACAACAAAAGCATCGGGTATGGGGAAAGGGGGCTGTTGCAGGCAAAGAAGCTGGGCATTAAGGAATTGATGAAGGAAGCCTATCACACTCTTTATTCCGACTACAGGGATCTGGGGGATTTTGAAAAAGCGCTGGAGGCCAGGAACGAAGAGATTGCGCTCAATGACAGTCTCTACAACCTGGAAAAAGACAAGGAACTAAAACGTCTTCAATCGGATTACGACCTGGAAAGGCAGCAGCACCAGATCGATCTGCTGAATAAGGATAAGCTTATTCAACAGAGTGAAATAACAAGGGGCAGGATCATGCGCTACCTGTTTATCGGTCTGGCGTTCCTGTTTGGATTGTGGGCTTTCTTTTTGTTCAGGAGCAATTCCCAGAAGCAGCGGCTCAATAAACTGCTGAAAGCCCAGAATGAAGAGATCGTAATGCAGAATCAACAGTTGGAAGATATCAATACGATCAAGAATAAGTTATTATCCATCATCGGGCATGATCTGAGAAGCCCTGTCAGCAGCTTAAAAGGTTTTGTAGATTTACTGCAAAGCTCCACGCTGACCGAAGAGCAGATCCGGCATTTCAGCAACCTGATGAGCAATAGCCTGGTTAGCACTTCCCATTTGCTGGACAATCTGCTGTTCTGGGCGAAAAGCCAGATGGAGGGTATGCAGGTGAATGCCGAACCATTCGATCTGCGGGGGATTGTCCGTCAAAACAGGAACCTGGTGCAGAGCCGGGCGACCGAGAAGGAGGTGTTATTGGTGACCGATGAAACGGGAGGGCCGGTGATGGTGTATGCGGATGAGATCATGGTGGATATGGTGATCCGCAACCTGGTGGAAAATGCCATCAAATTCTCCCGGGCAGGAGATACGGTGACGATAAGCGCCCGTAAGAAAACGGATTTGGTAACGATCACCATACAGGATACGGGAACGGGAATACGACTGGAGGATCATCCCAAAATATTTAACGGCTCTGTTTCCTATACGACTTCAGGCACGTCCCGGGAAAAAGGCAGCGGACTGGGTTTGTCCTTATGTAAGGAGATGGTAGAGAAGAACGGGGGAAAGATCTGGTTTGAGAGTGAGCCCGGAAAGGGCACGTCTTTCTCCTTTACCTTACCGGCTCCTGTTCTTCAACCGATGAATTAATATCCGTAGCATCCCGGTCGGACGCCCTGAGCTTACGGGTCGTCATATAAGTCCCGGTAATAGCCGACCCTCCGCCTATCAGGGCCCCTACGAGGGCCGTCATCAGGACGATCAGGAGGGAAGAATCGCCCAGATGCAGGATCTGCGCAATCTTTACCGATAAAATGTTATGGTTGGCGGTATCTATCCCCCAGGCCAGTCCTCCCCACAATAAGAAGAGGGCCAGAAAGCCGGCCAGGAAGGCCCAAAAAGGCTTTTGCGGAATAAGAGCGCTGATGCCACAGGCCGCCAGGGCGAAGCACCACCAGGGCAGGTACAGGCCGGAAAGAAAGCTCAGCAAGGCGATCAGCAGGGTAGTTACCAGGAATTTCATATTTTTTCCAGTTTCTTGTTTAGTTTCGGGAGGAGGCCGGATCGAGGTGAACGATCCATTTGATCCTTTTGTCTTTTGTCTCATCTTTATCCATGACCCAGAGCGGTAAATATTCGCCTGCGGCCCAATGGTCGACGAAAGTATCATAATAATGGCTACCGGGATTACCGCTCTGACCGCCCGGATAGATGCCATACGCTTCGGTTTTATCCGTAAGCTGAACGACCATCCGCCAACTGGGTCCGTGAAACTGTTTGGCCGCATTGATGCTGTGCGTGCCCCCTCCTATCGGGAGGTGCATACGGCTCAGGGCCGGCAGGCGCAACAGATGCCGGGCCCAGGTATCCTTGTATTTAGCCCATGTCAGCCGGTTTTCTTTCCCTGCTTCCGCCAGTTCGGGTATCGATTTTAAAAAAGCATCCGTGACCACCTGCTGCAGGGTCTCTTTTTCGGGAGTATTGATATTATCGATGAATTCGTAAGCGGTATCTTTCAGCAGGGCCTCGAGGAGGGTGCTTTCGTAAGGACGCAGCATCGGCAAACGGGTCTTTGAAAATTCATCGTCGTAGATGCCTTGCTGCAAGTGGAACCACCAGCGATTGAAGATGACCGGCCCTTCTTCTCCGGGATCATTGCGCAGCTTCCATAATTTAAAAACGTTCAGGTAACTTTTCTCTTCCGCGCTGAGTTTTGACTCATCGATATTCCGGAGCAGCAGGGGCTTGGCCATTTCGGCAAAAACATCATAATTCTCCTTTTGCAGCTTCATCATATCATTGGGGGTGATCGAATCCATCCGGCTGAGGAAGCGGTTGATCGTCAGCCCACGGTAAATAGGGAAATCGCTGCCCAGGAAATAGGGATAGGAAGTATCTACCGGGGACTGGTTGGCGCTGCTGACAAAACCTCTGCCAGGATCGAGCATATAGGGATTTTCATAGCTCCGGATACTGTCCTGCCACATATAGGAGCTATCCTCTCCCGGCATGACAAATTCTCCCTGTCCGCGCCATTTCGCGGGGAACTGGCCCTGCTGCCAGATAGCAATGACTCCACTTTTGGCGGCGAATACAAAGTTCTGGCCCGGGGTCTGGAAATGTTCAAGCGCCTCTTTGTAGTCAGGATAGTTCCTGGCAGACTGGAGACGGCTGAAAGTCGCCAGTTCATTGGAAGGATCATTGGCTTTCCAATGAACGGCATAGGATTTCGAAGAGGGGACATCGGAGTAGCCGGTGAAACGGGGATCGAATAGGACAGGGCCGAAAACGGTGATGGCCACGGTATCATAGAAGGGCTGCTCCTGCCCTCTTATTTTAATGGTATCTATCCACTGGCCGGCTGTTTTCCAGTCGTTATTAAACCAGTATGCCTGCCGGGTATCGTCTTTAAATTTTATGCTATAGTAATCCCGGACATCTCGTCCGGCGTTCGTAATGCCCCAGGCGCAGCTATCATTGAAACCGATAACAATATAAGGCGCCCCCGGAAAGGACACTCCATAGGTATTGTATCCAGGAGTCCGGATCTGCATCTGGTACCAGATAGAGGGCAGGTTAGTGGACAGGTGGGGATCATTACATAGAATAGGACGACCGCTCAGGGTCTTTTTCCCACTGACGGCCCAGTTGTTACTACCGTTATTTTTTTCGGGTTTTAACTCCAGCATGGTCACCGTATCCTTATTATTAAAATACAAGGAATCCGTCGTAGCGGGGACCTTCAGTTGAACGCCGGCGGGAAGGAAGGTGGTGCCTTTGGGGATGATGGGGTCCAGGCTATCCTGCGTGGAAGGATAGAGTTTTGCAAAAGCTTCCTTACTGAAGAGGCTTTTGGCGTTGGTCAATTCAAAATCGTTGTCGGCTCCTGACAGATCATAGGCCATGGACTTGATGAACAGCGCTATCTTTAGGTTGCTCCAGGGCTCCGGTTTGTAGTTGAGTAATTTATATTCGAGGGGCAGCTCGCTTTCCTTCAGTCCTTTGATATATTCATTTACTCCGGCCGTGTAGGCATCGCAGTCTCTTTTAGTGGCGCTGTCCTTTTCCATTTCTTCCAGGGTCTTCTTAGCGCCGTATACCATCCCTAATCTCCGCATGGACCGGTCATACTTCAGGTAGCCATTATTCACACCCGGGCCCAGGATCTCGCTCAGTCTTCCCGCCGCTGCATGAGTCTGAAATTCCATCTGCCACAAACGGAATTTTGCGTGCAGGTATCCCTGTATGTAGCAGGCATCCTGCTGGCTGTTCGCGTATACGTGAGGGATAAGGTATTCATCGAAGTAAACTTCCGCCTTATCCTTCAATCCCGGCAACGACAAGGTGGTGGCGAAATCCTTATCGGCAGGTTCTGCATTTTGCCAGCAACCGTGCTGGGGGCTCAGGAATTTCCCCAGGGGCGGAGTCCTGCCCCACTGGGTGTTCAGGCCAAAGATCAGTCCGGCAGTCAGTAAAAAGGAGATAAGGAAAGGAGCGATTCTCATACCAGCTATGTTGAGGTGATGGGGTAAAAATTTTTAAATATACCACAAAATGGTATTGCCCATATAAATACTTATCCCAAATTTTGCATTCAGAAATACAGCGTAATTATTATACGCCTATCGAAAATATCAGGACAGTTCAGGTGGTTCAGGTAGATAATAGGCCGGTTTCAGCGATGAGCCGGCTTATTTTTTTTGCCTTCGGGGCTTATGTAAAAAATAGCCCCGGGCAAAAAATCTAATTATGGGCCTTCGGCCGTCAGACCCGTGGTCTGTAAAAGAGCGATCAGCTTATCCAACTCCCCTATCGTATTAAAGGCGTGGAGAACGATCCGCAGCCTTTCGCCTCCTTTTGGAACAGTGGGATATAGAATCGGGCGAACGTCCAGTCCTGCCGCCTGCAATCGGGCCGCCAATGCTCTTACGGATTCATTGCCGGGAACGATAACTCCCTGGATGGGGGTGTTGCTGTCCAGGCGTTCAAAACCCAGGGAAGCCTGTTGAAAACGGATGATCAGCTGCTGCAACCGGCTCCTTTCTTTATCCATCTGCGGGAATAGCTCATAGGCCCTACGAATAGCCTGGATGCTGCTCTCCGGCAATGCGGTGGTATAAATGAAAGCCCGGGAGAAGTTGACCAGGTAATCCCGGAGCGCCTCGCTGCCTGCTATGATCGCACCGTGACAGCCGACGGCTTTTCCGAAAGTATGGATACGGGCAAAACAGGCTGGCTGCAGTCCCAGCTCCTGCACCAGCCCCTCTCCTTTCTTACCGATGACGCCGGTGGCATGCGCTTCGTCCACGATCAGGTGCGCTCCATACATTATACATAAGCGGGCGATCTTCTGCAAGGGGGCCTGGTCACCATCCATGGAGAAGACGGATTCGGTGACGACGAAGATATTTCCTCCGGCTGCCGCCTGTAATTTCTTTTCGAGATCTTGCGCATCATTATGCAGGAAGGAGAAAGACCGGGCAAAGGAAAGGCGTATCCCATCGCGGATGGAGGCATGGCTCAGGTAGTCATAGAGGACGGTATCCCCCCGTTGGGGAACGGAGCTTAACAGCCCCATGTTGGCATCATATCCTGAATTAAAGATCAGGCCTGCCGCAGCCTCGTGAAAGGCCGCCAGCTGTCTTTCCGTCTCTTCGATGAGGAGATAGTTGCCCGCCAGCAGGCGGGAGCCTCCGCTGCCATGGCGGAGAGGGCGGTCTGATCCGGGAGACGTTGGAACCGGGAATCCGGAAGGAAGAGGTGTTTGAGTGAGTACGTTCGTAGCAATGCCAAGGTAATCATTGGAGCAGAAGTCCGTTTTGCCATCCGGCAGGCGCAACTGGCGGAAAGCGTTCTGCTCTTTGCGTTCGTCGAGTTTTTTGTGAAGAAAGTCTTCTTTCAAGTCGGTCAATTTCAGGCAAACCTACGAAATGCGTAGGTTTGCAGCATGGAAACAGTTCCGGAACAAAAAAATATTCTTGGCCTGCAATTGCCTACAGATCCCCGTTGGGTAGACCTGGCCAGTATTTCGCTGGAAGACATTCTCACCGATCATGCCTGGTGCGAGCAAAAAGCGGCTACCAGTTGTATATCCCTGATCCAGCGCTATTCAGAAAAAGAGAAATTAGTGCAGGACCTCTCCCCCATCGTAACGGAAGAATGGGGTCATTTTCGCCTGGTCCTGGCCGAGCTTAGTAAAAGAAAGCTGACGCTGGGACGGCAACGGAAGGATCAATATGTGAACAAGCTCATGGAGTTTCAGAAGAAAGGGGGCACTGAGGAAGAGCGGTTCCTGGACAAGCTGCTCATTTTTGCCCTGATAGAAGCCCGGAGTTGCGAGCGGTTCAAAAGGCTGAGCGAGGGATTGGGCGACGACTATTTGCGACAGTTCTACCGTCGTTTCATGGAGAGTGAGGCCGGTCATTATCATCTGTTCATCGAGCTGGCCGAGACCTATGTCGGGCGGGAGACCGTGCGGCTGCGCTGGAAGGAATGGCTGGACTATGAAGGCGGTGTGATACGGGACCTGGAGGTAAGGGGGGACCGGATTCATTAAAGGCAGGGCTGCCGGGGGCTACGCCTCCAGGGCGGAAAGGTCCGCCCGGGCAGCATTAAATTTCTGAACATACAGCTCTATATATTCCGGTATTTTTTTTCGGCGATACTGCATGACAAACCGGGGATGCGGCAGGGGAATGATCTCTTTAAAGAACCCGTGTTGTTCGTTAATGCGTTTGAATTGTTTGTAGTTCTCCCCTTCTCCCAGGCAGAAGCAGGTAGAAGAAGCCGGCAGGATCTCCAGTTGCCGGCGGATACACTGTAAGATAAAAGGTTCACAGGCTTTCAGCAAAGCCTTGTCGTCATAATAATTCAGGTTCTTCCCGTGCCGGGTAAATCCCAGGGGGGAAAGGGCAGTGATAAAGAAATGCCTGTAAAAATCTTTCACTCCTCCGTACGCCTCTATCATGTCATATATGAATTGGGAAGATAGCTCCGGCAACTTCTTCCAGGCGGAGGGGATGGGTATCCCGCATTTGTCCCGCAGTTTTTCAGGATCCGTAAAGGGCACTCCTGTAACGCCGCCGCCGAACCGCCCGGGATTGATGCCAAAGATAAAAATGCGGGGATGCGCATCTCCATAGAACTTCTCATAAAAAGCCTTTGTCACCGTCCAGGCCTGCTCGTCCAGATAAGGGTTCATGATCTCTATTCCGTCCGTCCGTTTAAAATCCGGGCGGAGGCTCTTGTAAAAATGCAGGATGGCGACGGCTTGGGTATCGAACGATCGGGGCATAGGCAACGAGTTACCGTAAAGGTAAGGATCGTATGATAAACACGGAAGGTACGGGCCGCTCCCCCGATTTAATCTTTATCTCCTCCAGGTGAACCTTTGAAAAAAGCTGCATGCACCGGTCCGGGCACGACGGCATCCGCTCCTTTTGCCGCTTTCCATAGGATAGCGTTCATTAACTGATCAGGCACCAGGTCTTCTTTGGAAAAATCCAGTCCTTTCGACATCGCTGCCAGTTTAGTCTTATCCGGATTAATATCACTGAGGTTAACCCGGGCAGGCAGGCAGGCGTATGACGTCATATCGGGCCGGGCAGTGAAGCAGCGCCACATGGGCGTTGCGGCTGCATCATATTGGGTCATGGGCGGCATGCCTACGATCAGTTCAATGGTGCGAAGAACGGAAGTAGTCGTGTACATCGTATGGTCTATAAAATGTCTTTTCACATACCCGCCGGTAATATAAGCGGGCGAACGATGTGCATCCACATGGTCGGGGCCGGCCTGCGCATCATCTTCCAGGATGAATACCACTGATTCCTTCCATACCGGGCTCCTGCTCAGGTGATCCACGAACAGTCCTACAGCCAGGTCGTTGTCGGCCACGTGTGCAAACGGAGTGGGACGGCCGGCGGCCGTTCCTTCCGTATGATCATTGGACAACCTGACGGTCATTAATTGAGGTAAAGCGTTATTAGCCACCAGGGAGTCGAATTCATGGGCCCACTGGCGGATACGGACGGTGTCCCGGATATGCATGTTCAGGCTGTTGAAAGTCGTCGAATAATGATCTTTTAACACCGGGATATTGGGTTTTCCATTGTCTGCGAATTCTCCATAGGTGCGGTAACTAATCCCATGGCGGCTGGCCTGGTCCCAGATGTAACCGTCTTTATTGTCGCCTGTTTTGCGATATCCCGAAGAGATCTCAGAACCCCCTCTTCTTCCGTAGCTGGTAGGCCAGCCTTTTTCCAGGAAATCCGTCGCATATGCGCCCATGCTCCAATTGTGACCATCGGAGCTTACCTCGCCATCCACATAAAAATTATCGAGCAGGACGAATTCCCTGGCCAATGCGTGCTGGTTGGGCGTTATCCTTTCCCCGAATAATACCAGGCTGGTATCGCCATTGCCTTCTTTCACATCTCCCAGGACCTGGTCGTAAGTCCGGTTTTCTTTTATAATGTAGAAAACGTGCTTAATGGGAGAAGGGGCCCCTACTCTATTAGGGATTGGATTGCCCTCTTCGCCGGAGGCTGTTAATTCATTTTCCTTTTTATACGGAGTGTTATGGTAGACGGCCTGAGAATAAACAGACAATTGGTCAGCAGAGGGAAGAGGTATGATGCTTAGGACGCCTTTCATCAGGCCCCCGATATACTGCACTTTAACCACTTTCTGAGTATCCCCCTGGTGCAGGGATACCGATTGTCCTTTTCCATAGGGATTGGGGCCATCGGGGTTAGGAAAAGAGGAAAATCCTTTCCCATTGGAAACATATAATTTTTTCCCGATCACCCGAACGCAGGTGGGATACCAGCCCGTAGGGATAAACCCCCTGGAAGAACTGGCGCCGGGCTTACTGACATCGAAAACGGCCAGGCAGTTGTTGTCTGCGTTGGCGATATAGAGCGTTTTTTCGTCAGCGCTAAGGGCCACTCCATTGGTGGTCGATCCGCTGGGAGCATTCGGATAGAGCGCCGCGTTGAGCGTTTCCACCACTTTGCGGTGGATGATATCGATGACGGAAACGCTGTTATCGTTGGCATTGGCGACATAGAGCGTATGTCCGTTCTTCGAAAGGCAAAGATCGTTCGGGTTATCGCCGACGGGGATACTGTCGGTGAACAAGCCGGACTGCGTATTATAGATCATGACCTTGTCGCCGCCCCACACGCTGAGGTACAGTTCCTTCCTGTCCGGGGAGAGCAGGCAGGTATATCCTTCCCCGCTGAGGGGTAGCCGTCGCACCACAAGATCGGTCCGCAGGTCCATCACATAAAGGCTATTGTTCTCTTTGGTGACGGTGTATAACAGCTGTCTCCGGTCGTCAATGGCGATACCGGTGGGAGATATTTTATTGGGCCAGGGAGCGCCCAGTTTAATGGTATCGACAGTAGCCAGCTTATTATCCCGGATAGCATATTTCAGGATCCAGTTATCGTTGCCGCCGGAAGCATAGAGCCATTTTTCATCTTCGCTGAAGGCGATGCCTCCCCAGGATTTAGGGATGATCACGCTGTCCAGCTGGCGGTCGGTCCGGGTATCTATCAGCTGGATGGTCTGGGTACTCTGTCCGTTGTTGGTGACGGCCGCGAACTTCCGCGACCGGCTTACGGCGATATTCAGGGGCAGGTCACCCAGCGACAGGCTGGTGCCGGCCGGAGTCAGGGACCAACCGTTGGGAAGACGGACCCTTTTGCTTTCCAGGGTGGAAAGGTCCTGGGCGTTACCACGGAAGGAGGCCATCGAGATCACCAGCGCCAGCGCGAGAAAGGAATATTTATACATAAACTTGTTTTTTTATGGAGTCCGGGACTTCGGTATCCTATGGGATCGTTACCAACCTGGATTTTGTTTGAGATTAGGATTGAGTACGATTTCGCTGGTGGGAATGGGGTAATAATACATCTTATCATCCCAAACCCGGGTAGCATTGGCCAGCCAGATAATATTACCCTGGGCACCCTGGGTCAGCTTCACAAAAGTGCCGTTGATCGTATAATAATAGACTCCGGGTATCGCGCCGCTGGCCGGAGCTGCTGTCACGAAAGATACGTTCAATACACCGTCTCCGTTCATGGCATAGGGCGTATTCATTTGAGGCACATATACGCCATTGTAGGGCATATTCATTAATTGCCCTGCCTTCCAACGCCTGATATCGTCGAAACGTAATCCTTCGCACATCAGTTCGATGCCTCTCTCCCTTCTTATTTCCAACAGGGCCGCATCGGAAATATTGGGGAAATAATTCTGTTGCAGATAGGTATCGGCGGTAGCCGGATAACTCGTATTGGTGATCCCTGCCCTGGTCCGCAGCAGCGCAATCGTATTATTCCAGTCGGCGGGCGTGAAGGCGCCCAATTCCGATTTGGCTTCTGCCAGGGTGAGCAATATTTCCGCATATCTCAAGATAGCGATGGAGTTCGTGTTTACGTATTTAGCGTCCAGCGTTTTATCGTCCAGCGTATATTTCAGGATATGGTAGCCCGTGAAGGTAAAGGAATAATCAGGAGGAGCGGAAGTCCCATCCAGGCGTTTGTAGCCGTTGCACCGGACGGTCTGCTGCAAGCGGCGGTCCCTGTTGCGCATTTCATTGGGAAAGGAGATCGTATCGAAGGAAGACTGATCGGTAAAACGGGAGCCGTCCAGGTTCAGATAGGTATCGATAAAGGATTTGATCGGGCTGGACCGGTTGCCCAGGGTCGTGCTGGTCCAATAGGCATTCGCATCGTGATATTTCTTCAGGCCAGTATTATATACGGATGCCAGGATCATTTCATCCGGCCAGGGAGTCTCGGTGGTGAACAGGGCCCTATAATCGGAAAGGGGATTACCCGTCGAGTGGAGCTTATAGTTACCCGAGCTGATGATCTGGGTGGATGCATCCACGGCCCTGCTGAGCCAATCGGCGGCAGTGGATCCCAGGTTGAGCTCAGTGTGGTATTTCCGGAAAGTGCCTTCGAAGAGGCAGACCCTGGCTTTGAGGGCAAGGGCGACCCATTTCGTGACCGTAGAGCAGCTATTGTCCTTGGCGGAAGGCGCATTGGCAATGGCGAAATCCAGGTCGGCGGCGATGGAATCCATCACCAGGGTACGGGGGTCCTGGGTCTTATACAAGCTGGAGTCAGTAGTACTGGTCGCCGTACCATACCAGGGCACATTCCCGAATTGTTTGACCTTATTGAAGTAAAACCAGGCCCGGAAGAAACGGGCGATGCCGATATAGTTGTTACGGGTCGCCAGGGGAATGACGGGGTTATTACAGTTAGCCAGGAAATAATTGATATTCCGCAGATTGGACCAGGCAGTGGCTACGGGCCCATTGGGGGGAAGCGGGCTTGTTTGTTCCCACCCGGCATTGCCATTGTTGGCATTGGTCTGGGGGGTCATCAGTACCGGCACATTGTTGCCCGAGATATAGTCCGAGGTGTTATCGCCTTGGAAGATGTTGTCCGCGGTCGGTATCTGGTAGTTATAAAATGAATTGGTATAGAGGGCCAGGTCGCTGGCATTCTGAAAGGCCTGTGAAGGCGTCAGGGCAGCGAAGGGGGCTTTGTCCAGGAATTTACTGCACCCCTGCAAAGCGCCCGCAATCATCAATAATAAAATAATCTTCGATTTCATACACATGATATAAGTTATCTTAAAATGTTACGTTCAGACCTAAAGTATATGTTTTTAACATAGGATATGCATATCCGTTACCAGAATTGGCGTTGACCTCCGGATCGGAACCATTGATCACTTCCGGATCGATATTCTTCGCATATTTATGCAGCGGAGTGGCGGTGAACAGGTTCTGACCGTTTAAATAAAATTTGGCGGACGTCATTTTTAATCTGCGAATCATTTGTTCCGGCAGGGAATAGGAAACAGACAGGTTCTTCAATCGTATATACGCCGCATTCTGCAGGTACCGGGTCTGCGCCACGGCCAGTTCCCGGGTGCCGCTCAGGGCTACATACCCACGGTAGCGGGGGAAATAGGCATTCGTATTGGTAGGGGTCCAGACATTCTGCATCATATAAGCCGGAACGGATTCATAAGGCCGGTTATATTGTCCCCAGAAATTGCCTGCTTCGATACCAGGCCACCAGTCCTGGCGACCGACTCCCTGGAAGAACGCTGCGATAGAGAGTCTTTTCCAGGTCGTTCCCAGGTTGACACCGAAGAAATAACGGGGCGTTGAGTTTCCGATGACCTGCAGGTCTCCGTGATTGGCTAAAGTGCCCTGCCCGATATTGATGGCTCCCAGGTGATTGATATCCTTAAATTTGATATCCCCTGGCAGAAGAATATTGGAATTGGAGACATTGATATAGTTCTGGTTGGCATGACCGGTGATATCAGCTTGCGACTGGAACAGCCCTTCCGTCACAAATCCCCAGATCTCCCCCGGATGCATGCCTTTATAGTAGGTGGAGGGCACCGTGCTGTAAGGGTAGGGCAAAACACCGCTGGGGTTGTAGAATTTGGTGATCACGGATGTATTGTCCGACACGACGACACCAAAATTATAACTCCAGTCTTTGGTGATATTGTCGCGCCAGTTAGCAGACACTTCCCAGCCCGTCGTCTTCAGGTTGGAGTTGTTGCCATTGGGCACAGCAGCCCCGAATACGGCCGGCAGGGGTTGTCCGCTGGTAAACATACCGGTGGAGTACCGGTTATAATAGTCAAAGGAAAGGTTGAGCCTGTTCCTGAAAAAGGCGGCATCGACTCCTTCGTCCACGGTAGTGGACTGTTCCCAGGTGAGGCCGGAAGGAAGAACGTTAGGGTTTTGAAAAAAAGTGGGATAAGCGCCATTCAAAGCCACCTGGCTGGACTGGTAAACGGTCATCGTAGGCGTGTAGAGATAAGGGGCGATCTGGCCATTCCCCAGGCTGCCGACAGAAGCTCTGAATTTCAGATTATTGAGCCAACCCCGGGTCCTGTCCATAAAAGACTCTTTGGAAATCACCCAACCTGCGGATACGGAAGGGAAAAAGCCGAAGCGGGAGCTGGAAGGGAACTTGGAAGATCCGTCATAGCGGCCGTTGACCTCTACCAGGTATTTGTCTCTGAAACTGTAGTTCATCCGGAAGAACAGGCCCATGATCGTCCATTCATTGCCACCGCCGGCAACCCGGTAGTTGATACCGTTCAGGAGGTTAAAATTCGGCAGCGAGGGATCGATGATACCGTCCCTCTGAACGAACAAGCTGTCATAGCGGCTATCCTCCACGTTCAGCCCGCCCAGCAATTTCAGGGAATGATCGCCGAAGCTCTGCCGGGCTTCCGCGTAGAGGTTGGTGGCATAGTAGTTCGTCGTGCCGGTGCTCTGGTTGAGCAGGTTGTTTAAACTGGCCCCGGATTGTCCAGGCCCAGGACTGTAAGTAACGGGAATGTAAGTTCCCGTTACATTGTTATTGGTATAAGCATAGGTAAAATCGCCCTTGAGGTTCAGGTGATTTTTAATGATATCTGCATTGAAGGAGACGGTATTCCGGATAAAGATCTGTTTGGTGTTCGATTTATTGTTGCCGGTATATAAGTCTCCTACGCTCGAGTAAGATCCGGGGGTCAGCGATCCATCCGGGTTAAATAGGGTAGACAGCGGGCTGGTAGCTGCATCCATATTCCTCCAGACCGGGGACATATTGTTGTCCAGGGGATAGGAATAGGTGTAGGTATTGAAATCCAGGTTATCGCTCAGGGTGAACCAGGGCGTCAGGTTGATATCGCCCTTCATGCGCAGGTTGTACCGGGAGAAATTATCCGGGTTGTACCGGAAGATCCCTCCCTGGTTATAATACCGGCCGGATATATAAAAGTCGGCGTTCTTGTTGCTCCCGGTCAGGGTAAGGGCATTGTCAAAGGCCGGGGTATTATTCCGGTAAAGCTGGCTGAACCAATCGGTGCTCCCAAAATACATATACTTATTGGTAGCCGGGTCCACTACGACTTTGGGCAGGGAGGGGTTGATGCTCCTTTGCTTCAGGGAATCCATATTGGCCGGCGTATTGGGAAACGCGCCATTGATCGAGGCAGGAGGAGTTTTATAATCATACCAGGCCGAATAGGCATTCGCATAATCCGTTGCCCATTGGTAGCCGTCATTAACGATCTGGGGGGTCACGGTGCGCTGGTTGAGGGAATAGCTGGAATTAAAGTTCAGCTGGGTCTTTCCTTTCTGGGGATTCTTCGTAGTGAACAGGACGACCCCATAGGCGCCCCTGGCGCCGTAGATGGCGGCGGAAGCGGCGTCTTTCAAAACGGTGATGCTCTCCACATCATTGGGGTTCAGCAAGCTGGGATCGCCTGGTATCCCATCGATCAGGACCAGCGCGGAGGCTTGTCCCCCGGCGCCGATAGAAGTTACCCCCCTGATATTATAGGAGGGAGACCGGGTTGGCTTGCCATCCGTCATGGTAATATTCAGGTTGGGCACCACCCCTTGTAGTCCCCGGGAGATATTCGGCAGCGGCTTGTCCTGCAGTACTTCTCCGCCGACCTGGGTGACGGCGCCGGTGAGGTCGCCCTTTTTCTGGGTGCCATAACCAACCACTACGAACTGGTTCAGATCGTTGCTGCCTTCGCTCAGGCGGACCAGTACGGAATTATTTTCGTTCGGTTTGACGAGGAAGCCTTTTACGAATTTGGTCGTGTAGCCGATATGGGATACTGTGAAGTTATAGGTATTCCCGGCCGGTAAGTTCCTGAATTCAAATTGCCCTTTTTGGTTGGTAGCGGCGCTGTACGATTCATTGGACCGGGTATTGCTCGCCTTCACATTGGCTCCTGTCAGGATCTCTCCTTTCTCCGTCAATACGGTGCCTGTCACTACGGTACCTGTCCCTGCGGCCGCAGGGGATTGGCCCCATAGGTTCTGCCCGGTGCCTATTAGCCAGGCAAGGCACAGGCAGGTAATCATTTTCAATAGTCTGGTCGAAATGCAGTTCATGTTTTTTGTTGATTTTTAGACAATAAAATTCCCTTACGCTTCCGCGTTCAATTTTTTTCCAAAGTGAGGCCAGTTGTGGTTTTAGTCCGGACGTTTTGTGACAATAAATACAGGTTCATTTTCCTGTATGTCCAGATTGTTCATAGCTGCAAGCAATTTCAGGAAAGACGCTAAGGTATCCGAAGGGGCAACCGTTCCTGTAAAGTTCATACCGGCGATATCCTCTGCCCGGTAGACGATCTTCCTGTTATATTTGACGGATAAGCGATCCATTACTTCTTTTAAGGAGCTGTTGTTAAACACCAGATCCTGTTCTTCTTTCCCTTCTTCTTTACCGGCCGGGCGGGCTTCGGGTATAACGAACCGGCTGACGGTAGCCAGCATACGGTGATCGTCGTAGAGGACCTGCTGGCCCGGGGAAAGGTAAATATCTTTATTCCAGCCCGATAAGACATGCGTGGATCTCACCACTACCCTACCCGTATAGAGTTTGACGGTAACGGCGCCAGTCGTTACAGGGGATTTTGCCGAGAAAGAGGTGCCCAGGGCCGTGGTCGCCAATGCCCCCGAAAAAACGGTAAAGGGTTTATCCCTGTTCTTTGCCACGGTGAAGACCGCTTCCCCTTCCAGCCAGCTGTTCCTTTGGGTGGTCCCGAAAGAGTCTGTGTACCGCAGCGTCGAATGGTCGTACAATTTTACCGAAGATCCATCGGGTAACTGAATGATCAGTGGTTTGCCGCTATGGTTGGCCCGGGAGATCCAGGCGTGGGGCAATAGTCCTCTCTTATTGCCGGCCTGTTGAACAAGGGAATGGTTGGTATCACCTGCTGTCGAATTTTTTGTGCGGATCCATAATAAGCCGGCCGTCGCCAGCAGGAGGGATGCCGCTATCGCTATCCGGGAAAACCGGTTTGTTTTCCGGGGAAGCCGGTGGATAACAGATGGGGCTAGCTGCCGGAAAAGCTGCTCTTTCAGTTGCTTCAGCATTTCTGCCTGGTGATTATCAGGAATCGGGGCCAGCGGGTCTATCTCATTCCACTCTTTTATTCCGAGGTGCCGCTCTGCCTGTTCCGGATGGTCCTGCAGATAGTTCATGACGGCATCAAATTCATCGGGGTCACATTTATTCTCAAAGAACTTTCGGATGAGGTGTTGGGTTATTTCCATGCTTGTACAAAATAGACTGTTACTAGTAATACGTTTGACAGGAAGGGGTACCTCTGCCGTTAACATTAAGTTAATATAGCCAGCCGATGAGGAGGAGCAAAACAAAAAGATGAGAAGCGATGGACCGGATATGGCGCAGGGCTTTTACCATATGGTCTTCTACCGTATGAATGGATATCGACAGCTGTTCCGCTATTTCCTTATAAGAATGCCCATGCATGCGGCTGAGGATGAAAACTTTTTTCCGTACCGGGGAAAGGGAACTGGTCAGGGAATGCAGATAATCGTTCTCTTCGAACCCTGTGCCGGCCTGAACCTGGGCATTTTCAGCAGCCTGTGCGGCCTTTTCGGAAAGCTGGGGGAATTTTTTGCGTTGGGTGTTCTGGCTGCGGAGATAATCTATCAGGGTAGTGGCGGCGATGCGGAATAGTTGCCCGTTGAAAGAATGGTCCTCCGAGAGGGTGTGCCTGAATTGCCAGAGTTTAATAAATGTGAGCTGGGTCAGTTCCCTTGCGGATTCCTGAGACCTGGTCTTTTTATCAAAATAGTAATATACCCTTGTATAATACTGATTGAAGACGGCTGTGAATGACGACTCATCGCCCGATTTAATTTCAGCAATACTAATCAAAGCACTAAAATAAGTAATGAAGTAAAAGCCCGGCAAAACTAGCCAATGCCTGCTGAAGTTAATCGCCCATTGTATTAAGAGAATATTAAGTAAGCGGCGACGGTGCAGACGGGATAATTTTTTACTTAGTGGATGAATTATGCGGAATTTTATTTAGTGGCATCGTCTGCTGCGGAGAAATAGCCGATCTCTTCCGTAAGATCCAGGAAAGGATATTTTCCGCTAAGCGCCCTGGCTTTCTCCCAGTGATCCAAAAGAAATTTTTTATGCGCCCGGGTGGAGGGCTGGAAGGGTTTGTGGCGACGGGCAATGACGATCTTTTTTACTTCTTCCATGATCTGCTGTGAAGGCTCGTCGATGAAGAAACGGGTGAACTTCTCCAGTACGAAGCTGGTGGCCTGGTAATTCGGGTGGACCATATCGATATCGTAAAAGCGGTAATCCCGCAGCACATCGATGACCAGTTCATAAGCGGGAAAATACCATATCCTGTCGAATTTATTCACCAGGTGATGGACGGACTCGAGCAGCCGTGCTTTGCTGCGGTTGTTCTCAACGACCCCATCGCGGACATGGCGAACGGGGCTAACGGTGAAGATCACCTGAATATTTGGGTTAAATTGAAAGAGCTGATAGAGGCAATTATCCAGCGCTGTATTGATCTCTTCGATCGTCATCAGGTGTTTGTGGAAAGAGGGGGCCGGGGCCCGGTGGCAGTTGGCGACCGGATAGGGCGTTCCTGCCGCGGCGGCGGTCCTGGCCGGCGTATTCTGCAAGGTGGCCGGAGCCTCCGGGGCCAGCCGGTAGGAGAAGGAACTGCCCAGGGTAATGATGAGCCAGTTGGCTTCTTTTAAAAAAGCATGGGCTTTGGCCCGGGATTCGTTGATGAGCTGCAGGCAGGAATCTTTATCCGTATGGGAAAAAAGGCTGTGATGTTGCCAGCTTTGCCAGCATTCGTTAAAAAAGACCAGGTCTTCTTCCCCGCAGGGCCGGTTGCCGATATAGGAAACCAGGCTGGAAGCCACGCTGGCCGGATCGAATAAAATGCCATTGGGGTTTTGCAGGACTTCGAATTTCCAGTCCCGGAGGGCATTGCCGATGTGTTCCGTAAAACAGGAGCCCGTCAGCAATATTCTATCCTGGTAGCGGATGGGATGAGGGAGGGGAGACATTTGTATCGGCAACTGGAATTCCATAAGTTAATTTATTGGCAGATCATCATATAAAGATTTCGTCAGCAATGCGAAGGCTCTCCTGCAACGCCGTCCTATCCAGGTTGCCTAACAGGTTCGGGTAGTCGGAATGGGACAACTTTCTGAAGTAATCGATCATCCATTCCGAGTCTATATTCCCTACCAGTTCGTCTCCCGCCATCGGGCAGCCGCCGATGCCTTTCAGGGCTCCGTCGAATCTCCGGCAGCCTGCCTGTAAGGCCGCATCTATTTTGGCTTTCCGTCCATGGGGCGCAGAATGCAAATGCACGCCGATGCTATGCTCCGGTAATTGCATGGTCAGGTATTCCGTTACGGAGAAGACCTGTTCCGGAGTAGCCAGCCCTACGGTATCTGCGAGGGAAATGATCTTTATTCCCAGCAGGGTCAGGGCATCTACCCATTGAAAGACGATCTCTTCCGACCAGGGGTCGCCATAAGGATTGCCAAATCCCATGGAAATATAGACGACTAATTGCTTTTCTCTTTTTATGCAAAGCTCCTGCATCTCTTCCACGGTGGCGAGCGAGCCTTCGATCGTTTTGTTGGTATTCCTTAGCTGGAAGGTCTCCGATACGGAGAAAGGAAAGCCCAGGTAGGTGATCTCGTCGAAATCGGCGGCTTCTTCGGCCCCGCGAAAGTTCGCGACGATGGCCAGGAGTTTGGTAATGGATCCTGATAGCCGGAGACCGGCAAGTACCTGCCGGGTGTCCGCCATCTGGGGGATGGCTTTCGGGGAGACAAAGCTGCCGAAATCCAGGGTATCAAAGCCTACTTTCAGCAAGCTATTGATGTAGTTTATTTTTTTTTCCGTGGGGATGGTGTGAGGCCATCCCTGCATGGCGTCCCGGGGGCACTCGACGAGGGTAGCGGGCAGGCCGGCGCTGAATGGCAGGGTCCGGCCGGCGAGGGTCGAGGATTGGGGAATCCGTGGTGTGTGTAAAGGACTCATGGTAATCTGCTTTTCATGGCTTCGTATAAAATGATCCCGGTAGCTACGGAGACGTTGAGCGAATCAAACTTACCCGTCATGGGAATGGTGAAATGCTCGTCTGCCGCCTTGCGGATATAGGGCTGAACGCCTTTATCCTCGCTACCCATTACGATACAACAAGGTTCGGTCATCGGTAGTTCAAAAACCTTTTTATCTGCGTCCATTTCGCTGGTGAAGACCTTGATCCCATTCATGTGCAGGGTATCCACCGCTTTGAGCAGGCTGTTGACCCGGCATACGTGAATGATCTCCAGGGCGCCCGCCGAGGATTTCATGGCTTCTTCATTCAGGGCCCCTACCCCTTTGTCGGGAATGATGAGGGCCTGGGCTCCGCAACAGACGGCGGATCTTGCGATGGCTCCGATATTGCGGACGTCCGTTACGCCATCCAGCATAACGAATAAAGGGGTCGCTCCTCCGGTGACGACATGATCGATCACCTGTTGCAGGTCCAGGTATTGGACCAGGCCGGCGAAAGCGATCACGCCCTGGTGATTGGCCCGCGAGAGGGAGTTCAATTTTTCCACCGGGACGATCTGTACGGGGATATTATGTTCTTTAGCCAATTCCTTTATCTCCGCGAGGGATTCCCCTGCCGTATTTCGCTGCAGTAAGATCTTGTCCACGGCTCTTCCGGAGCGGATCGCTTCGATCAGGGGCTGGCGGCCGATGATCAGACCCGATTTTTTATTAAATTTATCAGTCATTTTTTAAAATTATATCGCCGTTCATCAACAGTAGTTTCACTTTCAGGATGGCCGCCACGGACATAGAATCCGTGATCTGCCCTTTTCCCACCATTTGAAAAGCCTCTTCGAAAGGAAGTTTGCGGACCACCAGTTGTTCCGTCTCTTCCGGCATGGCTTCATGCTGCTCCAGTTGCCGGGCGAGGAACACGGTAGCTTTCTCGTCGGTAACGGAATTGGAGAGGTGCATTTCCAGGATCGGGGTCCATTCTTTTGCCACCAGGCCTGTCTCTTCCAGTAATTCCCGTTGGGCGGATTTGACGGCAGGAACGCCCATCTCGCCCCCTCCTTCCGGGATCTCCCAGGTATACTGATTCAGGGTGAACCGATACTGTCCCACCAGCCAGATATTCCCTTTTTCGTCGAGGGGAAGGACTCCGATGGCTAAGTTCTTAAAATGGACTTTTCCATAGATACCTTTTCCGCCACCCGGATTGATCACCTGGTATTCCGTGAGGCCGATCCATTTATTGTCATAGATGTCCTGCTGCGAAAGGATCGTCCATGGGTTGTGTGATTCGTTCATTGGGTAAAAATAAAAAACCTCCCTGGTTCGGGAGGTTTTTTTAAGGGGAAGTCTATTTATTTTTTAATGCCGAATGCTTTTTTCACTTTCGGTACATAGTCCAGTTTTTCCCAGGTGAACAGCTCTACTTTTTTTGTCACTACTTTCCCATCGGGCGAGGTAAAGGTCTTTTCCACGATCTCCGTCTTGCGGCCCATGTGACCGTAGGCGGCTGTTTCGCTGTAGATAGGGTTGCGCAATTTCAAACGGGTCTCGATAAAGTAAGGGCGCATATCGAAGAGCTCCATTACTTTTTTGGCGATCTGAGCGTCCGTGAGCTTTACTTTGGCGGTGCCATAAGTATTGACGTTGATGCTGGTAGGCTGGGCTACGCCGATCGCATAGGAGACCTGCACCAGTACTTCGTCAGCCACACCGGCAGCTACCAGGTTCTTGGCAATATGGCGGGTAGCGTACGCTGCAGAGCGATCCACTTTGGAAGGATCTTTTCCGCTGAAAGCTCCGCCGCCATGAGCGCCTTTACCGCCATAGGTATCCACGATGATCTTACGACCGGTCAGGCCGGTATCTCCGTGGGGACCACCGATCACGAACTTGCCGGTCGGGTTGATATGATACTTGATCTTATCGTTGAAAAAGTGGGCGTATTTCCTGTATTTGGCTTTCACCCGGGGGATAAGGATCTCGATGATATCGCTCTTGATCTTAGCGAGCATCTTGGATTCTGTATCAAAATCATCGTGCTGGGTGGAAACCACGATCGCGTCGATCCTTACGGGTTTGTGATTATCATCATATTCCAGGGTGACCTGGCTCTTGGCATCGGGGCGAAGCCATTTGATCTGCTTATTCTCCCTTCTCAGGGCAGCCAGTTCCAGCAGGATCTTATGGGCCAGATCCAGTGCCAGGGGCATATAATCGTCGGTCTCATTATTGGCATAACCGAACATCATACCCTGGTCGCCTGCGCCCTGTTCTTCTTTTTTCTTCTTATCTACACCTTGGTTAATATCGGAAGACTGCTCGTGAATGGCGGAAAAAATACCGCAGGAATTAGCTTCGAACATATACTCGCTCTTGGTGTACCCGATTTTACGGATAACGCCACGGGTGATTTCCTGTACATCGAGGTATGCTTTGGACTTTACCTCTCCGGCTAAAACAACCTGACCGGTGGTCACCAGGGTCTCGCAGGCTACTTTTGACTGGGCGTCAAAAGCCAGGAAATTATCGATCAATGCATCGGATATCTGGTCGGCCACTTTATCGGGGTGTCCTTCAGAAACGCTCTCGGAAGTAAATAAATAAGGCATGTGAATAAAACAGATTTAATAAAAATTAATGGGTTTTTCTTTACGCTGGCAAAGATAATCGCTGAAACGTAATAATGGAATAAATTATTATACTATGGGCGGGCCCAAAGAGGCTTATAAAACGAGCTTATTTGCTCAGATCGGCGTACAACTGCAAATAATCTGTTAAATCCGATTCGGTATTGAAAGACAGCACTTTTTTGCCTCTTATCTTACCGAACTCATCGACCAGCTTCTTATCGACTTTATCGGCGCCGAAGGTGATGGCATCGGCGTAGGTGGCGCCGCCCCGGAACAGGGCTGTATTGTTGGCCTCTTTATAGGGTTCCAGGTCTTTTTCTTTGATGTTGGCGTGTATATTGGCCAATTTGAGGAAGTCGGCGCCCAGTTTTTCCTTAAAAGTAGGCTGACCGATCGTGAAGACGCATTTGCTATGGGCGAAAACGGGTTCTTTTTTATAAACGGTCTTCAGGTACAGGGGAATAAGGCCTGTCATCCAGCCGCTGCAATGGATGACGTCCGGGGGCCAGCCGAATTTTTTCACCGTTTCCAGGGCGCCCTTGCAGTAGAAAACGGTCCGCAGGCCGTTGTCTTCATACCATTTCTCCTGTTCATCATGGAGAATGGTTTTCCGTTTGAACAGGTCCTCATTGTCCAGGAAGTATACCTGCAAGCGGGCGTTGGGCAGAGAAGCTACTTTGATCTGTAAGGGGTAATCGTCGTTATCCACCGATACATTGATACCGGAGAGGCGAACAACTTCATGCAGGCGGTGCCTACGTTCGTTAATCACTCCAAACCGGGGCATAATGCAGCGCACTTCAAAGCCAGATTCATTTGATTTGATTGCCAGTTTATTCACGATCTCTGCAAATTCCGTCAGCTCAAGATAAGGTGACATTTCGTTGGCAATAAATAAAATTCTTTTCTTACTTAACATTATTTGATATAATTGGTGAGAGGAACCTTAACGAAATAGTTTGCAAAGGTAATCTTTTTATTGTTAAATCGGCACTGTAGCTGCTTTTGACGAGTATAAAAACCTAAAAAAAATGATTTTATTCAAAAGGGCCGGAGATCTGTCCGGCTGGTTGCAGGGGCAACGCTCCCAGGGGAAATCCATCGGCTTCGTCCCCACGATGGGGGCGCTCCACGCCGGACATATATCACTTATTGATATATCAAAAAAATCAATGGGACTCACTGTTTGCAGTATTTTCGTGAACCCTACGCAGTTCAATGACCCTAAAGATTTTCAGAAATACCCGATAACGATCGAAAAAGACATATACCTGCTGGAAAAAGCGGGTACGGATGTCCTTTTCCTGCCTGAGGTGGGCGATCTATACCCCGGGGGGACAGCCAACCTGGAGAAATATGAGCTGGGGAGGCTGGAGAATTTACTGGAGGGGAAGTACCGGCCCGGGCATTTCCAGGGGGTATGCCAGGTCATGCGGCGTTTGCTGGACATCGTGGCTCCCGATGATCTGTTCATGGGGCAAAAGGATTACCAGCAATGTATGGTCGTCCGGAGGCTGCTGGAGCTTATGAAGTCTGCCACACGGCTCCACCCCTGTCCGATCGTCCGCGAAAAGGATGGGCTGGCGATGAGCAGCCGTAATATGCGGCTGACGGAAATGGAGAGGGCGAAGGCCCCGGCCATTTACCAGGCCTTGTCTTTGGTGAAGAGGGAATGGGGGGATAGGGGGGTATTGGAGGCGATCCTGTCCCGGGCGAGGACGATCCTGGAGGAAGAGGGTTTCAGGATCGACTATGTGGAGATAGCCGATGCGGCTACGCTGGAACCGATCGGGGCGGATGAGACCGCAGACGGGTCACAGCCTAAGACCGGAGACGGGTCACAAAGCGGGTCCGGAAGCAGGCGCAAAGCGGTAACCTTGGTCGCTGCATTCCTGGGAGAAATACGGTTGATTGATAACCTATTGTTACCATGAACTTACGCTCAAATTTGTCTAATTTTGTGCCGCAATAACAAAACAGAGAATAAACCTATGGACATAGAAATTCTTAAGTCGAAAGTGCACAGAGCCGTTATTACAGAAGCCAACCTGAATTATGTGGGCAGTCTGACCCTGGATGAAGACCTGATGGATGCGGCGAATATGATCGAAAATGAGAAGGTACAGATCGTGAATGTGAACAATGGCACCCGGATCGAAACATACCTGATCAAGGGAAAAAGAGGCTCGGGAACCTGTTGTCTGAATGGGCCGGCGGCCCGGCAGGGTGCGGTGGGCGACATAGTGATCGTCATTTCTTATGCAAGGATGGAGTTTGAAAAAGCGAAGAGCTTTAAGCCATGGATCGTTTTTCCGCGGGAAGGAAATAAACTGTAATTTGTACCAGTCATGAAGAAGAGCATCCTTTCCATATTTCAATACGTTTTTTTCGCTGCGCTGGCAGCGTTTTTTGTGTGGCTGAGCCTTAAAGATATGGACGCCCAGAAATGGGAGCAATTGAAAGATGCCCTGCACAGGGCTGATTACTGGCTGCTCGTTCCCGTTCTGTTATTATTGCTGGCCAGTCACTGGCTGCGGGCGCTTCGCTGGAGACAGCTGATGGAGCCGATGGGTTACCGGCCATCCAAGCTGAATTGTTTTTTAGCAGTCATGATCGGTTATTTTGTCAACCTGGGGGCCCCGCGCCTGGGAGAAGTGGTGAAATGCACCGTCATCGCCCGTTATGAAAAAGTACCTGTAGATAAATTAGTGGGAACCATCGTTGCAGAAAGGGCTTTCGATATGATCTGCCTGCTGCTCGTATTCGGGCTGACGCTGGTATTCCAGTTCAACGTGATCCATTCACTGACCTCCGGTAAGATCGATACCCTGTTCCGGAATGCCAGCGGGCAAATTTCGTACATTAAGATCATTGGCGGGATAGCCGCGTTGCTGCTGTTGTTCCTGATCGCGAAATGGCTGCTGAGTAAATTCGGGCATATCAGTATTGTGCAAAAGGTAAAAACGATCGTTCTCAATATCTGGCATGGGCTGACCAGCGTGAAGGCCTTGAAGAACAAACCGCTCTTTGTCGTGTACTCGATCGGGATCTGGTCCCTGTATTGGTTCAGCACCTGGTTTGGCTTCTTTGCGATCAGCGCTACCAGGCATCTGACGTTGGTAGATGCCCTGAGTGTGCTGGCGATGGGGAGCGTAGGCATGATCGTGTCTCCCGGGGGGATCGGCGCTTATGCGTTGCTGGTACAGAAGACGGTGGCCTTTTATGATGTTCCGTCACTACCCTATGGCCAGGCCCTGGGATGGCTGTTGTGGTTTGGCCAGTTTTTGAGTTTTATCCTGTTCGGTGTGGCGAGTTTTATCTTATTGCCCAGAATAAATAAGGAGAAAGTTTATGAAGTTACCGCAGATCATTCCGCAAAAGATATATGACCTTTCAGGCCTGATGCACCAGATCCGCCGCTGGCGGGTATTGGGCAAAACGGTCTCTTTCACGAACGGATGTTTTGATATTTTGCACCAGGGACATATCGCCTCTTTATCGGACGCCGCCAGAGAAGCCGATTTTTTGGTGGTAGGCGTCAATTCGGATGCCAGCACCCGGAGGCTGAAGGGAGAGCAACGCCCGATCAATCATGAGCAGGCAAGGGCTACGCTGTTAGCGTCCCTGCTGATGGTGGATGCGGTCATTCTTTTTGAGGAAGATACTCCGTTGAACCTGATCAATGCCGTTGCCCCGGATGTGCTGGTAAAGGGGGGCGATTATACGCTGGACCAGATCGTGGGGGCAAAAGAGGTCATCGCTTCGGGAGGACGGGTGGTGATCAATCCGATCGTCCCGGGATTCTCGACTACGGGGCTGATTGAAAAGATACACAGGCTTTAAGCCACTGAGACATCGCATCGACGCCCCTATCCCCTATACATGCGTTCTACTTCCTGGACGATCGCTTCGATCGCCTGGTCATCGCCTTTGGGGTCGTAGGGCTGCTTGAGATTGCTGCTGAAGAAAAAGGCAATCGTCTGATAGAAGCGGGCGGTGAACCCGCCTTTATATTCCTTGATAATATCGTAACAGTTATTACCGGTCTGTCTATTGATGAGTTTCATCAATACCCTTCCCTGGTAGATCGAGAGGTTTTCCAGGGGGGTGGTAAATTCTCTTTTCAGGTCCTTTTCCCGGGATTTTATATACGATTTTCTGTCTCCTTCCGAGGTGAGCAAGGCCAGTCGGGCATTCATTTCATTCAGGATGATGCCGGCCTTACGGGCGTACGGGTACGTAACATATACGGCATTACGCAGACGGGTCCATTCTTCATATCTTTTCCGCATGCCGGGGGGCATGGGTTTGGTCACCCAGGTCATTTCTATGGTGTGGGAAGAGAGGATTTCTCCATTATACACATGGGCGGGAACCAGGATGGTATCATAGGGGCCGTACTGTGGCATGGGAGGCATGGGCTGTGTCTTCGCCGTCGTATCGGCAGGCTGGGTGGTGGGCGGCGTGGTCTGCTGGGCAGAAGAACACAATCCCGTCAGCAGAAGTACGGAGGAAAAGAAAGCAAACAGGTATTTTTTCGGAGAACAGGCCATAAGCGCTCTTAAAGTTACTAAAAAACCTTTAAGATTAATACTACCGGTGAGCCGGGGGTAACCCTGCCGGGGGATTAATTTTCTGTATGGGGACAGGGAAACCGGTCAGGCGTTCCCTGCTTTTGCCACGGCGGCCTGCTGCCGGCGCCATACAATGCTCATTATGAACCCAATGATCATTACAAGGGTACCGATCCACAGGATATTGATCTGGGGGAATTCCAGCACTTTCAGGGCGACAAAGGGTATCATGGCCGAGGATTCTTTTACTCCCAGCTCTATTTTCCTGCCATCCACTACCCTGTTGAAACGAAAAGCCAGATTTTGGGCGAAGACGGTATCGTTGAGATAGACGGGCGCATTGTCCTTCAGGTAGAATACGGGACTGGCGGTATAGCGCATACTGTCTTTCGTCACCACGGTCACCTTGGCCATCAGGGCGGTATCCAATGACGAGAAATGATATTTATCGTTGTTTGGATTGATCAGGACCGTATCGAGTATGATATAACCTTTGGAATAAAAAGCGGTGTCTTTTACGGACAGGGGAAAGCTCCTGAACTGAACGGTGTCGTCCCTTTTTTGTTCGGGATTATCCGTAGCGCTGATATAGGTAAAGATATCCCGGTCCCAGTAATGATATTTATCCGGGTTGGCGGCGGGGGTCTGCGCTCCTTTGGTCGGGGCCATCCAGTTCGGATAGAGGTCGAACTGCCGGGTACCATCTTTTTTCTGGAAATTGATATGGTAGAATGTTTTCTTGAAGAGGGGATCTGTCGAGTCGCTGCTAATGAAGGTCGCCCAGTATTTGCCCATATCGGTACGAACCCCTTTGAGGAGAGTGATGTTCTCCATGGGGTTCTGTTTGCTCTCGGGAGCGAAGTTCAACAGGATACCGGTCGTATTTTGAGACAAGACCTCTTCTTTAGCCGAGGACAATAAGATGCCTACCAGCATGAGGCCGAAGCCGACATGGGCGACGGAGGGACCTGCGGCTTTTACCTTGCCTTTGAGTCCTGACCAGATATAAGTGATGTTGGCTACGACAGTGTAGACGGCCGCGAAGAAGCCCAGGTGAATAGCGGCCAGGAAGCCGGCGCCGTATCTGTCATAATTGATGCCCCCGAAAATGCTGACGAGAATGGATACCGTCAATGCGATCGCCGTCGGGAGCCAGATCTTTTTCAGGATATAGTCCCGGGAGGTTCGTTTGTATTTTAAATATTGGGAGAAAGCGGTAAAGAGTCCCAGCAGGATGGCGACGAATATTTCGATCCGGTTGTAGGCGAAGGGTTGGTCATCCCCGACCGTCCATTTCTTTTTCGTCAGCAGGTTGAAGACCGGCAGGGAGGTGGCGATGATGATGAACATGGAGGAAAGGAACAGGATGAGGGAGCCGATGAACATCCAGAACTCACGGGAATCCGTAGCCTCTTCCTTAACGATATGGGGGATTTGTTTGTACCGGCTGATAAACAAAAGGATCGCGGGGACAAAGAAGATCAATACGAAGATCACCAGCTGTGCGTGGATGCCGGCGTCGACAAAGGCGTGTACGGAGGTTTCGCCCAGGATACCGCTGCGGGTGAGGAAGGTCTCCCAGAGCACCATGATAAAACTGAGGATGAGAAAAAAATACGTGATCCTCAATGAATGGCCGGTAGCATTGTAAACGACCTGTGTATGCAGTCCTGCCACCATGATCAGCCAGGGGACCAAAGAAGCATTCTCCACGGGATCCCAGGCCCAGTAGCCGCCAAAGCTGAGGGACTCATAGGCCCAGGCCGCGCCCATCATGATGCCGGTACCCAGGAGGCAGGCGGAAAAAAGGGTCCAGGGCAGGGCCATTTTCGTCCATCCGCCAAAATCTCTTTTCCAAAGCCCCGCAATGGCAAAGGCAAAGGGCACCAGGGTAGAAGCAAATCCAAGGAACAGGATGGGAGGATGGATGACCATCCAGTAATTCTGCAATAAGGCGTTGAGGCCCTGGCCGTCCTGCATCTGCGGGAAGCTCAGGTAGTCCGCCCGCTGGAAGATAGGGGCGTCGCCCATTTGCTGGCGAACGAGGATAAAGGGGTTGATCCCTACCTTGCCGCCGAAGAAATAGAGTCCCATGATCATCGTAGCGAGGAATAGCTGGGCGAAACTGAAGACGGTCATGACGGGAGCCTCCCATTTACCGGCTTTGCGGATCAGGATCAGGCCCAGGATGCAATGCCACATCGTCCAGAGCAGAAAAGCACCCTCCTGTGATTCCCAGATACAGGCCAGCAGGTATTTGGCGGTGAGCGATTTATTGGAATGCTCCCAGGCGATATTGTATTCGAAGAGGTGATTGGAAATAAGGTAAATGATGATGAACAGGACGGAGAATACGGCCAGGACATCGACTCCGAAAGCCGCCCGGGCCATTCGCCGCCAGCTATTCTCTTCTTCGGGGGATTTTGCCGTTGCGGTCTTGTAATAAGCTATCAGGGCAACGAAAGAAGCGACAAAAGAAAGAATAGCAAAAAAATGCCCTATTTTTCCGGGCAACAGGTGTTCGCCTACATACTCCATGGCTTGGTATTAATTTTGAGTGAGGCTTTTTTTAGCCACATTCGGGTCGTCTTTGTATTTGGAAGGGCATTTGAGCAGGATACCATCTTTTTTAGAGATTTCGAATGTGTCTCCGTTCATTTTGCCTTTTAAGGTAACGCGCTCGGCTTTTTCCAGGTCATAGGGCTTTTCATAGTGATACACCACTTTGGCCGTATTACCCAGGGTGTCGCTGATATGAAAGCTCAGATAATTAGGGTCCTTTACGGGGTCATACTCCATGGGGATCTTATTATCGATATGAGCGATGATGGTCACGGTCTTGCCGGGTTTCTGCCGGGCGGATGCGATGGTCTCATAGGTAGTGAGGTCCCCCATGAAACTGATGAGCACGGCGATCGCTATCGCGATGCATACCAGTATGACTATTTGTAACTTTTTCATAACTGGTGGCAAAGTTAGGCCAAAAACCATCACGGCAGCAAGTGTTTGTAACTCATTTTACAATTGGTAAACCGGGACGGGCTGTCAGACCTTTTTGAAAACGACGATGCCATTATGGCCGCCGAACCCGAAGGTATTGCTCATGGCTACTTTCACGGGATGATCGGTCGCTTCTCCCAACAAAATATTCAATCCGCCGGGTATTTCCGGGCTCAGATGTTTCGTATTGATCGTAGCCGGAATGAGGGAATGCCGGATACTCATCAGGCAGGCGATCGCCTCGATGGCGCCGGCGGCCCCCAGGAGGTGGCCGGTCATGGATTTGGTGGCGCTGATGATCAGCCGTTCCGGTTCGTTACCAAAAAGGCGGGTGATGGCGCTGATCTCGCTCAGGTCGCCTACGGGAGTGGAGGTAGCATGCGCATTCAGGTAGTCTACCTCTTCTTTATTGAGCCCTGCATCTTTCAGGGCGTCCTGCATGGCCCTCAGGGCGCCTTTGCCTTCCGGATGGGTAGCGGTCATATGATAAGCGTCTGCCGTCATGGCTGCGCCGGCTACTTCGCCGTAGATATTCGCCCCTCTGGCCCGGGCATGTTCATAGTCTTCCAGGACCAGGGCCCCCGCCCCTTCTCCCATGACAAAGCCGTCTCGGCTACTATCAAAGGGGCGTGAAGCTCCCTTAGGGTCTGCATTATTGGTAGAGAGGGCTTTCATGGAATTGAACCCGCCTACGGACGCTTCGGTGATAGGAGCTTCCGAACCGCCCGTGACCATGACCTTTGCTTTACCCAGCCGGATATAATTGAGGGCGTCCATGATGGCGGTATTGGAAGTGGAGCAGGCTGATACGGTAGTATAATTGATCCCCATCAATCCATATTTAATGGAGATCATGCCGGAAGCCATATTGGCGATCAGTTTGGGCACAAAAAAAGGGCTGAAGCGGGGAGTCAGCTGTCCGTCATTCGTATCCGGGGATCCGCTGGCAGCATATTCTTTTACCTGATCTTCAAAAGTCTGCATGCCCCCCTGTCCTGTTCCCCAGATCACGCCGGTGTCAAAGGGGTCCATCGAAGAGAAGTCGAGGCCGGAATCTTTTATTGCCTGGTCTGCGGCGACCAGGGCGTATTGTGCGAACAGATCGCTGCGTTTGATCTCGTTCCGGTCCAGGCTGGCAGCGGCAACAGTCTCAAAACCCTTCACTTCGCAGGCAAAGCGTGTTTTGAAAGCGGCAGGATCGAATTTTGTAATGGGCCCCGCGCCGCTCTTGCCGGCGATTAACTGATTCCAGAAGGTTGCCGGTTCATTTCCCAGGGGGGTGATAGCGCCGATGCCTGTAACAACTACTTTTCGCATGTTTTATTTAATATTTATTTACTGATCAATTTTGTTTGTGTTGACAGTTCCGCAACCTGAAAAGGTGCCTGCATATCTTTTAAGAGCTGACCGATCATCCTGTCAAAAACTTCCGTTCCCAATACCCGGGATAAAAGCAGAGAGGATAAAAGCCCGGACATGACCAATAAGGCCCGGTCTTTCCCTGCTCCCTGAAAGAACAGACGCCCTTCCATCCTGCCTTTTTCCAGGCAGGCAGTCACCTCATCCAGGATAGTCCGGCACATTTCCTGCACTTTATCCTGCATAATTTGCGGCAAGGTAGCATAATCCGGGGTAAGGGAGCCTGTCAGGCAAATCCTTCCTTTGCGGCTGTTGCCAAAGAAGCATTCCATCAATTGTTTTAGCTGCTGGTCCCCCGGCAGGTCTGACCATTGCGTCTGCTGCCGGGCCATCAAGGCGATCTCCTTATCGATCACGCTGATGCCCAGATCCCTCTTGGAGGGGAAATAATAATGGATGGCGGCATTCCTGACGTTTAGGACGCCGGCGATATCTGCATAACTGAAGGCATTGAATCCCCTGGTGCGGATAAATTCGTCGGCGAGGTCGACTATCTGATCTCTGGTTGCTTTCATTTTTGTAACCTGCAAATCTACCTACTTACCAGTAAGTAAGCAAATCAAGTTAGGAGATGCGGGGGATCGGGAAATATAAAGAAAATATAAAAAAACGAGGATTTTCGACGTTTAAACATCCTTTTTTCGCACAATTTTGGTCATTTGAAGAATACTGTAGTACCTTGCGCTGCATTCCTACAAAGAGGCTTCTACGACCATGACAGATTTATCGCTTTTTGACGCCAATGGCGCTAGCAATCCGAAAAACAATATTTTCGGTCTCCCTTTCTCCGAAGAAGACGCCCGATTGGTAATCCTTCCTGTGCCCTGGGAGGTCACCGTTAGTTATGGCGCCGGCACGGCCAGAGCAGCAGAGCATATTTTCCATGCCAGCATGCAGGTGGATCTTTTTGACGGAGAGTCGAACGACGCCTGGAAAAAAGGGCTTTTCATGCGGCAGCCGGATAAGAAAGTGTTGATGAAGAGCGATTACCTCCGCAAAGAAGCCGAGCTATACATTAATTATACCTCCAAAGGGGAAGTGCTGGAGAAGAACAGCTTCATGTGCAAATCCCTGAAGGAGATCAACGAAGGCAGCGTCCTGCTCAATAACTGGGTATACGAGCAGGCCAAGGCTCTCCTGGAAAAGGACAAGCTGGTTGCTTTATTGGGTGGTGACCACAGCACTCCCCTGGGTTACTTCAAAGCCATCGCTGAAAAACACGGTGATTTCGGTATCCTCCAGATCGACGCCCACTGTGATCTGCGCAAAAAGTACGAAGACTTCACCTATAGTCATGCCAGCATCATGTATAATGCGTTACAGGAGATCCCGCAATTGAAAAGGCTGGTGCAGGTAGGCGTAAGGGATTATTCCCAGGAAGAATGGGACTATATCCGCAGCAGCAATTACCAGGTGATCACCTATTTCGACAAAGACATTAAAGAACGCGGGTTCGAAGGGCAAAGCTGGAAGCAGATCGCCGATGAGATCGTCAGCCATTTGCCCGAAAAAGTGTATATCAGTTTTGACATAGACGGATTGGATCCCAAACTCTGCCCGAGTACAGGTACGCCGGTGCCGGGAGGATTTGAAGCAGAACAGATCTTCTACCTCATCCGAAAAATCGTCCAGAGCGGGCGCCGCTTCATCGGATTCGACCTGGCCGAGACCGGAGTCGGTGACACCGATTGGGATGCCAATGTGGGAGCCCGTATATTGTGGAAACTTTGTAACTTGCTGGTTGCAAGCAATCCCTGATATGATCTTTCCTTATTTAGTCATTCTTAAAAGAGATAGTGAGCGGACCCTTGATCTTATCAGTATCCTCTTGTGTGTTTTTTCCGGCCTGAATTTCATCAATGAGCAGCTCCGGGCCGGTCATTTCCAACTTTTCTTCAGTTTTTTTGCGGCGGTGGTGCTGACCGGTACTACGGTCAATATCGTTATAAACCGGAAGACCGGACGGCAGGTCCGTTATAAATACTGGCTGCTGCTTGCCGGCCTGGGCTGGCTGGGCATGTCTTTCTTACCCTGGCTGGGGATCTTATTCTTTTTGCAATCTTTCCTGGAACACCAGGTCAAGCGGCCGCTGGAGATCGGGTTCAGCAGTGACCGGGTAGTGATCAATACCTTGTTCAAACGAAGTTATGCCTGGACGGATTTTAATAATGTCATACTGAAGGATGGACTGCTGACCCTGGACTTTAAAAATAACCGGCTGTTGCAGAAGGAGATCCTGGATGATGAAGAAGAGGACGATGCGGATGAAGACGAGTTCAATGAATATTGCCAGAGCAGGCTGAAGGAGGCGGATCGGGCTAAGGGCGTAGCCTGAATATTGACGATCTTTATGGAAATACGCCTTCTTTGCATCTAAGAAGCAAATTGCTGCTTTATGGATTCAATCTCCCTTTCTGTCGTTCATCCTGCCTTCGAGAAGTTGAAACGTTCCGGTACCTGGCTCCATTTTGCCGCAGGTCTTTTGATCCTGTCCCATGCCATCAGTCATTTTCGTCAACAGGAGTCCCCCCCTCTTTATTTCTGGTGTCAGCTGATCATTTCCCTCGATATTTTTATCCTGGTCTTAGCCGGCAGGGATACTTTGCGGCAATTGCCCAAGGTGAATCTTTTTTTCCGCCTGGTAGAGATCCTTTTTTTCCTGGGCATCGGACTACTGATGTTATTTGCCCGCAACTGGTTGACTGCCACCATCAATCTCAGTCTCAGCGTCGCCTATAGCTATCTCTTTTATTGCGAAAGAAGCCTTCGTTCGGATGAATTGCTCTCTTTCCACCATATTGGCATCACCATTCCCGGGTTGCCGGAGAACCGCTTCTTTTTATGGTCGAATATCAATGATATCGAGGCCTTTTACGATTCCATCCATATCAGCACTTCTCAGGACAAAAATCTAAGCTTTGACCTGCGGAAAAATCTTGAATTCGCAGAACTGGAGCAAATTCACGAATTTTGCAGGCATTATCTGGGAAAGTGCTGAACGAAAAAGCCCGGAAATTGCATTTACGTATGCTGACGCAGTCGCCTTTTATTCTCTATTCCGACGGAAAGGGAAACATTTTTGAAGACACCAGTTTGTATGCTACCGGCCGCAGCGGATGGGACGCTATACCCGTCCCGTCAGCCGACTGGATTGAATTGCCGGAGGGAGGTTCCCTGTATGAGCTGCCCGGGCGAAGGGGCATCGGCATCGATGTGCTCACCGGGGAGATGCGTCTCTGTACCAAGGGATGGGCCGTAGCCGCTTTCATCCCACCGGCGCATACCGGTCTCTTCCTGGCGGCCTATGAAACGGAGAAGGACGCCCCTACCCTGCCCCTGTTCTGTTATACCGCCGCTGCCTGGCAGGATTCGAAATTCTATGTCCCGGCTATCCGTATCGAAGACGATATCCGCCAGGATTGCGAAGGTTATGACTGGGATACCATTAATAAAGGGGTGTCGACGATCCTGCAGGCCTATCCGCAGAATCGCCTGATCAAACACCTCGCCAATAACTGCGCCCTCACCTATCATTGCCCGGCCGCGCGGAATTACTTTATGGGACGCTGGGAATGTCCGGTGCCCAGTTCGCCGGCCTGTAATGCCAATTGTATCGGTTGTATTTCTTTTCAACCACAAGAAGAATCCATCACTTCCCCCCAGGACCGTCTTAATTTCAAACCCTTACCGGAAGAGATCGTGGAATTCACGGTACCACACCTGCAAACGGCTCCTTTCCCGATCGTCAGTTTCGGTCAGGGTTGCGAGGGAGAACCCCTGCTGATGTGGGAGACGATCCGCGAGTCCATCCTGGAAATGCGCAAGCATACGGACCGGGGCAGTATCAATATCAATACGAACGGCAGCAAGCCTGCCGCGATAAGGGCCCTCTGTGAGGCAGGGCTGGACTCCATACGGGTCAGCACGAATTCCGCCCGGAAGTCGGTCTATGAGGCCTATTACCGCCCCAATAATTACCAGTTCGAAGATATCGTGGAGAGCCTGAAGGTCATGCGGAGTTTCGGGGGCTGGGCCTCTATCAATTATTTTGTTTTCCCGGGCATGACGGATAGCGTGGAAGAGTATGAAGCCTTACGCAAGCTGATCCGGGAGACAGGACTGACGATGATCCAATGGCGTAATTTCAATATCGATCCCGACTGGTACCTGGGTAAGATCGGGGTGGCCGATACCGGTGAGTTCATAGGGATCAAACAACTGATGGAGTTGATCCATGAAGAATTCCCGGAAGTGAAGTTCGGTTATTTCAATCCTCCGATGGAAAGGATCAAGGGGCGATTTGAAGCGGACTTCGCGCATTAAGCCGTTCCGGCCGGAAGAATTCCCTACTTTAGCTCCATGCAAAAGATCATTATTGTCGGAGCCACATCGGGGATCGGGCGGGAACTGGCCCGGCTCTATGCGGGGGCGGGCAACCTGGTAGGCGTTACGGGCCGGCGCCAGGAGCTGCTGTATTCCCTGCAGCTGGAATATCCCAATCATATCGTCACCGAATCTTTCGATGTCACCGATGCCGGGAGCCTTTCCCACCTGGAAGCTTTGATCGGCAAGCTCGGCGGGCTGGACCTGCTGATCTATAATTCAGGGTATGGAGAAGCCAGTGATCCCCTCAACTGGGAAATAGAGAAGAAAACCACCGAACTCAATGTAAATAGCTTTCTTGAGATCGTGGTCTATGCGTTCAATTATTTTGTCCGGCAGGGGCATGGGCACCTGGCCACGACATCCTCTATCGCTTCTATCCGGGGCAATGCCCAGGCTCCGTCTTATAGCGCCAGCAAGTCTTTCCAGAGTGTTTATTTCGAGGGACTGCATATCCGGGCGAAAAAGACGAAGCGCCCCATCTTTGTAACGGATATTCAGCCGGGATTTGTGGATACCCCGATGGCCAAGGGAGAGGGGCGGTTTTGGGTGCAGCCGGTTGGGAAGGTCGCCCGGCAGATCGTCGCGGCCATCGAAAAGAAAAAATGGAGGGTATATATCACGCGGCGGTGGTGGCTGATCGCGAAAATCTTTAAATGGGTCCCGGATTGGATTTATCACCGGATGGGGTGAGAATGCGGGCGGCGGAGCGAACGATATTTTTTTGGCATCTGGCTTGCATAACTACCTGGTAAATGACTCAACGTATATGAAAAAAACAAAACTGTTCGCAGCGGCCGCCCTTGCAACCTTGGCAGTAACGTTGGTAGGAAGCACCATCTGCCTGGTCAGAAAAAACAAACAGAGGAAAAGACTGGCTGCGATATCAGATGCGGGATATGAATTGGCCTATGACATTCATTACCCGATGAACTATAAAAAAAAGTAACCCGTCTATAAAAAGGAAACCTAAAAGTTAAACCTGCCCTAAAATTCTCAATCTGGGGTGTGTAAGGGCAATCCAATGCAATTAGCAGGGGATTTGCATCGTTATCGGCCAAATAAGTGGTAAATTCGTTGATAGAACCAGTGCTATTATGACAGATAATTTCGAATCGCAAAAGAATGCAAAAGCTTCAGGTTATACCCTGCTGATCTGCGCATTGCTGCTGATCCTGTTCTTTTATGTCAGTTGGACCCATCCGGTGCAGCCTCCGCCGGTGGTGGAAGAAGGCATTGAAGTGAACCTGGGCAATAGCGACCAGGGGATGGGAACGGACCAGCCCTATCTGCCAGGCAAGCCTTCTGCGCAAGACCATGAAAAATATACCCCGCCCAAACAGGCGGTAGTGGATAAGGAACCCGTGAAGGATGTGGAAACGGACCCTAAGGCTGACGAAGAAACTCCTGCCATTAAAAAGGCTGTCATCACCAAACCCAATGCTACCAAAATTCCTGATAAAGAAGTCGTCAAAACGCCGGCCAGGCCTGTAAAAAAGCCGGAAATCATGCCGGCTCCTCCCAAGCCTAAACCGAAGGCCGTATTCCATGGGGTGAATGGGACGGGTACCGGCGGCAATGATGCAGATGATTACAAACCGGGAGGCAACCAGGGTATTGCCGGGGGGCATGGAGACCAGGGACAACCGGGGGGCAATCCGAATTCGGATAGTTATACCGGGGGTGGAAGAGGAAATTCGGGCGTGACCATCTCCCGGGGATTATCAGGAAGACATATTACGGGTCTGCCCTCTTTCACGGATGATTTCAATGAAAATGCTAAAGTAGCCGTCGATATTCATGTAGATGCCAATGGGAACGTAGTCGATGCCAGTTACAACCCCAGGGGATCTACTACTTCAGATGCCTCCATGAAGGCCATTGCTCTCCGCAAGGCGAAACAAGTAAAATTCAATTCAGGAGGGGATGAATCGACGGGTACGATCATTTTCAATTTCAAAGTGCATAACTAGGACTCTTATCTTTGTGGTCCATCTATGGACTATAAAGAAACTTTAGAATACCTCTTCAGCAAGCTCCCCATGTATAGCCGCATCGGGGCTGCAGCCTACCGCGCCAATCTCGACAATACGATCCGGCTCAGTGAATTTACCGGGCATCCGGAGCGGAAGTTCCGCTCGGTACATGTAGCAGGCACTAACGGGAAGGGGTCTACCAGTCATATGCTGGCAGCCATCTTCCAGGCAGCCGGGTACAAAACAGGGCTGTATACCTCTCCACATCTGAAAGACTTCCGGGAAAGGATCCGGGTGAATGGGGCGATGATCCGCAAGGATTTCGTAACGGATTTCGTACAACGTATCAAGCCCCTGTCGGAGGAAATCGATCCCTCTTTTTTCGAGGTGACCGTGCTGATGGCTTTCGATTATTTCGCACAGGAACAGGTAGACATCGCCATCGTAGAAGTGGGGCTGGGCGGAAGGCTGGACAGCACGAATATCATTCTCCCGGAACTATCCGTCATCACCAATATCGGGTATGACCATGTGAACCTACTGGGCGATACCCTACCCCGGATCGCATACGAGAAGGCGGGCATCATCAAAAAAGGAGTGCCGGTCGTCATAGGTGAATACCACCCGGAGACCGCGCCTGTCTTCGAAGAGAAAGCCCGGGAGGAAGAAGCTCCCCTTGTCTATGCAGACCGGCAGCGATTTGTCTCCGACTGGACCTACGAACGACATACCCTGGTGGCAGAGGTCACCCACTCCCCTGTCGCCGATGAAAAAATCTATTATCATCTTGACCTGCCCGGCATTTACCAGACCCGTAACCTGGTGACCGTACTGGAAGCCGTTACGCTCCTGCATGGTAAAGGATGGAAGCTACCGCCTGCGGCCGTACAGTCCGCGCTCAGGCAGGTGAAAAAGCTAACGGGGTTGCATGGCCGGTGGGAGCTTATCCATGAGCATCCAGATGTCATCCTGGACGTCGCCCATAATGAGGACGGGATTAGGCAACTGGTCCGGCAGATCGAGCTTACGGACCACGAAGAGCTGCATATAGTGCTGGGCATGGTCAATGACAAAGAAATCTCCAAGGTTCTGTCGCTGCTACCTCATGCCGCTACCTATTATTTTACCAGGGCTCAAATTCCCAGGGCCCTTCCGGAAGAGCAACTGGCAGCAAAAGCCAGCGCGGCCGGGCTGGAGGGCCACTCCTATCCGACGGTGACGGCGGCCCTGCAGGCGGCAAAAGCTCATGCAAAGCCCCGGGACCTGGTGCTGGTCTGCGGCAGTGTCTTCGTGGTGGGGGAAGTGTAGTTAATATTTCAGCGCGCCCAATCGTTCCAGGCCATAGAACAGGGCGGTGACGTGCATGCTTTGAATGATCTTATTCTCCCGTAGCAATTGCTTCACTTCATCGATGGTGAACAGGTATATTTCAATTTCTTCATTGTGGTCCAACTCCTGCGCCTGCACCAATTTGCCTCCGGTGGCCAGGTAAATGTGCATCCAGTTCGTATTGGTCGAGGGGTTGGAGGAGGTTTTCCCCAGGTATTCAAGGTTTGAAAAACGGTAGCCTGTCTCTTCCAGCAATTCTCTTTCGATCGCGGCCTGCAGGGAAGGATCGGTGTCATCTACGCAGCCGCCGGGGATCTCGTAGTTGGTCTGCTCCAGGGCATGACGGTATTGCCTTTCCATGATGAACTTGCCATCCTCCGTCAGGGCGACGGCCGTCACCCAGGTGGGGAATTCATATACGTAGTAAGGAGTGATGAGCTTCCCGTCGCGGGTCTGGCAGGTGTCTGTACGGATCGTAAACCAGGTGTCTCTGAATAAATACTCGGTCGATAGTGTCTTCCAGCTCAGGTCTTTCATGTCGAAGTTTTGCGTTTTAAAGGGTGAGGGTAGGCGGCTACCATTTATTTCGCTCACGCAGCGACGTGATATGGGCGGCATGATGTTTACCATGCCAGGCATAGTTACCCAGCAGGTACCAGAGGGTGATCTCCTTTTTCGCTTCCGGGTGATAGACCGTTCGCTCCCAATCCTGGATCGTGAGGTCGCTGATCGCGGCGTACCATCGGGTATGCAGGGCATATAATAAAGTAATCGAAATATTTACGGGGATATTCGCCACGTCGTTGAGGTCGGCCCATAACTTTTCCTCATAAGGGCGTATGGTGGGATTGTCTTCGGTCAATCCCAGTTTGAACCGGCAATAGGCATTTATATGACTATCTGCGACATGATGCACCACTTGGTGTACGGTCCATCCACCTTCCCGGTAAGGGGTCTGCAACTGCGCCTCATCCAGGTTAACGATGGCATTTTCCAGTAATTGCGGCAGGAATTTGATATCGTTCAGCCATTCTTCTTTTAGTTTACCGGAGAAAGGCTGAGGTTGGTATTTTCCGATGGGATAACGAAGGTCGTTGGATTCGATACTCATGAGCTATGATTTTGGTGAACGTTTCTAATAGACGCCTGGGGTTCTTCAAAGCTCGGCTCGCAGGGCGTGGCCGGTGAGGTTGATAAATACGTCTTCCAGGTTGGCCTGTTTCACTTCTTTGGGTCGTTCAAAGCCGGTAGCGACCAACTTATCTATTAATTTATCCGGAGGGTCCAAGGCAATGATCTTGCCGGAATCAATGATGGCCACCCGGTCGCACAATACTTCCGCCTCGTCCATGTAGTGAGTGGTAAGGATCACGGTGGTACCCTTGGCCTGGATATCTCTGACCAGGTCCCAGAGATTTCTCCTTGCCTGGGGGTCCAGGCCGGTGGTCGGTTCGTCGAGGAATATGATCCTGGGCTGGTTGATCAGCGTCGTAGCGATGGAAAAACGTTGTTTCTGTCCGCCGCTGAGTTCTTTATATTTAGCTTTAGCCTTATCGCGCAGGTTGACCATGTCCAGGAATTCCAGGGGCCGGACAGTCCGGTTGTATAGACCGCCGAAGAGCTCGATGAGTTCCGTCAGGTTGAGGCCCGGGTAATAACCCGATGTCTGCAATTGGACGCCGATGATCTTTTTGATCTCGCCCGGGCTCTTGTCAAGATCGAGGCCGTCCACGGTGACCACTCCGCTCGTTTTCTCTCTCAAAGTCTCTATGATCTCCAGGGTAGTGGATTTTCCCGCCCCGTTGGGCCCCAGCAGTCCGAATATTTCCCCTTCTTTTACGTCGAAACTAATGCCTTTGACTGCTTCGAAATCGCCATATTTCTTGGTCAGGCCTTTGACCGAAATAATAATTTTCTCTGTCATGGAAAGCAATTTACGCCCATTCTGCCGCCGGACAAAATTCTCCGGGAGGGAACCGATTGCGGAGAAGTGCGCGAAGCTCAGCGGGTAAAGATCTGGGTGAAATAGATCACTCCCCGGCGATCCCTGGCCAGCCCGATGCCGGTCAGCCTGAAATTGCCTTCTATATTCCTCCGGTGACCGGGACTCTGCAGCCAGTCATCTACGACTTCCTTCGCCGACCTTTCCCCATACGCCACATTTTCCCCCATCGACAGGACAGGGCCGATCTGCCGGCTGATAGCTTTCTCGCGGGATTTTGCCTCGGTATGCCCGAATGGAGCTCTTCCAGAGGCCATGTCCCGGCTATGCCCGGCCGCAACCGAGGATTCGACCCCGTTCATCTGCAAGGCCCCCAATCCTATTGAGCGACGATGAAGATTCACATAATGCAAAATACTATTCTCCATATTGCTGGAGCCAGAGAGAGGAGAGGAAGCATTCTCGCGAGCCTCCGGACGGGAAGCTGTTACCGGGGAGGACGGGGTCGTTTTTTTGGCGCAACTGGGAAATGATAGAAGACTGATAATCATCGTAGTACAAGCCAATACTTTAAGCAGCCGGAAAAAATTCATAATTTTAAAAAATAGTTATTAAGGATTTATCGAATATCATGCCAGGCCTTGATTTTAATGCCTGTGGTCATCCCGGTGGTGATCTTCTCCTCCATGGTCCCCTCTTTCATGGTCACCTCTTCCGGGACCCCGTCCTTCATGCCAGTGATTTTCATGTTCAAAGCGTTCGTGGTCAAAATGCCGCCCGTTGAAATAAACTCTGTGTTGCCTTTCGAAAACGGGGCGATAGTGATCGTAGTAAAAACGATCGTGGTAATGTCCCTGCCAAGCGGGATAGGTGTAATAGGTATAGCCGGGATAGTCGTTCTCATAGATTACGGGAGCCGGAACCCCAACGCCGATATGGGCTTCTACGCGGACCTGAGAATAAGCCGAATTAGCCGCAAGACTTCCGGCTATGACCAAAGAAAGAATAAATAACTTCTTACTTAAAATACTATTTGTCTTTTTAGGGTGTTCATAAGTTCTTCCGTTCATACTGGTAAATTTTATAAAGGAGATCAGGCTTGCAAAAAAGTTTTGCAATTGACATCTGAAAGCCTTGTATATAAGATCCAAAATGAAGCCATAGATTTAAAGTGGGGGTGTTAAAGTTAACACAAAGGGTTAAGTTAGCGGCTCATAGCAGGCCGGCAAGAGAGTCAGGGAAAAGAAGTGTTGATTATCATTGCAATAAATCCGACTTTCATTCAATAATTCTAACTATAAAAATGAAACGAATTAACCTGGTTTTGCTGATCGCCTTATTGAGCAGGGCGGCTTTTGCCCAAGATCTGAAAAAAGAGGCATTGCTCATTCATAAATGTCCTGATTTTACCATATCGGGAAAAGGAGATAACAGCGAGTGGGACAAAGCAGCCTGGAATCCGCTGCAAAAACTCGATTCCGGGGGCGAGGCTTATGAGAGCCGGTTCAAAATACTCTATTCCGCTACCGGGATCTATGTCCTTTTCCAGGGGGAGGATCATCGGATCACCACTTCGTATGACAAGGATTTCGATGATCTGTTTAAAGGCGATGTATTCGAAGTTTTTCTTCAACCCGATCCGCGGTCGCCTTTATATATCGAATATGAGGTCAATGCGCTTGACAAAGAGCTGGTCTTGCTGATCCAGAACAGCAATGGCAATATCTCCGGGTGGGCGCCCTGGCATTACGAAGGCAGAAAGAAGATGATAAAGAAAGTATTCGTCACGGGAGGATCTGCCACACCGGGTTCGGCCATCCGTTCGCTGAGTGCCGAGCTGTTCTTTCCATATTCATTATTCAATGCTATGAGTACCCTGCCTCCCCAGTCCGGAACGATCTGGAATGCCAATTTTTACAGGCTGGACTACGATTCCGGCAAAATGATCAAATGGGCCTGGTCGCCGGTGGAAAGAGGGTTTCATGAAATGAGGAATTTTCGCCCGGTACGGTTTGAATGATTACTAAATTACTACTTGTGAAACACGGTGTTTTAACACTTACTCTTTTCTTCGTCTTATTGGGCTCCTTTCAAAGAGCGCATGCGCAGAAAGTAACAGTCCGATACAAGGAAAACAAAGAAGATTTCCCTAATCCTGAAAGGGGTTTCTACATCCCGGCCGGAACGAGCGCCCGTCATTTTGTTCCGTTGGAAGCGGACAGTCTGAAAAAACTCTTTGCCGGCCCCCAAAAATATGGGAAGGCCCGGTATGCGATTTATTCGACGTTACTGATGCGTGAATATACACTGGATTCTTTCCAGGATCGGCCATTAGGCCAGCAACTCCTCAACGCGATCGACCTGGACCTGTCCATGATCCGGGAAGCGGGGTTGAAAGTTATTCTACGCTTCGCTTATACGAATACGGTCCGATCGGGAGATTGTCCGGATATCAACAAGATCTGTCCGCCCTACGGTGATGCGTCTAAATCCATCGTGTTGGGTCATATCGGGCAGTTAAAATCTTTGTTCCAAAAATATGTGGCTGTCATCGCTGTCCTTCAGGAAGGATTTATTGGGATCTGGGGTGAAAACTATTATACCGATTATTTCGGGGATGCCTCCGGCAATGGTCCCGGCCGGATACCCGACAAGAGCTGGGAAGACCGGAATGAGGTACTGCGTGCACTGCTGGAAGCGTTGCCCAAAGACAGGATGGTGCAGGTGCGCACGCCCCAGATCAAACAGAAATATGTATATGGTCCCGGCGCCGGGGTCGGAGTATATCCCTTGTCACTGAACGAGGCTTTTAAAGGATCGCATTCCTCCCGGATCGGATTCCACAATGACTGTTTCCTGTCGGGATCTGATGATTACGGAACCTATTATGATTATGGAAGTTCCGCCGCCCCTAAAAAGGAAGCGAACAAACCTCTCAGAGCTTATTTACATGAGGACGGCCGCTATGTCGCCGTCGGTGGCGAAACCTGCGATGACGTATATAGTCCGGAAAATGATTGCGCTCCTTTGGGGCATGCCGAAGAAGAAATGCGGACCATGCATGTCAGTTTCCTGAATACCGCGTATAACAATGACGTGAACAATGATTGGGATTCGCTGGGTTGTATCGGCAGCATCCGAAAAAAACTGGGTTACCGCTTCCTGCTTCGGGAGGCTCATTTGCCGGTCGATGCCGTCGCAGGCCATGCGTTTTCCTTTACGATGCAAATCCGCAATGATGGCTATGCATCTCCCTTCAATGCCAGACCTCTGTTGCTGATCTTGCGGAATCAGAGAAATGGAAAAGAGTTCGCTCTTACGTGTAAGGCCGACATACGGGTCTGGTTCAGCGGGAATATCGGGTGCAAGGAAACTCTGAAGCTTCCTGCCGATATGCCTGCAGGGAAATATGAGCTGTTCCTGGATTTCCCCGACTCCTACCCTTCCATCGCGAAAAGGCCCGAATACAGCATTCGGCTGGCCAATGAGGATTGCTGGGAAATGAATACCGGGTATAATAAGCTAAATTATGTATTGACGGTAAAGCGTTAAGCGATCCCCTGGACAGCTTTGTCCGTTATTCTTAAATAGATCCCAATTCCATCTTTACATCCGCCGTAGCAAAGGGAGAGTCCACGACGGGCACATGCTGAAAGCCATAACGGGTATAGAGATGGATCGCTGTCTGCAACCGGCTATTGGACCAAAGCGTCAGTTTGCCGGCCCCGATCTCCCTGGCTTTATGAAGGCATTGCTCGATCAGTAATTTGCTGATGCCCCTTCCCTGGAAGGCGGGGTCCACGGACATTTTCGCCAGTTCATAAACATCGTCGTGTTCATGGATCAGGGCGACCGTTCCGACAACCTGCCCTGCAGCGCTGTGCGGGTCGGGAGAAGCCAAAGCCAGGTAGATAAATCCACCCCGGTCGAGTACATTGCCACGGGGATCGTCCAGGATCATCAGGTCATGCGATTCCAGGAGATCATATTTTTCCAGCCATTCCAGGTTGAGCCGCCTGAAGTCGGCCGCGTATTGGTCTTCGTATTCGATGATGTTGATCATAGTGAAAATATCAGGTTGTCGTTAATGATGCAAATAGGTCTCTAATTCGTCCATCATATTCTTGCTGCCGATATAGAGGGAAGAGCGCTGGTGCAGTTCGGTGGGCTGAACGTCCAGGATCCGCTGCTTGCCATTCGTCGCCTTGCCCCCTGCCACCTCTACGATAAAGGCGAAGGGATTACATTCATATAGCAGCCTTAGCTTGCCCTTGGGTTTGTCGATCGTGGCCGGGTACATGAATATGCCTCCTTTGATCAGGTTACGATGTACGTCCGCCACCATGCTGCCTATATAACGTTGCGTATAGGGTCCGCCGTTATCCCTGTTCTTTTTCTGGCAGGTATCTATATAGGCTTTTACGGGTTCTTCAAACTGAAAAAAGTTGCCATGATTCACGGAATAGATCTTGCCGGTTTCCGGGCACTTTATGTCGGGATGGCTCAAGGTCCACTCGCCGATAGAAGGATCTAATGTAAAACCGTTGACGCCGCGACGGGTAGCATAGACCATCATAGTGGAAGATCCGTAAACCATATAACCGGCCGCTACCTGGCGATTGCCGGGTTGCAGGAAATCCTCCCTGGTGCAGGGCTGGCCCTTGGGGCTGACCCGGCGGTATACGGAGAAGATAGTGCCGATGGAAACATTCACATCGATATTGCCGCTGCCATCCAGCGGGTCGAAGAGGCAAACGTATTTCGAGTTATTGCTGATCTCGTCATTGAAGACGACGAAATCATCCAGTTCTTCGCTGCCGATCCCGGCGCAGCTGATGCCATGGCGCAATACGCCCATGAATTGATTGTTGGCGAAGACGTCCAGTTTTTTTACGTCTTCTCCCTGCACATTGATGGTTCCTGCGTCGCCTAAGATGTCTACCAGGCCGGCCTTATTGACCTCTACGTTCACCCGTTTGGCCGCCAGGCCCATATCCCGGAGAAGGTTACTCAGTTCGCCGGTGGCATTGGGGAAGTTACGGAGCTGCTGGATGGTGAATTCATCGAGGGTGAGTACTTTTCTGTTCACATTCATATTGCAGGGATTTAATCGTTTGGTTATTTGAGTAGCAAATGTAAGGGGGATTGATCATTTTTAGCATGATTTAGCAGAAGGCGGGCCGAAGCGGGGGAATGGAAAGGACTTTCTATATTTGCGGCATGAAAATTTTAAAATTCGGGGGAGCCAGTGTCAACAGCGTGGAAAGGATCCAAAGCCTGGCAGCCATCCTGCGCACTTATAAGGGGGAGAAGTTATTGGTAGTCGTATCCGCAATGGGAAAAACCACCAATGCCCTGGAGAAAGTAGCGGAAGCTTTTTATGGCGGTCACCGGGAAGAGGCTCTGCGGCTCTTTCACCAGGTGAAGGAAACCCATCTCACCACGGCCAAGTACCTGCTGGTGAAAAACTATCTCGCGGCGGAAGCCCAGCTGAAGGATTTTTTTACGGAAGTGGAGTGGCTGCTGCACGATAAGCCGGTCCGGGGGTATGACTACTATTATGACCAGGTGGTCTGCGTGGGGGAATTGCTGTCTACCTCGATCATCAGCGCCTACCTGGCAGAAGTGGGGATCGGCAATCAGTGGATCGACGTACGGGATCTTTTCCGGACGGATGATAATTTCCGGGATGCGGGTATCGACTGGGCTTTCTCTGCCGGGCAGGTGCGGATGGAAGTATTGCCTCTGTTCAATGACGACGATATAGTGGTCACACAGGGATTCATCGGGGCCACTTCGGAGAACGAGAGTACCACCCTTGGCCGGGAAGGGAGCGATTATACGGCGGCCGTATTTGCCAATATGCTGGATGCGGAAAGCCAGACGATCTGGAAGGATGTGGAGGGGGTGATGAATGCCGATCCGAAACAATTTCCCGAGGCGCAGATACTCAGCGAGCTGAACTATGACGAGGTGATTGAAATGGCTTATTATGGGGCGCAGGTGATCCACCCTAAAACCATTAAGCCGCTGCAGAACAAGGGTATTCCCCTCTATGTAAAATGTTTTCTGGACCCGAAATTACCGGGTACCGTCATCCATAATAAACATATCAGGGGCCTCCCTCCTATTTTTGTACTTAAGCAGGAGCAGATGCTGATGCACCTCCATTCGAAGGATTTTTCTTTCGTGGGGGAAGAGCTGACGGCCGGGCTGTATCAATCCTTTTCCAGGATCCGGGTCAAGCCGAATCTCATGCAGAGCGGCGCTGTCAGTCTGCAGGTCTGCCTGGATGACCGGCCCGACAAGATCGACCGGCTGGCGCTGGAGGCTTCCGACTATTTCGATGTACAGGTCGAAAAAGGGCTGACTTTATTGACGATCCGGCATTATGATGCAGCGGCGCTGGAACGGCTGACGGCGGGTAAGACGATCGTGCTGCGGCAGCAGACGCCCGAGACGGTGCAGGTGCTGATGAAAACTATCGGTTCAGTCTCTCCAAAACATTAAATTGCTTTTAATCAATGAGTTACAGCCTTATCTTATACAAAACCGCGTCAGCAGTCGGGAGCCCTGCCCTCGTACTGCCGGTAAACTCCAATTGTCCGCCCTGCAGCAATTCAATCGCTGTGTAGTGACGATTAGCAGCTAATCCGATACGGGCAGCATCGATGGTAAAAGAGGCTGTATCCGGGCCATAATTAAAAACGGCCAGATACAAATAATCCCCTATTCTTCGCGTGAATAAGGACGAAGGTTTATTCCCAGTATTCCCCTCCACCGGCTCAAAGGCTTTTCCATTGGCAACAATACGCAGCAGCTCTGGATTCTTATACCAGTCTTTGGCGCGTTGCGACCAGGGGCCATGGGTGGAAAAATCATCGCCGGTGATAAACGTGCCGGTGATGATCGAAGAAAGCATCCGCGCCCGGTTCTCCCCTTCTGTCTGGCTGGCTAAGACGACATGATCGGCGTCCACAAAATTGTAGACATTCGTTAACCACCAGCCATAGGTGAGACCATTCAGCGTATAACGGGTATCACTAATTGTTTTAAAGGCATCACAGGCGATCCGCCGGCTATGCGCATACCTGCCGGTAGCCAGACTCGGCGAGATAGCCGCATATACCAACATCTGCCCGCCCAACTGATCGACCAGGTATTCCATTCCCTTTCGATAGGCTTGCATGCCGGTATGGATAGAAGAATCATAAAACCCCGTCGACTCTGCCGCTGCATGGCCCAGAAAATCGATTTTAATCATTTTAAACCCGCAGGCTCTTAACTTTCCACAGACATACGCGATGCGCGCCCTCGTACCGGGATGGGTAGGGTCCAGCGCCCTGCCGCCGTCGATATCGTGATAGCCGCTGCCTACCTTCGTCCACATGTCCTTAAATTCATAATTGGAGCCCTCCGCAGTATAGTGACCGCCGCTTTTATACCCGAAATCGGCAAATGGCGCCCAGTAAACGCCCGGTTGCAAGCCCCGCGCCAGGCAATGATCCGCGAACGCTTTCAGTTTGCCGAAGTCACCCCTTGTTCCATTATCCAGCATCATGTCCCAAAAGGAATCCAGGTCAATGAAGGCCGTCCCCCCTACCCGGAACTCCGGTAGACTGTCGGCAAAGAAGTTAGCCACTCTTATCACTTTATCGTAGGTAATATGGTCTTGTAAAACACCCCAACTATTCCAACCTACGGGGGTAGGCCTGGTCCAGTTGAAAATATAAGGCGGCTCACTGATACGGTTGGCCTGTCCATACGCCTCCAGACCGGTCCTCCAATCCTCAAAATAACCTACGAATACCAACGGAGACCGCAACTCTTTGCCCCGGATCGAACCATGCGGAATATTATCCCGGTTAACGGTCGCATCGGTATAGCCGCCCCAGGCCATGACCTGGTTACCGCTGTCTTTTCCGGCACTGGTGCGTACTCCGGTCTTCCACACCGTGTGTTCGACAGATCCTACCACCCACCCATTCCGGGTCGTATCGTCGTATACCACACCGGCTTCCGCACTGACATTCGACACGCCCTCTTTAAGAGGTTTGGCGTCATAGCTGATAAACGTGTCGTTATCGAAGGGAATAAATAAAGTGCGGGGATCGCCCGTCAGGGGTGCAAACGCCCCGTTGAACGGTGACATATAATTGCTTTCCAGTTGCACGCCCGATATAGTCACCGCCGTCAGGAAATAATCCCGGCCGGGATAAGCATAGAATTCCTGTGTCATCGCAGGCTTGCCTTCGCCTTGCAGCACCAAAATGTGTTTTGTTCCCTTGCCAAACTGGTCTTTAACAGCTTCCGTCTTGTATTGCCGGACGGCATATTCCATCGAAGAAAGCGTGAGTCCATTCGCCTTTACCACAGCAAACACGTCGGAGAAGATAAGCCGATGGTCATTATATACACTGAATGTGCCCTTTTTTAGATTATAGTATAACTCGCCATGTTTCCCATATTGGATACGAATGCTGTCGCCTGCCCCGGGAGTATCGGCCTTTACCACAAAGCT
>DASWFF010000020.1:0-35252 GCA_036394375.1 Puia sp.
TTGATGAAAAAAATATTTTCTTTAAACCAGTCAATATAAAAAATATGTTCAGTTTGCAGCACAAACATGCGGCGATCACCGGCGCCGGCAGCGGGATCGGTAAGGCGGTGGCTCTTTTACTTGCCAGGCAGGGCGCTACGGTCCATGTAATAGATGTCAATGAAACACAGGCCGCTGAAGTGGTGAAAGAGATAGAGGGGGCCGGAGGAAAGGCTTCTGCGCAGGTGGCGGACGTATCGAATCAACAGCGGGTATTGGCTTTGTTTGCCGCCTTGCCGCAGATAGATATCCTGGTTAACAGCGCCGGGGTATCGCATATAGGTTCTGCGGAGACGACGGGGGAAGCTGATTTCGACCGTCTTTATAATGTAAATGTAAAGGGGGTCTACAATTGCCTTCATGCCGCCATCCCCCTGATGAAAAAGAATAAAGGGGGGGTGATCGTGAATATGTCCTCTATTGCGGCTAATGTGGGGCTGCCGGATCGATTTGCCTATTCCATGACCAAGGGGGCGGTATCTGCGATGACGCTGTCCGTGGCAAAGGATTATATCCATGACAATATCCGCTGTAACAGTATTTCTCCTGCCCGCGTGCATACTCCTTTCGTAGACGGGTTCCTTAAAAAGAACTACCCGGGGAAGGAAGCGGAGATGTTCGAGAAACTGTCCAAGACGCAGCCGATCGGCCGGATGGCCAGACCGGAAGAGATTGCGGCATTGATCCTCTATCTCTGCAGTGAGGAAGCGTCTTTCATTACCGGTTGCGATTACCCGATCGACGGAGGGTTTACGAGATTGAATAACTAGCCCCCGCCCCCTAAAGGGGGGATAATGATTAAAAAACACTAAAAATAATTTTATGAAATTAATACGACACGGCAGTCTGGAAAAGGAAAAGACAGGCATTGTTCTGAACGATAAATACTATGACACTTCCGCTTTCGGGCAGGATTATAATGAGGCGTTCTTTGCCGACGGCGGGCTGGAAAAATTACAGCAGTTCGTCGAACAGCATAAGGCGCCGGGTGGGGGCACCCGTCTTCCCCAGGTACCGGCGGGCGCCCGTCTGGGTTCCCCGGTAGCACGTCCTTCCAAGATCGTCTGTATCGGGCTGAACTATGCAGACCACGCGAAGGAGACAGGGGCTACCCCGCCGCCGGAGCCCGTTATTTTCCTGAAATCGACCACGGCGCTTTGCGGGCCTGCGGATGATATCATGATTCCCAGGAACTCCCAAAAAACGGACTGGGAAGTAGAACTGGCCGTCGTGATCGGAAAAAAAGCCAGTTATGTCACGGAGGAAGAGGCCCTGGACTATGTAGCGGGTTATTGTCTTCACAACGATGTTTCTGAGCGGGAGTTCCAGATAGAACGGAGCGGCACCTGGGATAAGGGTAAGGGCTGCGATACTTTCGCTCCCCTGGGCCCCTGGATGGCCACCCCTGACGAAATGGGGGATATCGACCAATTACGATTGTGGCTTACCGTGAATGGGAAAACCATGCAGGACGGTACGACGGCTAACTTTATCTTCCGCATCCCTTTCCTGATCTCCTATACCAGTCAGTTCATGACCTTATTGCCGGGAGACGTGATCTCTACCGGTACGCCGGCCGGAGTGGGACTGGGTATGAATCCCCCCGTATATCTGAAACCAGGCGACCTGGTGGAATTGGGTATCGATGGTTTAGGAAAAACGCAACAAAAAGTGGTGGCATATAAAAAATGAGCCAATGGAAGGTATAGACGCACATCAGCATTTCTGGAAATTCGATCCTATCCGCGACAGCTGGATAGGGCCTGAGATGAAGGTGATCCAGAAAGATTTTTTACCGGCGGACCTGTTGCCTGTTCTGAAAGCGGCCGGCATTACGGGATCCGTGGTCGTACAATCCGATCAGTCGGAAGAGGAGAACGAATTCCAGCTGGAAAATGCCCATCGGTTCGATTTCATCAAGGGGGTTGTGGGATGGGTGGATCTGCAGGCGCCTTACGTGGAAGAAAAGCTGGCTTATTACCGGGCTTTTCCCAAGCTGAAAGGATTTCGTCATGTGCTGCAGGGAGAGAAAGACAGGGCCCTGATGCTGAAACCTGCTTTTAAAAAAGGCATTGGGCTGCTGCAAAAATTCGGGTTCACCTACGATATCCTCATCTACCCGGATCAATTGGGTTATACCCGCGAGTTCGTGGCTTCTTTTCCGGATCAGCCTTTTGTGATCGATCACATTGCCAAGCCCTATATCAAAGACAAAAAGATCACGGCCGAATGGAAGTCCGCTATCCGGGCCGTTGCGGCTTATGAGAATGTGTCTTGTAAGATCTCGGGCATGGTGACGGAGGGGGATTGGAAAAACTGGAAGCCGGAAGATTTCAGGCCTTACCTGGATGTGGTGGCAGAGGCCTTCGGCCCTAAGCGGATACTATATGGATCGGACTGGCCTGTGTGCCTGGTGGCTGCTTCTTATCAGCAGGTGTGGCAGCTCGTCCAAGATTATTTTTCTTCCTTTTCAAAAGAAGAGCAAGCCGCCTTCTTCGGCGGCAATGCCATAAAATTTTATAATCTTTAAAAATAGCTCTCTATCGATGAGAGAGCAAGGAGGCGATATGGACTTACAATTACAGGATAAAGTGATCATTGTATCGGGTGGGGCCAAAGGGATCGGAGAAGGCATTAGCAAGGTGCTGGCCGGTGAAGGCGCTATTCCTTTTATCATCGGCAGGAGCGAGGCCGATAATCTCGCGACGGTATCCGCCATCGGGGCGGCCGGCGGGAAGGCGTATCAATTTGTGGCTGAGCTGACGGAGCCTTCCGCCTGTGAGCAGGCGGTGAAGGCGGTGCTGGCCCAAACGGGCCGGATCGACGGCTTGGTGAACAATGCCGGCGTCAATGACGGCGTGGGGCTGGCGTCAGGTAATTATGAGGCCTTCGTCGCCTCCCTGCATAAAAATGTGGTGCATTATTATTTGCTGGCGCATCATGCGCTGCCTTCCCTGCGAAAGTCGAAGGGGGCTATTGTCAATATCAGCAGTAAGACTGCCGAGACGGGACAAGGTAATACATCGGGGTATGCGGCTGCCAACGGGGGGCGTAATGCGTTGACCCGCGAATGGGCGGTGGAGTTGTTGAAGGACGGCATCCGGGTGAATGCGATCATCGTGGCGGAATGCTGGACGCCCTTGTATGAGAAGTGGGTCAAAACGCTGGCTAACCCGGAGGAGAAGCTGAAGGAGATCGTTCAGAAGATACCGTTAGAAAACAGGATGACCACGTCGGAAGAGATTGCGAATATGACGGCCTTTTTGCTGTCGGCGCGGTCCAGTCATACGACGGGGCAGCTGATCCATGTGGACGGGGGATATGTGCACCTGGACAGGGCATTGGCGAATGTGTAGGCTGCGGGCGACCGAAGGTTGGCCAGATGACGGAAGGAATGAAATGTATAGAAAAAAATGAAAGCATTAGTTTGTATAAGACCCGGGGAATTTGAATACAGGGAGATCGACGCTCCTCTGGCTAAACCGGGTCAGGCCATTATAAAGATACGCCGGATCGGCATCTGCGGGACCGATCTGCATGCCTTCGAAGGGACGCAGCCGTATTTTGAATATCCCCGGATCCTGGGGCATGAGCTATCGGGAGACCTGGTGGATTTTGACAAGGCGCCGGGTTTCGTGCCCGGAGAGGTGGTGACCATTATCCCGTATTTTAATTGCGGAGTCTGTATCGCCTGCAGGAATGGCAAGCCGAATTGCTGTGTTACGATGAAAGTAGGCGGTGTTCATGTCGACGGGGGAATGGTGGAATATTTGTCCGTTCCCTCCTCTTCGCTGGTGCATGGGGAGGGGCTCAGCTATGATGAGCTGGCGTTGGTGGAGCCGCTGGCGATCGGGGCGCATGCCGTACGAAGGGCGGCGGTGGAGCCGGGCGAATTCGTGCTGGTTGTGGGAGCGGGGCCCATCGGGCTGGGTACGATGGAGTCGGCGCGGATCGCGGGAGGAGAGGTGATCGCTATGGACATTAATGAGGACCGATTGAAATTCTGCCGGAACCGGCTTCATTTATTACATACGGTGAATGCGGGTTCGGGAGATGTGATGGCTCAACTCCAGCATATTACCCGGGGGGAACTGCCTACGGTGGTGATCGATGCCACCGGTAGCCGGGGGGCGATCAATAACGCTTTTCAATACCTGGCTCATGGGGCCCGGTATGTGCTGGTGGGATTGCAGAAAGGAGAGATCCTGTTCAGTCATCCTGAATTTCACAAGCGGGAAGCGACTTTGATGAGCAGCCGTAATGCTGTCCGGGAAGATTTCGTCCGGGTGATGGATTCGATGGCAAAGGGGCTGATCGACCCGACTACGTATATTACTCACCGTGTCTTTTTCGGGCAGGTGAAAGAGGATTTTGAAAAGTGGCTCGATCCAGCCAATGGGGTTATCAAGGCGATGGTGGAGCTGTAAAAAAGATTTTACATGATAAAAAGGATTTTATGTTTGTTATTGCTGGCGGGGCCCGCTACCGGGATGTGTCTTTCGGCGCAGGACCTGAAACTCTGGTATAAGCACCCGGCCAAATCATGGACCGAAGCATTACCGGTGGGCAACGGGCGACTGGGTGGAATGATATATGGAAAGGTGGACGAAGAGCTGATCCAGTTAAATGAAAGTTCTCTATGGTCGGGAGGCCCTGTCAAAACAAAGGTAAATCGCGATGCCCCTGCTTACCTGCCGCAAATCAGGGAGGCCTTGTTAAAGGAAGCAGATTATAATAAGGCAGCCAGGCTGGCCCAAAAAATGCAGGGGTTATTTTCCGAATCCTACCTGCCCATGGGCGACCTTTCGATCCGGCAGGATTTTAAAGGATCTACTCCAACTACTTATTACCGTGACCTGGATATCCATGATGCGGTCACTACCACCAAATTCACGATAGACGGCACGGAATTCACCCGGCAGATCTTTGTCTCTGCTCCCGACCAGGTAGTCGTGATCCGGCTGCTGTCAGGCAAAGCCGGGGGATTGAATTTTACGGCGGGGATGAAAAGCCAGCTGCATTACCAGGTCCTGCCTGCCGGCGCGGATGAATGGGTGATGAAGGGTAAGGCGCCTGCCCATGTGGACCCGAGTTATTATAATGAGAATAAAGAGCCTATTGTATATGAAGACAGCAATTCCTGTAATGGGATGCGCTTTGAGATGAGGATGCGGGCGTTGGCAAAGGACGGGACCGTTACGGCGGACAGCAGCGGCCTGCATGTCAGCAATGCCACCGAGGTGATGCTGCTCCTGTCGGCCGCCACCAGCTTTAACGGATATGATAAATGTCCGGATAAAGAAGGAAAGGATGAGGACCGGCTGGCGAAGGATTACATGGATAAAGCGAGTGTTAAATCCTGGCAGAATTTGCTGGATGATCACCGGGCAGATTTTCACCGTTATTTCGACCGGGTGTCCTTTATCCTTAAAGATACGGCGGGGGTAGCGTTGCCCTCCGACGAACGGCTGAAAGCCTATTCCGCAGGGGCCTCCGATCTGGGATTAGAGACATTATACTTCCAGTTCGGCCGTTACCTGCTGATCTCCAGCTCGCGGCCTGGTGGACAGGCTGTCAACCTGCAAGGGCTCTGGAATAAAGAGCTGAGGGCTCCCTGGAGTTCCAACTATACGATCAATATCAATACGCAGATGAATTACTGGCCTGCCGAAGTGACGAACCTTTCAGAAATGCATGAGCCGTTGTTCGACCTGATCGGAAGTATCGCCACGACGGGTAAGACGACGGCCAGGGAGTTCTATAACCTGGATGGCTGGGTGGCCCATCATAATTCCGATCTATGGGCGCTGTCCAACCCGGTGGGAGACAGGGGCCATGGAGATCCGAAATGGGCTAACTGGGCGATGGGGGGTAACTGGCTGTGTCAGCATTTATGGGAACATTACCAGTTCACGGGCGACAAACAATTTTTGAAAGACAGGGCTTATCCTTTAATGAAAGGAGCCGCCACTTTCTGCCTGGGCTGGCTGGTGGAAGACAAGGATGGTTGGCTGGTGACGGCGCCGTCCATGTCCCCTGAGAATGATTTTTTTTACGCGCCGGGCAAACAGGCCAGTGTATCCGTAGCTACGACCATGGATATGTCCATCATCTGGGATTTATTCACCAACCTGATCGATGCCGCCAAGGTATTGGGAGTCGATCCGGAATTCCGGGACTTACTGATCGCGAAGAGAAAGAAATTATATCCTCTGCATATCGGTCATAAAGGCAACCTGCAGGAATGGTATAAGGATTTTGAGGATGTGGAAGTGCATCACCGGCATACGTCGCATTTGTTCGGCCTGCATCCTGGCCACCAGATATCGCCCATCGCCACGCCGGCATTTGCCAATGCGGCGAAGAGGACCTTGGAAATAAGAGGGGACGAGGGTACCGGCTGGAGCAAGGCCTGGAAGATCAATTTCTGGGCAAGATTGCTGGACGGGAACCATGCTTATTTATTGCTGCGGCAATTATTACATTATACCAGCGAGACGGAAACGAATTATGCGGAAGGCGGAGGCACTTATCCGGATTTCTTTGATGCGCATCCTCCCTTTCAGATCGACGGGAATTTCGGCGGAACGGCCGGGATGGCAGAGATGCTGATCCAAAGTCATTTGGGGGAACTCCATCTGTTGCCTGCGTTGCCCGATGCCTGGGAAAGGGGGCAGGTAAAGGGACTGATAGCGAGAGGAGGATATGAAGTGGATATGAACTGGGAAAATCACCAATTGGCCAGCGTCCGGATAAAAGCCCTCACAGGAGGTCTCTGTAAGATAAGGACGGCCCGGCCTGTCATGCTGGCCGGGAAAAAGACGCGTTCTACCCGTGCCGCCAGCTATGGGTATATGGTGACCTTTCCCACGGAAAAAGGGAAAGTATATGATCTGATAGCGCTGTAGGGGAAAGAAAAAGAGGATGTTCCGATAACGTATACGGAGAAAGAGCCGATATATGATTGGATAGCTTCGTAATTTTGTAACATGACGCAAAAAGTATTGTCTTTTGGTGAGCTATTGTTAAGGATATGCCCGGATACCGGTGGGGAATGGCTGCAAAATAATACGCTGCCCTTCTATGTAGGCGGGGCGGAGGCGAATGTGGCCACGGCGCTGGGCACCTGGGGGATTCCTTCTGCTTATTTTACGGCCCTGCCGGAGAATCTTATGTCCCGCCAGGTGACCGGTTATCTGGAACAAAGGAAGATCGATACTTCCCGGATCCTGTATCAGGGGCAACGCCTGGGGCTTTATTTTCTGCCTCAGGGAAAGGACCTGAAGAATGCGGGGGTGATCTATGACAGGGATCATTCTTCGTTTGCGGAGCTGCAGCCTGGCCATATCGATTGGGACTCTGTGCTGCAGGATGTGAGCTGGCTGCATTTCAGCGCTATTTCCCCCGCCCTGAACAGCCGGGTAGCCGGTATCTGTGAAGAGGCCCTGAAAGCGGCGGCGGCAAAGAAGATCACCATTTCTCTCGACCTGAATTACCGGCCCAAGCTCTGGCAGTATGGGGCTGCCCCTGTCTCGGTGATGCCCGGGCTGGCACAATATTGTGATGTGATCATGGGCAATCTCTGGGCGGCTGAAAAAATGCTGGGCATACCGGTGGATGCTTCCATCTCGGAAAACAGCACCAAAGAGGACTATTTACGGCATGCCGGTCAGACCAGTGAAAAGATAAAGGAGCTGTTTCCGAAGGCAAGGGTTATCGCCAACACTTTCCGGTTTGATAAAGGGGTGTCGGGCATACAGTATTACACGACTTTGTGGGCGGATAGGAAAATATATCTCTCTACTGAATATTTTGCCGATAAGATAGTCGACAAGGTGGGTAGCGGGGATTGTTATATGGCCGGGCTGATCTATGGCATGCACAAGGGATTACCTTTACAGGATACCCTTGAATTTGCCACAGCGGCCGCCTTTCAGAAATTATTCATCACGAGTGACGCCACTGATCAAAAGGTGGATGAAATCGAAAAATTTATCCAAACATATGAGCGATAAGAAAGTCATTCTGCAAAGCATATTGGACCAGGGGATGCTGCCGTTATTTTATTGGGACAGCCCTACGGTAAGCCTGGAAGTGATCCGGGCTTTATATAGGGCAGGCGTGCGCTCGCTGGAATACACTAACCGCGGACCGGCGGCCCTGGAGAATTTCAGGTTCCTGAAAAAAGAGTTGTCCGGAGAAGCTCCTGATCTCTACCTGGGAATAGGGACGGTGAAGACTGCCGGGGAAGCAGAGTCCTTTATAAAGGCGGGTGCGGATTTTATCGTTTCTCCCATTGTCAACGGAGAAGTTGCAGTAGTAGCTGAAAAGGCGGGACTGCTCTGGATACCTGGCTGTATGACGCCTACTGAAATTCACCTGGCGCAGCAGCACCGGGCGGAGCTGATCAAAATATTCCCGGCTAATATTCTGGGCCCTGAATTCGTCAGCTCGATCCGGGAATTATTCCCGGGCCAGTTGTTCATCCCCACAGGAGGGGTGGAACTGAACATGGAGAATATCCGTTCCTGGTTCAAAGCCGGCGTCTGTGCCGTAGGGATGGGCAGCAGGCTGATCAGCAAGGATGTGCTTCAGCATGAACAATACGAACTTTTATATAAACATACGGTGATCGCATTGGAATTGGTAAAAGCCGTACAGAACGAAATCTGATAATATGAACCTTTCTAAGAACAATCTTTCAACGATCAAAACGACCGGGGTCATCAAACCGGGAAAAGATATTTTCACGCTGCCGGAAAAAGTATTGCAGTTCGGAACCGGGGTATTGTTGCGGGGGCTGCCGGATTATTTCATCGATAAGGCCAATCGCCAGGGAGTTTTTAACGGAAGGATCGTGGTGGTAAAGTCTACGGATTCCGGGGATGCCGGCTCCTTCGACCGGCAGGACGGCTTGTATACGCTCTGTATCCGGGGGATCGGGGAGGGAAAGAAGACGGAAGAAAATATCATTTGCTCTGCCATCAGCAGGGTGTTGTCGGCCAGGGACCAGTGGCAGGAGATCCTGCAGTGTGCACATAACCCGGAGATGCAGGTTGTTATTTCCAACACGACGGAAGTAGGGATCCAATTGGTCGAAGACGATATCCTGGCCGGGGACGACACTTTGGCGGGGGGCGATATCCGCCACCGGCCTCCTGTCTCTTTTCCGGGTAAGCTGCTGGCCTTCCTGTATGAGCGCTACCAGGCTTTTTCGGGAAGCCCGGAGAGTGGCATGGTGATCGTGCCTACGGAACTGATCGTCGACAATGGAAAGAAGCTGGCTGCCATCGTTAAGGAACTGGCGCAGCGCAATAAGCTGGAAGCCGGTTTTATAGCGTGGCTGGAAAAAGATTGCCGGTTCTGCAGTTCGCTGGTGGACAGGATCGTGCCGGGTAAGCCGGATGCGGCGACCCTTGCGCAATTGCAGCAGGACCTGGGGTATACGGATGATCTGTTAGCTATCTCGGAGGTTTATCGTCTTTGGGCGATCGAAGGGGATGAAAAAGTGCAGGCTGTCCTTTCTTTTGCGAAGGCCGACCCGGGGGTGATCATCCGCAAGGACATAGAGATCTTTCGCGAGCTGAAGCTGCGTCTTTTGAATGGCACGCATACGCTGAGTTGCGGGCTGGCTTTCCTGTCGGGATTCGCTACGGTAAAAAATGCCATGGATGATGCCGCTTTCTCTTCCTTTGTCTCCGACCTGATGTTGAAAGAGATTGCTCCGGCCATCCCCTATACCCTTCCTTTACAGGAAGCGCAGGATTTCGGGATGCAGGTATTGGACCGGTTCCGCAATCCGCATATTCAACATCAATGGATCAGCATTACGATGCAATATTCTTCCAAGATGAAGATGCGGAATATTCCGGTGTTGCTGCAGCATTATAAAGTACAGGATGAGCCGCCTCCGCATTTTTCGCTGGGTTTTGCCGCTTACCTGCTGTTCATGAGAGCGGTGAAGAAGGAGGCAACTGGCTATAAGGGAGAATACCGGGGGAAGGACTATCCTATCAATGATGATAAAGCGGGGTATTATTTCGAGCTATGGAAGGAGCGTACACCGGATGAGGTGGTGAAGAGCGCTCTGAAAGACGAAACGTTGTGGGGTACGGACCTGACGGCGTTAAAAGGGTTTGCCGCTTCGGTGACGGAAGATTTGCAGACCCTGATCGATAAAGGTGCGGCTGCCGCACTGGCACCAAAAAAGAGCCCGGCGAGGCCCATTTAAGAACGAAAAAAAAATCTTTATGAATACGCAACAAACAGTTCTGAAAGTTCATCCGGCCGATAATGTATTGGTCGCATTGATCCCTCTGCCGAAAGGGGAGAAGGTGGTCTATGAAGGAGAGGAGTATACCCTACAGGAAATTGTCAAAGCCAAGCATAAGTTCGCTACGACCGATCTGGCTCCCGGAGATCCGGTCACCATGTATGGGGTATTGGTGGGCAAGGCGCAGGAAGCGATCAGGAAAGGGGGGCTTATCAGCACTTCCAATGTGAAACATGCCGCCAGTGATTTTACGGTCGGCGAGCGGCATACGAATTGGATTATACCTGATGTTTCCGCGTTTGCCGGCAGGACCTTTAACGGCTATCATCGGGCCGATGGCAGCGTAGGGACGGCCAATTACTGGGTGGTGGTACCGATGGTGTTCTGTGAGAACCGGAACCTGGATGTGCTGCAACAGGCGTTGGTGACGGACCTGGGTTATGGCCGGAATAAATCTTACCAATTGCAGTCCAAGCAGCTGATCGACTTATATAAGGCGGGAAAAAGCGTGGAGCAGATCCTGGAGACGGATCTGAAGGCTGATTATGAGAAGCATTCTTCCCAGCGCCTGTTTCCCAACCTGGACGGGATCAAGTTCCTCAATCACGATGGAGGATGCGGCGGCACCCGGCAGGATGCGCAGGCTTTGTGTGGTTTGCTGGCGGGTTATATCACTCATCCGAATGTGGCCGGGGCGACGGTGCTGAGCCTGGGGTGTCAGAATGCGCAGGTGAGTATGCTGGAAGAGGAGATTAAGAAACGTTCTCCCCAGTTTTCCAAACCGCTCTATATTCTGGAACAGCAGAAAGTCGGAAAGGAGTCCGATCTTTTATCGGAAGCCATTAAGCAAACTTTTGCGGGGCTGATCCTGGCCAATCAGCAGGTGCGCCAGCCAGCTCCCCTGAGCAAGTTGTGTATCGGTCTGGAATGTGGCGGTTCGGATGGTTTTTCCGGGATCTCCGCCAATCCGGCGATCGGTTATACTTCCGATCTGCTGGTAGCGTTGGGCGGTTCCGTTATCCTTTCGGAGTTTCCCGAGTTATGCGGGGTAGAGCAGAATCTGAGCGATCGTTGTGTGGATACGGATACGGCGGAACGATTTTCTTATCTCATGCGGACCTATAATGAAAGAGCGAAAGCGGTCGGGTCGGGGTTTGATATGAATCCTTCTCCCGGCAATATCCGGGATGGGCTGATCACGGATGCGATCAAGTCTGCGGGAGCCGCCAAAAAGGGGGGGACTTCCCCTGTCACGGCGGTCCTGGATTATCCGGAGAAGGTCAGCAAGCCGGGGCTCAATTTATTATGTACGCCCGGTAATGATGTGGAGTCGACTACTGCGGAAGTGGCTTCCGGGGCTAATATCGTTTTATTCACCACGGGGTTGGGAACGCCTACGGGTAATCCTGTGGCGCCGGTGGTGAAGATTGCCAGTAATACGGCGCTTTTCGAGCGCATGCGGGATATTATCGATATCAATACGGGTACGATCATCGAGGGGACGGAGACGATCCGGCAGGCGGGTACCCGGATATTGGATTATGTGATCGGGGTGGCGAGCGGCGACATTGAGGTGGCGTCTGTCCGGCATGTGCAAGACGATTTTATTCCCTGGAAGAGAGGGGTGTCGCTCTGATGATCGGTCGGTCGCTGGCTCGCGCGGGATGGCCATTAACTGGTTTTCCGATAATTTAAGACAGCCCAGGTATTTAATACGAGTCCGATGACGGCCATGGCGGCCAGGTGGTATCCTATATCGCTGAAGCCGCTGCCTTTTAATACGACCATCCGCATTATTTTGATAAAATGGCTGGGGGGGAAGGTGACGACGATGGCTTGGGCCCATGCGGGCATGCTGTCCACGGAGCTGAATACGCCACTCATCATATTGAAGATGTTGATGAAAAAGAAGGAGAGGGACATTGCCTGCATCTGTGTGACCGAATAGGTAGAGATCAGCAGCCCAAGGCCCAGCATGGAAAACAGGTAGACAATCAGGGAGCCGTATAATACGGCCAGGTTGCCTGTCGGGGCGATGCCGTAAAATGCCCACCCTACCAATAGTCCCAGCGTGAATATGACGATGCCCAGCACCAGGAAGGGGATCAGTTTACCGATGATGAAGATATGTTTTTTGATAGGGGTCACATTGATCTGTTCGATGGTGCCGCTTTCTTTTTCCTGCACGATATTGAACGCCGATTGCATGGCGGCCATGGCGGTGACCAGGGTGACGAGGATGGCCGGTACCATGTACAATTTATAATTCAGGTAGGGGTTGTACCAGTTAGAGGAGGCCACGCTGATCTGTGGCGCATCCGCGTCCCCCGCTGTCGGGACGGATTGCCAGTTCAGTCTTATGTCATCATTAAAGTCTTTGACGATGCTGCTGAGATAGGCGCCGCCGAGGTTGGCCTTGGTGCCTTCAATGGCATCGATGGCTATGTAGAGCTTTTGGGAGTTCTCGCGGACGAGTCCTCTTTCGAAGTCGGCGGGGATCTGGAGGGCCAGGTCTGCCTTATCCTGTTCTACGAGTGCCAGGGCTTCATTATAAGAAGCGGTATAACCCGTCAATTTAAAATGGCCGGAGGCAGTGATCTTGGAAATAAGTTTCTGCGAAAAAGTGGAATGGTCATTATCTACCACGGCGATGGAAATATTCTTCACGGAATAGTCAGCTGCCAGGGGCAGCAGGATCAACTGAATGACGGGGGCTATGAGCAGGGTCCTGAGTAATTGTTTGTTACGGAGGAGCTGCCTAAACTCTTTCTCCAGGAGGAATAGTAAGCTGTTCATTGTAATCTGATTTTGAATCTTCTGAGACTAATGGCAAACAGGAATACGCACATGCCCGAAAGAATGAGGGTTTCCTTCCATACGGAGGAGAAGCCGAGTCCTTTCAGCATTATTTTTTTTATGATAATGAAATACCACCTGGACGGAACGATATTCGCGAGCCACTGCATGGCGAGGGGCATATTTTCGATCGGGAATAAAAAGCCGGTCAGCAGCATGGTTGGCAGCATCATGCCCATCAGGGAGCCCATCATGGCAGCCTGCTGTGTTTTGGCGCTAATGGACAGGAGCAGGCCGATGGACAAGGAGGTCAGGATAAACAGGATACTATCGAATACCAGCAGGAGAATGCTGCCCTTTACGGGCAGGTCGAGAAATACCGCGCTTAATATTAAGATGATAAAGAGGTTGACTACGGAAATAATAAGGTTGGGGGCCAGTTTGGCAATGATGATATAGATGGTCTTGAAGGGGGAGACCAGTAGTATTTCCATGGTGCCCAGTTCTTTTTCTTTTACGATGGCCACGGAAGTCATCATGGTACATACCAGCATCAGCACCAGGGCCATGACACCCGGTACGAAATTAGGGGCGCCTCTTAGTTCGGGGTTGTAAAGCATTTGGACTTCCGGAAGGATTTGCAGGGGTTGCCCGGCAGTATTGGCTAATCCTGCGTTGTAGTCGGTGATGATCTGTGTGATGTAATTGGTGATCGTGGTGGCCAGGTTGGGGTCGGAGGCGTCGGCGATCACCTGTATGGTGGCTTTGTTGGTGTGTATGAGATCTGTGGCAAAGTTTTGCGGGAAGATGACCGCCATTTTGATCGTTCCTTTTTTAAAGGCGGCTTGCAGCTGGTCGGCGCTTTGCAGACTCTGTTCCAGGTCGAAATATTTGCTGGCGGCGATCTTATTAATGATCTGGCGGGTTACAGCGTCTTTGGAATAATCGGCGACGACGATCTTTGAGTCTTTGATCTCATTGGATAAGGCGAAGCCGAATAAGACGATCTGCGCGATGGGCAGGCCGAAGAGCATCAGTAGTGTTTTCCGGTCGCGAAAGACATGTAAGAACTCTTTTCGGATAAAAGTGATTAATTGCTTCATGTTAATCGTCTTTACGTTTAGCATTTCTTGCCAGCTCATAGAAAACATCTTCCATGGTACCCGCGGCATATTGCTGTTTGAGATTAGAGGGGCTGTCGAGGGCTGCGATGACACCGTCTACCATGATGGAGACGCGGTTGCAGTATTCCGCTTCATCCATATAGTGGGTGGTGACAAAGATGGTTACGCCTTTGTCGGCGGCATGATAGATGAGGTCCCAGAATTGCCGGCGGGTGACGGGGTCTACTCCGCCTGTCGGCTCATCGAGGAAGACGATATCGGGTTCATGCACCAGGGATACGGAGAAGGATAGTTTTTGTTTCCAGCCCAGGGGCAGTTCCCTGACCAGGGTCTTAGCTTCGTCCTGTAACTGGAGTTCCTGTAGGAGCTCTGTCGTTTTTGTTTTTATTTGTTTTGATTCCATGCCGTAGATGCCGCCATAAAAGCGGATATTCTCCGCTACGGTCAGGTCGTCATACAGGGAAAATTTCTGGCTCATATAGCCGATGCGTTTCTTTATTTTTTCTGTCTCGGTGTAAACGTCGAAGCCGGCGATGGAGGCTTTGCCCGAGGAGGGGGTCAGCAGTCCGCAGAGCATGCGCATCGCGGTGGTCTTCCCTGCTCCGTTGGCGCCCAGGAAACCGAATATTTCTCCTTTCTCCACTTCGAAGCTGAGCTCATTGGCAGCAATGAAGTGGCCAAATCGTTTGGTGAGCTTGTCAGTTGTGATGACTGGTCGCGTGGAGCCGGGTTTGCCGGGATGGGTGGTTGTAGGCTGCATGGGTTTATTCTTTTAGGAGGTGAATGAAACAATCTTCGATTCCCGGGGTAATCGGTGATATGCTGACGTCGGGATGTCCTTTGGAATGGAGGTAGGGGATGAGGTCTTTATCAGCGTCATTTGTGAACGTGACATGTAAGGCGTCCCCGAAGGCAAAACAACTGGCTGTTCCGGGAAAGTCTCTTACGTCTTTCAGGAGTTTGTAGGTGTTGGAGGATTTGATGGCGTATAGTTTTTTCGGGAATGAGCGGATGATTCCTTCGGGGGTATCGATGGAGAGAATGGCCCCTTTTTGGATGAGGGCGATGCGGTCGCAAAGATTGGCTTCGTCCATATAGGGCGTGGAGACGAGGATAGTGATGCCCTGTTCTTTGAGCCTTTTGAGCATTTCCCAGAACTCTTTTCTGGATACGACGTCTACTCCTGTTGTCGGCTCATCTAAAAAAAGGACCGCGGGCTTATGTATCAACGCACAACACAGCGCCAGTTTTTGTTTCATGCCACCCGAGAGTTTTCCTGCCCTGCGGTCCTTAAAAGGTTCTATCTGCTGATAAATGTCTTTTATTAAATTATAGTTTTCCTGTATGGTGGTGCCGAATACCGTGGCGAAGAAATTAAGGTTTTCCTCTATCGTGAGGTCCTGGTACAGGCTGAATTTGCCCGGCATGTAACCGACGCCTTTTCTTATTTGCGCATAGTCTTTTACTACGTCGAAGCCATTGACGGCGGCGGAGCCTTCATCTGCCACCAGGAGGGTCGTCAGGATCCGGAAGAGGGTGGTCTTGCCGGCTCCGTCGGGCCCGATCAGGCCGAACAGTTCGCCCGGGTTGACGGAGAAGGAGATGTCCTTGACGGCGGTGACGGCGCCCTTGTTATAGGTTTTCTTTATGTTGTTGAGCGTGATCATTTGCTGGGGGTTTACTTCGCGTGATCGGTTTATTCGGTGATCTATAGTTTGACTTCGCCGTACATGCCTATTTTCAGATAGCCGTCGTTCTTCACTCTTATTTTTACGGCATAGACCAGGTTGGCTCTTTCGTCTTTGGTCTGGATCGTTTTGGGGGTGAATTCCGATTTGTCCGAGATCCAGGATACCTGTCCTGCATATTCTTTATAATTTTTGTCTCCCAGGTCTGTGTATACTTTTACGGGCTGTCCCAGTTTTACGGTAGTCAGTTGCGAACCCGTGATATAGGCCCGCAGGGTGAGGGTGTCCAGGTTGGCTATTTTGTAGATGGCTTTTCCCGTCACCGTCATTTCGCCTTCCAGCGCATATTTGGTAAGCACGGTGCCGCTGATGGGATTGACGATCTGTCCTTTATTGATCTGGTCCTGGATCTGCGCGACTGATTTTTCCAGGGGGTTCTGTTCGCTGAAGACGGTCCTGTTTTGGGTGGCGATATTGGAATTATCCAATGCGATCTGTTGTTCGGAAACGGCGATCTGTTTCTGCAACTGATCTATCTGGGAGTTGATATCGTCCAGTTGTTTTTGGGTAGCGGCATCTGCTTTAAGGAGGTTCTCCGTTCTTGTCTTTTCCCGTAGTTGCTGGGCTAGTTGGGATTGCTGGACAGCCAGTTGTTTCTTCACCAAGGAAATTTGCGGTTGCGGGTTAGTCGTTTTTTGCCGGAGCGCCTGTATGGTGGCCTGAACCTGTTGTTTCTGTAAGACGATATTGGACATGTCTATATTGCCGGCAATGGCGCCTTTGGGGAGGGTATCTCCTTCTTTGATGGGTAGGGAAAGTATTTTCCCGTTCTGCTCTGCCGAGACGATGACTTCGTCGGACTCGAAGACGCCGGAGGCGTCGGTGTTCAGTTTATTCTGGTTGCAGGAAGACGCCAGTATTGCGGCTATAAGTACGATTGATGCTGTCTTTCTCATTGAATTGCTGTTTTTAGTTACCGGATGTTGTTTTATGGTTGTATTGGGACAGGAGCAATTGCACCTCATGGACTACGCGGTCCTGGCGGGCCTGTGCTTCTGCGTTGATATCATTCAGGTAATCGTTGGTGTTGATGACTCCGTTGGCCAGCTGGACGGCGGAGGTCTGTTTTACAGAAGCACGCAGCTTGACAATTTCGTTATCGGATTGTATGAGCTGCTGGTAGCGGGCGATGTCTGCATATTGTTGTTTCAGGGTAAGGTTCGTGTTGAAGAGGAAGGTGCTGCGTTGGGCCTGGACCATTTCCTGGTTGTTCTTATTGATGAGCTGGTCTTTTTTGTAGGTATATAAACCCCCGATATTCCAGTTGAGGCGAAGGCCTGTCAGATAGTAGCCTGTGAAGTTGGTCGATAAAAAGTTGAGGGGGGAGGGCTTGCCGACGCCTCCCTGGAAGAAGGCGTTAAGCTGTGGGTAGTTGTTGATCTTCGTGAGATGCCGTTGCAGCAAATAAGATTCTGTCTGCAGGTCATAGGCTCGCAGTTCCGGTCTGTTGATGGAATCGGTCAGGGCGGGGGCTGCGGGTTTCACTAATAGGGTGGAGTCGGTGATGATCTGGTTGAGGAAGAGGCCGAGCATATCGGTGTAGGCTTTGCGGGAGGCCTTTAGTTCGATAGAATGCTGATCTGTTTTCAGCAATTCGGCTTTCAGTTTATTGAGACTGCTGTTGAAGTCCGTACCGTTGTTGATGGCTGCCTGTACTTTGTCCATGCCGGTTTGGATATCCTTTTTCGATAATTCATTTTGTTCCAGTTGTTCGTCGATCAGCAGGGCGCCGAAGAACAACTGGTTGATACGGTCTTTTAATTTGAAGAGTTCCGTGTTGAGATTCTCTTGCTGGAGGTCGGCGTCGGTCCGGCTGATATCTTTTTTTTGCTGGTTGATCCCGAAGTCGGTCAGGGTTTGGGAGACTTCTCCGTATAACTTGTATTGGTCTTTGGATACGGTGGGGACGGTATAACCCGGGACGGATATTTTGGTTACTGCTGACTGGTAGGTGCCTGTTCCGCTGACGGAGAACTGGGGGTATACTCCTTTGGAGATATTGTCGATGGTATATTCTTTTGTTTTTTCGATGAGTCCTCTTTGATGGGAGAGGGGGTAGTTGGCTTCTGCCTGCTGGTAACATTGTTCCAGGGTGAAAGACTGCGCTGAGACGCTGGCCGTTCCACCGATTGCTCCGGTCAGAGAGAGCAGGAAAATAAAAGAGGTGTATACTTTTCGAGATTCCTTAATCATTTTATTTAGTATTTGGTTTTAATCATTTGATTAATTTCTGGGCAAAAAAAACGTTCGACTGACCTAACCGTTCAAAACTATTTGGCCGACTGCCCAAAATGTAGGGGTGGATTGACATTTTGAGTCCGGGACGGGGGGCTTTTGCTTTTGAGGTTAGACGGATGAGCAAATGGAATATTTTAAGAGTGACCTATTTTATTTTTTTGCATGGACGATTTTGTCGGGTGGTTATGTTAGTGGGGTGGTCAGGATTGCTTTCAGCCAGATGGGCACCAGTTTTTTTCGTTCCTGCATACGGGCCTGGAATTGTTCGTCGGTTACCTGGGTCACTCGCTGCAGGATCGGCTTGCCGATAAAGGGGAATATGGTTAGTCCTATCAGGTTGGATATAAAATGGAAGGGGTCCACCGGGGCGATCTTTCCAGCTTTGGCGGCCTCCTGCAATTGTTGGAGGAGATGAGACCTCATGGGGCTGACTTCTTCGTGGATCTCTGCGCTTATTTTGGAAGGGTTGCCTCTGATTTCGTTCAGCACAAAGAGGGGCAGGTTGGGATTCATGGTCAGGAAATCGATGTAGGCGATGACTATTTTTTCGAGTTTTTCTTCTATGCTGGTTTTCTCATCGAAGACATTGACCGATATCCCCTGTATGAATTGCCTGAAATTCTCCATCATGATGATATCGTACAGTTTTTGCTTGCTGCGGAAGTAATAGTTCAGCAGGGCGAGGTTGATCCCGGCTTCTTCTGCGATATCCCTGGTCCGGGTAGCGTCAAAGCCATTTTGCGTGAATAGCTTTTTAGCTGCCGCCTTTATTTTTTCTTCTGTCGACGTTTCTTTTTCCACTGTCTTTTTTGCCTTGCTCATGCCCATTATTTTGTGGTACAAAGCTAGGGCTATTTTTGAAAATTAAACAAATTTTTTAATCATGTGATTAAATCAGTGGCGAATTCTTAAAGGATAAGATCGCAAAAGACTGATTACATGTTTGTTGTAGGATATTTGACAGGCTTTATGATTAGATGAGTATCTTAGTGCGGTGGAATCAATAAATCCAGTATATCCATGAACATCCCCAGAAAGGCTGAAAGAAAGCACACTTCTTTGTATGCCGGGACTTTTCTGATCGCCTTTACGACGCTGGCGGTGGAAATTACCTTTTCGAGGCTGCTGAGTGTGATCGCCTATTATCATATGGCGTTCTTTGCCGTGTCGACCGCTATGTTGGGCATGACTGCCGGGGCCCTCACTCTTTATTTTAAGCCGGATTGGTTAACCCCGTTGAATTTCCGGAACAACCTGGGGAAGATGGGGGTTATCTACGCTTTATCCATTCCTCTTTCCGTATTGATGATCTGTCTGCTTCCTTTTAGCGGGGATCTTTCGCTGATGAAGTGTCTGGCCCTTTTTGCGACCACTATTGCCTGCTCTCTGCCCTTTTACTTTTCTGGTATTTTAATCACGGGGTTATTGACGAGGACCGGATTGCCGGTAAACAAAGTATATTCCAGCGACCTGGTCGGCGCGGCTTTTGGTTGCCTTTTCGTAATAGGGGGGCTCGATCTTTTCGACGCTCCTGCTCTTATCATTTTTACCGGGGCGATAGCCGTGGTGGCGGCGGCGTTGTTGGGAGGGGGACTCTTTTTCAGGAAGCACCGGATAAAGATCCTCTCTTTATTTGTGCTGCTACTCTTTTGTTCTTCCATTAATTTCTTCACGCACAACGGGATCCGGCCCATCACCGTGAGGGGAAAGATCGAGGAGACGAATAATTATGTATATGAGAAATGGAATTCTTATTCCAGGGTGGCCGTATTCCCTGAATCCTTCGAGCGGCCGCAGCTGAATGGGGCCAGCCCGGTGGCGCCGGTGGATCCGGCAGATCAGTGGGTGCATCAGTATAAAATGACCATCGACGGAGATGCCGCTACGATTGTGCGGAGGTTCTCCTCACTAAAAGATATCGGTCATCTGAAATATGATATTGTGAATACGGCCTGGTATCTCCGGCCGGGAGGAAGCGCCTGTGTCATAGGCGTTGGTGGGGGCAAGGATATTCAGGCGGCTATTTTGTTCGGCAGTAAAAAGATCACCGGGGTGGATGTCAATCCGATCTTTATTAAGTTATTACAATCCAAATTCCGGTCTTTTGCCGGGATAGCGGACCGGGGAGCTGTCAAGCTGGTAAATGATGAGGCCAGGAGTTATTTATCCGGTAGCAGGGATAGTTTTGATCTTGTACAGATGTCGCTGGTCGATACCTGGGCTTCCACGGGTGCGGGAGCTTTTTCTCTTTCCGAAAATAGTTTATATACGGTGGAAGCCTGGCAGGTATTTATAAGCCGTCTTTCTGATCATGGGTTGTTTACGGTTTCGAGATGGTATAATCCGGCAAACCTGGGAGAGGCGGGGAGGATCGTCAGCCTGGCTTGCGCTTCCCTGTTCCGGGCGGGAATTTCTAATCCCCGCGGGCATCTTGCGCTGATAACGGTCAATAATATTTCAACGCTGATCCTGAGTAAGCAGCCTTTTAGTCCGGGCGAAATAACAACGTTAAGGAATGTGGCGGATAGCCTGAAATACCAGGCCTCTGTCCTGCCGGATGTCCTGCCGGAAAATAATCTACTCCGGCAGATGTTGTCGGCGCCTTCAACCGAGGCGCTGGGGCAGGTGACTAAACATCAAAGCCTGAATTTCGAAGCGCCGACGGATGAAAATCCTTACTTTTTTAATATGCTGAAGATAAATCATATCGGTTCAGCTAATCAATTCAGGGAAGGGGTGGTTAAGGGTAATCTTTCGGCAACCGTGACTTTGCTGGCCCTGATGTGTTGTCTTTCTATTCTTACGCTACTGACGATTGCCGTGCCTTTGTTGACTATGGGCCGGAAGGTTGTTCGTTCGGGACCTGTCAGGGTTTTGTTCCGGGCGGGGGCTCTTTATTTTTCCCTGATCGGAGCGGGGTTTATGTTGGTGGAGATCGGGCTGATACAAAAGCTATCGGTTTTCCTGGGGCATCCGGTGTATGCCCTGGGCGTTCTTCTTTTCACGATGATCTTAAGCAGTGGCATCGGTAGTTTCTTTAGCACCCGGATCATTGCCTATCCGTTGGTGGCGGCTATCGGTATCCTGTTGGTCAAGTTCGCTGTTGACGGACTGTTGGCGGGCATGATCAATGCTCCACTGTTCTATAAAATAATCGCTTCCGTCGCTTTGCTTTTCCCCTTAGGTTTTATCCTCGGACTCTTTTTCCCGACGGGTATGCAATTGGTGAACAGCCGGCAATCGATGGATACTACGCCAATGATGAAGGGTGGGCAATTGACGGATACCGCCTGGTTCTGGGCGTTGAATGGTATTTTCGGTGTTTTGTGTTCTTCCCTGGCGGTGTTCATCTCCATTTTTGCCGGCATCGCTTTTAATTTCTATCTGGCTGCGATCTGTTATGGAGCTTTAGTGCTGATCATGCCGGTACTGAAGAAGAAGTGACTGATCATCAGGGCGTCGATGAGGGAACTCATGCTCTAAGCGTCAAAAAAGAGACTACTCATCAGGGCGTCACCGGATATCCCTTATTGATCCAATCCGTTTTTATGTTGTGTTCGATGTTCAGCAGCTTGTGCCGGGTGAATTTCATATCGTTCAGCAAGGTGAAGGCGGGGCGGATATTGGGGCAATGCTCGAACGGGCAGCATCCGCAATAGATGACGATCAGGGCATCTTTCGGCAATTTACTCAGCTGTAGTTTGAATTTATTCAGATTGACGCTATCCCGCGCAGGGCCCATATCGATAGAACCCTTGACCAGGGCGCCGGGGCCGATGCTAAAGATGATGGGCTGCTGTGCTTTCGGATCATTAATGGTATTAGCTAAGTCGGCGGGAGCTAACAGTTGGGATGGTTTCCAGGGATCTTGGGCGGGGTGGGTTTTAAAGCCGGTCAAGCCCAGGATGGTAAAAAATGCGATGCCGGATAAAAGTAAAAGGGTCTTGCGTTTCATGTAGCTGATTTTTTTAGTATTAAGCACACGGCCATCAGAGGACTGGCGGCCGAACCTTAAAGGTAATGAAACTGTAATATTGGGCGTTGGAGTAGGATTTTTAGGGTGAAGGGGAAAGTTTCCGGCCGGTTAATGGATTATTACGGCTTTTGTTAATGCCCGGAGCCGTACTTGCAAGCTAAAAGTCATGTCTATTTGCTGCCATTTGAATTTCCGGGAGACCGGATTGCTTCTTTGTTTATTAGGATTGACCGGCGTGGGGCGCGCGACCGGGTTGCCCGCCCCTGTGGATGGAAAATTGATGGCCGGGACGGCTAAGGTGAATATTACTCCTTCAACGGATGAGCCTATCCACGATTCTGTATATGCGCGCAGCCTGGTGCTGGAGTCTAATGGCCGGCGTCTGGCTTTTGTGGCCGTCGACCTGGCGGTCTTTACCAGCGAGCGGATCGGGCGGATCTGCAAAGAAAAATTCGGGATCTCGCAGTTGATGCTTTGTTCCTCGCATAATCATTCCGAGCCGCAGCCGGCGGACAAACGATCTTTCCAGGGAAATCCCTACACGTCCTTTTATGAAGACCGCATTATTTTATCTATAGAGAGGGCGGTGCAGAATATGTTTCCGGCCCGGGTGGCGGCGGGGCGGAGGAGTTTCCCCCAATTGGGCTTCAACCGGCTGATTGTCCGGGAGGATGGCCATGCCCGGGAATCCTGGTTCTCGGACGCCCAATATACTTCTGAAAATCCCGAGCGGATCCCTTTTGGGCCGGTGGATCCGGAAGTTGGTGTCATCAGGATCGAAGACATGCAGGGGCAGCCCCGTGCTATTGTCATGAATTATGCCTGTCATGCGGATATCGTCTGTTTTAATTATGCCATATCTGCAGACTATCCGGGGGTGGCCTGCCGGAAGGTGGAAGAAGCGTTTGGCGATGGTCTCAACTGCCTTTTTGTGCAGGGGGCGGGAGGGAATATCGAGTCGTTGCAGATCAGCTCCCGCAGATCGGGTCCTACCGATGCTTTCCAGACCGACTATGCTCCTATGGAGCGGACGGGGGAGATCCTTGCGTTCCAGGCGGTCAAGCTGGCCAGGTCCCTTCATCCTGCGGCGGATCAGAGCGGTGTCCAATATATGGACGATACGCTGCGGTTTACCGGGCGGTATGATAAGACCCTCGCTTATAACGTGCATCTGTCCATGATCATCCTCAATAAAGATATCGTGATAGCGGCCTGTCCCGGGGAGTTGTTCGTTCAGCTTCAGTTGGATTGGAAAAAGAAAATGGAGTTAGCGGAGGCCAAACCTTTTCTCTTCGGGTATACCTGGAGTGGGGGAAGCTGGCCGGGTTATGTTGCGGATGTCAGGTCGGCGGCGTTGGGAGGATATGGAGCCGACCAGGGGGAGAAGCTGATAGAGGTGGGAGCGGGGGAAGCGATGATCACCCGGCAGCTGGAGGATTATTATAAATTGAGCGGGCTGATGCGGGACAAGCCGGGGCCGATCGGGTTTAAGGCAGGGGATCAGTGGGTGATCAGGCCTTTTCATAAGGAGGAGAAGAAGTAGAGGGGGCGGAGATGTGGGTAAAGTCTGCATAAATGCTAATATATTTAGTAATTAATGCTAAAATTATTGGTATATTTGTGGGGGGCGATAGACTCTATGAGTGGGGTGATCGGGCATTAGAACGTATATAAATCATTTTTTGGGACAATGGGAAATCGGGATCCTCGCTATGACCTTATTAAGCCTATGATCATTGGGGGTAAAATAAAAACCTTCACTGACATATTTAAATTTATTCCAAAAACGGTGGTTGCCACCGATCTTGGGAAGAAGGTGGATCGTTTTACGGAATTGATGAATCGGATAGAGGGGTTCACGCTGGAAGAATTGTTTATGATGGCAAAATTTTGTGATCTGGATGAGTCGCAGATGCTCCAGTTGGCGGAGAATGAATATCTAATGAGCAAGAGTAAGATTGTGAAGTCTAAATAAGAATATCTTAAAGGAAGAGCGTTGGTTACAACCTGTGTTGAGGCCGTCTTCATTATTTTTGAAGGCGGCCATCTTTTTTTATTGCGACAATCAATAAAAGATTTTTTTAGATAAAAGGACCGTTCTTTATACTAATTTATGGAGCCTGTCACTATTTGGATTATTTCCTTTTTAGCTATCGCCGGAGTTATCATACGGCCTTTCAGCATACCGGAGGTCATCTGGGCTGTCACCGGGGCATTATTGCTGGTTGTTCTTGGCCAACTTTCACCGGCTGCAGGTGTAGCGGGTATTGCCAAAGGAACGGATGTGTACCTGTTCCTGACCGGAATGATGCTGCTGGCCGAAACGGCGAGGGAGGAAAAATTGTTCGACTGGCTGGCTGCCCATGCAACGCGGCTGGCCAAAGGATCGCCCGGCAGGCTGTTCCTCCTGATCTACGGGGTGGGGATCCTGGTCACGGTCTTTTTATCCAATGATGCGACTGCCGTAGTCCTGACTCCTGCTGTTGCGGCGGCTATGAGAGCGGCGAAAGTGGAGAAGCCGTTACCGTATTTGCTGATCTGCGCCTTCATTGCGAATGCAGCTTCTTTTGTGCTGCCGATCTCCAATCCGGCCAACCTGGTGATCTATGGGAGTCATATGCCTGGCCTATTGCAATGGTTGCCGCGCTATGTTTTACCGTCGGTCTTTTCGATCGCCGTTACGTATTGGATGCTGCGTTTTACCCAGCGGGGCGCCCTGAAGCAGCCAATCGAAACGGATATTCCTGTCCCTATACTTTCTGCGGGCGGTAAGATGGCCCTATCGGGCATTGCTGCGACCGCGATGATCCTGCTGACTGCCTCGGCCCTGGATATTCCGCTGGGCTTGCCGACAGCCATTACCGGTACGCTGACTTCCGCCCTGGTGATCATCCGGGCGAAGAAGAATCCCTGGGTGGTTGTCAAAGGAGTCTCCTGGTCTGTGATTCCGCTGGTGGCCGGGCTTTTTGTCATTGTGGAGGCATTGGGAAAGACCGGGGTGATACAGATGGTTGCCGATAGGCTGCATCAAAGCGCCGCTCATTCGGTCGCGGGTGCGACCTGGGGTAGCGGCCTTGTGGCGGCTTTGGCCTCCAATCTCATGAATAATCTGCCGGTGGGCCTGATGGCGGGCAACGCGGTTCAGGCGGGTCCCATACCTGAGATGGTAAAAAGCTCTATTCTGATCGGAGTGGATCTGGGGCCTAATCTTTCTATAACGGGCTCATTGGCTACGATACTCTGGCTGGTGGCTTTGCGTAGGGAGGGGCAGTTTGTGAGCGCCTGGACTTTCCTGAAACTGGGGCTTTTGGTTATGACTGCCGCGTTGTTGTGTGCGATAGGGGCGCTTTGGTGCGTGCGGGGCGGCTAAAATGTGGACGGTGGAATAGTCAGGGGGCGTATATTTGTAAGACATGCACCGAATAATGCGAATATTGATCATCGAAGATGAAGATCGTGTGGCATTACCCATAAAAAAAGGACTCGAGGAACTTGGTTTTTCCGCTACGATCGCTACTGATGGATTGACAGGGGAAATGCTGGCTTTAAGCGAACCTTTCGATCTCATCATTACCGATATCCTCTTACCGAAGATAAATGGCCTCGAGTTGTGCAAATACATCCGTCAGGAACTGCCCGATATTCCCATTATCTTGCTCACTGCCCTTGGAACGACAGACGATAAAGTAGAAGGTTTCGATTCCGGCGCCAACGATTACATGGTAAAACCATTCGATTTCCGGGAATTGCATGTGCGCATCAGAGAATTATTGAAACGATCAAAGGCGCAAGGCGGCGGCGTAAAAGAGGTTGTTTTGACCGCCGGAGATCTTGAAATGAATCTCAGAACGAAGATCGTCCAACGCAATAACAAGGAGATCAACCTGACCCGAAAGGAATTCAAGTTGCTGGAATATATGATGAACAACCAGGGAAGGGTGCTCTCCCGGGCTGAAATTGCGGAAAATGTCTGGGAAACGTCTTTCGATACCGGAACGAATTTTGTCGACGTCTATATTAATTACCTCCGAAAAAAGATCGACAAAGACCACGAGTACAAATTAATCCATACCCGGCCGGGAATAGGATTTATCTTTAAAGAGCCCCTATGAAGATCCGATTGAAGCTAACGCTATTGTTCTCCGGGCTGTTCGCCATCCTGTTGCTGGCTTTTTCGCTGGCGATCTATTTTTCCAATGCCAATCAAAGGGAAGAGGAATATTTCAAACGGCTCCGGCAGTTAGCGATCACCAAAACCCATTTGCTGTTGGGCGCTCATGTGCAGCCCTCCGTCCTGCAACTCATTTATAAAAGTTCTCTGAATACCCTTCCACAGGAAGAAGTGGCCATTTTCGATACCGCCTTTCACCTCCTTTATCATGATGCCATGGATATAGATAAGGTAAAAGAAAGCAGGCCGATGATCGATAGCATCCTCACCATGAAAGAAATCCATTTCTATGTCGACGATCTGCAAGCCATCGGGTTCCTGTATGTTTTCCAGGGGAAGGCCTATGTGATCACAGCTGCGGCGAAAGATGATTACGGGCTCAGCAAGTTGAAAACACTTCGGATCGCACTGGGGCTGGGTTTTGCCATGGCCATCCTGTTAATCTTGCTGGCCGGGATCTTTTTTTCCAGGAAAGCCCTGGCGCCGGTCTCGGAAATGGTAGAGAAAGTGGGCACCATTACTGCTTCCCATCTCGATCTGAGGATCGGGGCGGGCAATGGAAAGGATGAAATAGCCGAGCTGGCCCTTACCTTCAACCGGATGCTAGACCGGCTGGAAAATTCATTCGATGCCCAGAAACAATTTGTTTCCAATATTTCTCATGAGCTCCGGACACCGCTGGCTGTCATCATCGCGGAACTGGAGGTATCGACCATTAAAGAAAGGTCTACGTTCGAATATAAAGAAATGAACCTGCTGATCCTGGAGGAGGCGCGTAAGCTTTCCCGGTTATCCAATGACCTGCTCGACCTGGCAAAAGCCAGCTATGACCAGGCTGGGATCACTTTTAAAGAGCTTCGGCTGGACGAAGTTTTGCTGGATGCCCGGCAAGCTGTCTTAAAATCGAATCCCGGCTACCGGGTCGAACTGCTTTTTGAGAAGGAGATTGAAGAAGGCGATGGCATCACTATCAGCGGGAATGAATATTTGCTGAAGGTCGCCTTCTGCAATCTTATCGAGAATGCCTGTAAGTTTTCCGGCAACCAGCAATGCTCTGTCGTCATTAGTTTTCAGAAAAAGCAATCCATCCTGCGTTTCACAGACACCGGGATCGGTATATCCCCTGTCGATCTTTCCCAGATTTTTGTGCCATTTTACCGGGGGGAGAACAAGAAATATGCAGAAGGGAATGGGATAGGCCTGTCCCTTACCGCTAAGATCATTCACCTCCATAACGGAAATATTACCGTCGATTCGGTGATCGGTAAGGGAACGACATTCACGATCGGGCTACTCCATTCCTAAGCTTTCTTCAGAATTCCTTCAATATTTCTTCAGTATTGCTTCAAAATGCTCTAAACAATTTCTAATAAATTTATAACCGATCTCTAACAGGCTATTGATAAGAACCCTGCTAACTTTGGACTAAACCTTTCAAAGGTTGAGGCTATAAATTACTCTATGGCAGAGAACAGCATCGATTCTTCCCCTGCGTCTTTTGTATTGCAAAAAGTTCAACCGGCCCTGCTCGGCCTGATGGATGGGTCTGTTTCTACACTGGCGCCGCTTTTCGCGACAGCGGGGCTGACGCATTCGTCGCATAAAGCTTTTTTGGTTGGGTTAGCGGCTTCTGTCGGGGCGGGCATCAGCATGGGACTGGCGGAGGCGTTGTCCGACGATGGTTCGGTGACGGGACGTGGTAATCCGTGGGAAAGGGGACTTATCACCGGGTTGGCTACCGCCATGGGAGGGATGCTGCATACGCTGCCTTTTCTGATGCCCAACCTGGTCATCGCCCTCAGAACGGCTTACGCTGTAGTCATCTGCGAACTACTAGTGATCGCTTACATACGTTTCAAATTCATGAAGTCGCCTCCCGGAAAAACGATCGTACAGGTTATTATCGGCGGAGGGATCGTATTTATACTCGGGATCCTGCTGGGAAGACTAGGGGTCACGGAATAGCTGACCCATAGTCGTGGACCTGCGAACTAAAGCTGTTGATTAATATCATGAGAAACTATATTTATGGGGCCATGATGGGGTGTATCTTCCCCTTCTTCGTTCATGCGCAGGATAATTATGAAATACAGGTATACGGTGCTCAAACGGTAGCAAAAGGGAATACCATGGCAGAGTTGCACAGCAATTTTACCTTTGACGGGCGGAAGACAAAGGAGAATGGGGTATTGCCGACGAATCATGTTTTGCATGAGACGGTCGAGATCACTCATGGCTGGAATTCCTGGTTCGAAACGGGCGTTTATTTTTTCAATACGATCGGGAGCGATAATCGTACGAATTATGTAGGGAGTCATATCCGGCCCAGGGCGATGGCGCCTGCTTCCTGGAAATGGCCGGTGGGCGTCAGTCTTTCCCTGGAGGGTGGTTACCAGAAAAGAGAATACAGCGAAGACGACTGGACCCTTGAGATAAGACCTATCGTGGATAAGCAATTAGGGAAGTTATATCTTTCTTTAAACCCTACGTTTGACAAGTCTTTTCATGGGCTCAATAAGAACCTGGGGTATGTGTTTTCCCCCAATTTCAAGGCGGCCTATAATGTGACGAAAGTGGTCGCCGGCGGGTTGGAATATTATGGCTCGACAGGTCCCCTGAATCATTTTCAGCCTTATCAGAGTCAGCAGCATCAGTTGTTCTTTGCCATCGACCTGGATTGGTCCCCGGACTGGGAATTTAATGCCGGGTATGGCTGGGGCTTTACCCAAAGCACGGACAATGCGATTTTTAAAATGATATTGGGATATCGGTTTCATTAGGCGTCAATGGTCGGATTAGCTATTGATGGTTAGATTATTGGTCGATGCATTTGTCGATAGCCGGCGATTACCGGAATTGGATTTCGTTCCTGTTATAAAATTCTCAAATGAATACTATAAACGATCTGTCTGTTGAGCGCGGGGTGGAGATCCCTGGTTTTAATGAGCCCCATTCCCAGGCGATCAGGATCTGGCATTGGACCTTTTTCGGCACGATAACGGCCTCCCTGGTCACTGTATTATTGGCTTCTACGATATTCCGGACCCGGAATACCATTGCATTGGTGCAGGGACCATTACAGGAAAAAGGCGCCACGGTTAGTACTGATCAGGCGAGGGCGGTAGCCCACGAGTATAATGACAAATTCTGGATGCTTCACACTTATATCGGGTACGTGTTATGCGGCTTATTGTTAAGCCGTATCATTATCGAGATCGCCCAACCCAGCGAAGAGAAATTGCGGGTCAAGCTCAAAAAGGCCTTAGGGTTTAGGCCTGGAAACTCATCGGAGAAAATGGAAAGACAGCATTATATCCAGGTGAAGGGGCTCTATCTCGTCTTTTATATCCTGATCTTCACGATGGCCCTGACGGGCCTTGGGCTTGCCTTTGAAGATGCGGCTATCTTAAAGGGGATCCAGGGGACTATAAAGCAGGTACATAGTTTTGTTCAATATCTCATTTACGGGTTTATTTTAATACACCTGGCGGGGGTTATAAAGGCTGACCTGGATAAGCATCAGGGCCTTGTCTCCAGGATGATTCACGGGAAGAAGGGTGAGGTTTAAATTAGTATCATGAGAAAAATATGTCTTACCGTCGTCGGATTTTATTTGATGATCCTCCATGCCTTTTCACAGGTAACAACAAAGGATAGCTCTACTTATCAACCTAAAAAGCTCAAGGTGGAGGAGGTCAACCTGATATCCAGCTATTATACCCAGAGCGGGGATCACTCCGCCATACGGGGAGGGATCGGCTCTGAAAAAGTGACCGATCTCGCCAACGGGCTGGAAGTAAAATGGGTCGGATGGGACAGCCATCAGCGGAAAAATACCCTGACGGCCGGACTGGGCATCGATTATCATACGGCTGCATCCCAGGCCTGGATATCCAAAACAGGGGCTTCTAAGCATACAGATGGCCTTCGTCTTTATCCTTCCCTGGACTGGACCCGGGAGAACGAAAAGAAGGGCACTTCTTTCAGCCTGGGCGCCTATTACTCGAATGAATTTAATTATCAGTCCTTGGGGGTGAGCGCCGGTTTCACGAAGAAGACGAAGAAGAACGGGGAATTCGGACTGAAACTGAGCGGTTATTTCGACCAGGTAAAACTGATCTTTCCTTCGGAATTCAATGCCGACAGCCTCACCAGCTACGTCGGCGGGGACCATCACCGGAATTACGGTTCCAGTCCCCGCGAGACCTATACGGCTTCCTTCTCTTTTTCACAGGTCATCAACAGCCGGCTGCAGGCTGCCGTACTCCTGGACCTTGTTGAACAGAACGGGTACCTGGGGCTGCCTTTTCACCGCGTATTTTTTACGGATGGGACCGATGCGATCGAGAAATTGCCTTCCAGCCGGTTCAAGCTGCCGCTGGGGCTGCGGTTGAACTATTTCCTGGGAGACAGGGTTATCCTCCGTTCTTATTACCGGTTCTATGTCGATAACTGGGGCCTGCGATCGCATACGGCGAGCCTGGAAGTGCCCGTCAAGATCACGCCCTTCTTCTCTATCTCGCCTTTTTACCGGTATTATACACAAACAGGGGTGAATTACTTCGCCCAGTATGAGCAGCATCTGAAGACAGACGGTTATTATACCAGCAATTATTCGTTGTCTTCCTTTTCCAGCCATTTTTTCGGGGCTGGTATCCGGTTGGCGCCCCCGAAGGGACTCTTCGATACTCATCTGAGTATGCTGGAGCTGCGTTACGGGCATTATACGCAAACGACGGACCTGGTATCGGATGTCATTTCTTTAAATCTTAGTTTTAAGTAAGATGGGGGAGAGATCTGTCTTCCGGAAGGAGCTGAAATTAATGGGCAATCGCTTTGAGATCAGCGCAGTGGCTGCTGAAGAGGCATGGGCCATGGAGCGGATCGATGCGGCTGTCGGAGAGATCCAACGGATAGAGCGGCTGCTGACCACCTATGACGAGGGCAGTGAAACCAACCTGATCAACCGGAATGCGGGAATAGCCGCTGTTGCCGTAAGCCGGGAGACTTTTGGATTGATCGAACGTTCGATCCGGATCTCGGGCATTACGCAGGGGGCTTTTGATATTAGTTATGGTTCAGTGGACAAGCGATTGTGGAATTTCGATACCCGGATGGAGCAGTTGCCTGATAAAGAAACGGCCAAAAAGATGGTAAGGCTGATCAATTACCGGAATATCCTGCTTGACCCTGAAAAAAGTACGGTCTTTCTGAAGGAGGAAGGAATGCGTATCGGGTTTGGAGGGATCGGTAAGGGATATGCCGCGGAACGTGCAAAACTGGTTATGCAGGAGAAGGGGGTTGACAGCGGTGTGGTGAATGCTTCGGGCGATCTGACGGCCTGGGGATTTCAGCCTGACGGGAAGCCCTGGACCATTGGCATCGTGAGGCCTGATGTAAAGAGGGACCTATTTTCTTACCTCAACATAACCAATATGGCGTTGGCTACTTCCGGCAATTATGAAAAGTATGTAATGATCGGCGGGAAAAAATATTCGCATACGATCGATCCGCGCACCGGCCTTCCCGTCACCGGGATAAAAAGTGTGACGATCATCACGCCGAATGCGGAAATAGCCGATGCCATGGCGACACCGGTTATGATCATGGGCATCCGGGCAGGGTTGTATATGATCAACCAGATGAAAGACATTGAAGCTATCATTATCGATGACGATGATAAAATATATACTTCCGATCATATTCATTTCACCTGAAATTCAGGGCATTGAACTTTTTTTGGCATGTGCTGATTTGTTTGTAGCTTGATCGGGTCGTGTCAACGTCTAAAAGAAATAATGCCTTCATGAAAAGAGTACTCCTGCCGATCATTGCCAGCCTGTTGTTAGTCATCCTACCTTGTCTGCTGAGAGCGCAAAGCAGCGTCCGACCGGAACATCTTCTATGTGAGTACCTTACTAATCCCGAAGGAATAGACGAATCTTTACCCAGGTTGAGCTGGACCCTGGCTGCCACCGAACCCGCTGCATTCGGCCAACGTCAGACCGCCTATCTGATCATCGTCAGCTCTTCGGCAAAGCAATTGGACCAAAATCAGGGGGAACTATGGAATTCGGGCTGGACCGCGTCCACCACGATGAGCAATATCGTATATGGAGGTAGACCATTGGAATCGGACCGGACTTATTTCTGGAAAGCATGTGTTAAAGACGAATCCGGCAGAAGATCGGCATGGAGCGCTGTCGCCCATTGGAGCACCGGCCTGTTCAAGCGGGCTGAATGGACGGCCAAATGGATCGGTTCGACGGAGACGCTGGATCCGAAAGCGACGGACTGCAATGTGCCGGATCCCTGGTTCCGTAAAACAATCGATCTTACCGTACGGCCGGCCAGAGCGACGCTCTTCGTAGCGTCGGTCGGCTATCATGAGCTATACGTGAACGGGAAAAAAATAAGCGACGATGTATTATCCCCTTGTGTGAGCGATCATTTAAAACGCGCAAGGTATGTAGCTTACGACATCGCAGCAGCCTTACAGCCGGGTAAAAATGTGATTGCCTTCTGGCTGGGCGCCTCCTGGTCTATTTTTTCGTCTTATGCGACGGATGATAAGCCTCAGGCGCCCATTGTGATTGCGCAGGCTGATATTTATAATTCAAAAAAGCCGGGCGGGACGCCGGACGGATCGCGGGCGACCCCTGTGCTACGCATACAGACAGACGACAGCTGGAAGACCCGGCCCAGCCCGAATAGGCTTTTGGGAAAATGGACGTTCAGTCAAATGGGAGGAGAGATATGGGATGCTGCTAAAGAAATACCTGATTGGAATTTGTTATCCTGCGATGAAAGCGGCTGGAAAGCAGCTACCCTCTATTATCCACGACTACTGTTAACTGCCCAGATGGTCGAGCCCAACCGTTTGTTCCAGGAGATCCATCCGGTGTCGGTGGAAGAGAATTCCGATGGTTCTTTCCGGGTAGATATGGGTGTCAATTTTGTCGGATGGACGGAAATAAAATGTAAAGGGTCACAAGGGCAGCGGGTCGACCTGTTCTTCTCGGAGCGGGAGAAGGACGAGATGACCTTTCATATACACAATGCCTTCATCATAGGCAAGACCGGCGAAGGGGTGTTCCGCAATCATTTCAATTATAGTTCAGGGCGCTGGATAACGATACGCGGATTAAAAGAAAAACCCGCTGTCACGGATGTCCGCGGGTGGGTGGTCAGAACGGCTTATCCGTCGGTGGCCACCTTCGCCTGTTCGGATTCTTTACAGAACTGGATCTATGACCGGGTCCGGTGGAATTTTGAGAATCTTTCCATTGGCGGGTATGTCGTGGACTGTCCCCAGCGGGAGCGAATGGGTTATGGCGGAGACGCTCATGCGACTTCTGAAACGGGTATGTTCAATTACGGGCTCGCGGCCTTTTATACAAAATGGATGGAAGACTGGCGTGACGTGCAGGGTGCAAGATCCATGGATCCTTTGAACTATGGCGGCAATGCCGACGAGGGCATTCTTCCTCATACGGCTCCTACTTACTGGGGTGGAGGAGGGCCTGCATGGGGAGGGATCTGTATTACGCTACCCTGGCTCCTGTATCAGCAACTAGGGGATGAGCGGGTGTTAGCAAAAAATTTCGATCTGATAAAAAACTGGCTTGCCTTTCTGGATACGCATACGCGGGACGATCTGCTGGAGCGATTTGGCGGGCAATGGGATTTCCTGGGGGACTGGTTATGGCCTCATGCGGGAGAGGAAGGTATGAACAATGATAAGCCGCAAAATATATGTTTCAATAACTGCTACCGGGTATATAACCTCCGCACGGCTGCTAAGATAGCCCGGGTGATAGGGAGGAATGCGGAGGCCAGCCGATGGGAGCGCCAGGCAGCCGCTTCCAGTCTTGCCATCCATGCCCAATATTATAATCCGTCCGACCATAGTTATTCGGATAGCTCGATGGGTAACCTGGCGGCCGCTCTGTTAGCAGAAGTGCCTCCTCCGGGGCTTCGTGATTCGATCATGGACCGGCTCGCCCGGGAGATCCTGGTTGTCAGGAACGGGCATATACATGTGGGAATTACGGGAGGCGCGATGCTGTTCAAATTGTTGCGCAGCGCCGGGCGGGACGACCTGATCTATTCGATGACTTCACAGACCGATTATCCGGGTTGGGGATATATGAAGGCCAATGGGGCCACTTCGCTCTGGGAGATGTGGGAAAAAGACCTGCCGGGCCACTCTCTGCTGCATAGCTCCTATCTATATCCCGGAGCCTGGTATATAGACGGGCTGGGCGGCATCCGACGCGATCCGGATCATCCCGGATTCAGCCGGTTTCTCGTTCGTGTTCCGCGGGTCAGCGCTTTACAGGTATCCTGGGCCAAAGCTACCTATGAGTCGCCTGCAGGGGAGATCAGGACGGCCTGGCGACGTCAAGACGGTAAGCTGTCCCTTGAAGTGACGGTGCCTCCGGGCACTACGGCGAAAGTTTATTTCCCATCGGCTGCCCGTTCCGGGGTGAAACTGTCTTCTTCGCGGGCGCGTTATGCGGGCGCTGAGAATGGGTATTTGATCTATGAGGTCAGTGCGGGGAGGTATGTGATGGAGGGGGGATTGGCGGGAACCAAAACAGATATTATAGCAGAAGGGGAGCAACCTCAAATCGCTGCAGATAATAAAGGAATTATAAGAATCGTATTTGGTCAGAAAGACAAAATATTCTGCTCCACATCAGACGATAAGGGTACTACCTTTTCTAAGCCTGTTTTAGTGGCACAGGTGACTGATATGCATTTGGGTATGTCCCGCGGCCCCCAACTAGCCAGTTCCGGTAATTATTCGATTATTACAGCTATGGATAAATCCGGAAACATCCATTGGTTTCAGCTCAACCATTCATCAAAAGAATGGAGAAAT
>DASWFF010000021.1:0-10258 GCA_036394375.1 Puia sp.
CGAAGCCAGGCTAAGCAGCATTGAGCTAAAAGAAACTGTCTATATACATTGTCTGCAAATTCTTCTTAATATTGCTAAATATTGAGCTAATAAGTAGACTTATTGCTTTGCCAAATGTTAACTGCCACCAGCCTTCAAGACTTACAACTCCGGATCGCCCGTTTCGACGATCAGCAGGCTTATAAGGAACTCTACACTTCCCTTTATTCCTACCTGTACCAGTTTGCCAAATCCTTCGTGAAAACAAAAGAACCCGCCGAAGAGATCGTCTCCGATGTATTCATCAAAGTTTGGGAAAAACGGAAAGAACTGGAAAAAATAGAGAACCTGAAGGTCTATTTATATGTTTCCACCAGGAATATAGCCTTTAATTACCTGGATAAGCAAAAACGGAATATTACCAATTACCTGGAAGATTATCACGCAGAATTCACCAGTGTCTATTTCGATCCTGAACAATTGCTCATCACGGCCGATATGCTGAGACTCATCCAAAAAGCCATCGACCAACTCCCACCCAAATGTAAAATGATATTCAAACTCGCTAAAGAAGGCGGGCTCAAATACCGGGAAATCGCCGAAGTGCTGAATATCTCCCCAAAGACCGTTGAAAATCAACTGGCTATCGCCCTTCAAAAAATTGGGAATGTCGTCAGCTTCGACATCCAAAAGACCGTCCCCTCCTCCATCCGGCATCCAAGATGACCCTATATCCCCCCTGACTTCCCCCGGTTTCTTTTAACTGTTAAAATATATTTAACATTTCTTTGGGGGTATCCATGCCTTTTGCCTGTCCTACAGATTTACTACTACACATGGGACAAGAACACAAAGAATATACGTGGAATCTTATAGCCAAACGCCTCAACGGAGAAGCCACCCCCGAAGAACTGCGGGAACTGGAAGACCTGCTAAGATGCAACCCGGAACTGCACTATCCCATGCAGACCATTAGCGATCTCTGGAACGACACCAGCTTACCCGACCGGCAAATGGCTGAACGGGCATTCAACCGGCATATCGACCGTATGCAGGAGCTGAATATCGATTTTAGTCCCCGCCCATCAGTCGGTGAATACGTCGAATCCACAACCTATCCCTTCGCCCCTGCCCAACCCCGTTCCAGGCGCAAGACCCCCCTGCTGATATCGTCTTTTGGCGTTATGCTCGCCCTGGCTTTCGGCTGGTTTTACTACAGACCTTCCACACCCCTGGTCGCCCCGGCCATAGCCATGGCGCCAACGCAATCGGGGAACGAGATCTTCACCGGCAACGGCTCCCGGACCCATCTGGTGCTGCCGGATGGAAGCGTGGTCTGGTTAAATGCCGGCAGCCGTATCAGCTACGGTAAAAATTACGGGACCGCCGCCCGGGAAGTCAACCTCACCGGGGAGGCTTTTTTCGATGTGGCGCCCAATTCCAGCAAACCCTTTGTCATCCATACCACCCGTATAGATATCAGGGTACTGGGAACCAGTTTCAATGTCAAATCCTATCCCACAGAAAGGACAACAGAGACCACCCTCATCCGGGGCAGCATCGAAGTATCCATAAAAAACAGGCCCAGCGATAAGATCATCCTGAAGCCCAATCAAAAACTGGTAGTGGCGGATGATAGCACCCTCCGGCAGCCATCCCCCCGCCGCCGCGAGATCCCTACAGCCGAATCCCTGGTCACCATCAGCAAACCTACCTACGAACATAATTCCGGCGCGATCATAGAAACCTCCTGGATCAATAATAAGCTCATCTTCCAGGACGAGGAATTCAGTGAACTGGCTAAACAAATGGAACGCTGGTATGGGGTTTCCATCCGTTTTGACAACCTCCGTCAGGAAGATTGGCGCTTTACCGGAACTTTTGATAAGGAGACGATCCAACAGGCATTGGACGCATTAAAGTTGACAGCCAATTTCAACTATACTATCGAAGGAGCGCAAATAATTATACATGATAAATAAAATATAACAGAAGAATGAATAACAGCACCTAATAAAAAAAAAGCGGGAAATGTTGGCGCATTCCCCGCAAGGTTACATAGAAACCTGGCAGTGCAGTAGTAGCAGCGCAAGTTTCACTTTTTTAATAACCCACAAGATTAAAAGTATGAAAAAAATTCTAACGATTGGGGGCATCAGCTCCCATGCCGTAAAAAAAGCTCTTTTGGTCATGAAACTAACCTTTCTACTGATATTCGTAGCCTTCCTGCAAGTGTCGGCCAATGTCAACGGGCAGGGTAGGGTCTCTCTCAGGCTTAACCAGGTAGAAATTTCACGGGCTCTTAACTCTATTGAAAAACAAGGTGTTTACCGTTTTCTCTACAACAGCCGGTTAAGCGATATCCGGAAAAAGATCAATATCGATGTTGAAAATGCCGAAATAAGGGAAACCCTGAAAAAGCTCTTTGACAACACGGATCTTACTTTTAAAGTGCTGGACAACAACCTGATCGTGGTATTGTCTGCCGCTCTGTCACTCCAGGATATTAAGATCACCGGGAAAATAATGGGGGAGAATGGGGAAGGCCTTTCAGGGGTTTCCGTCAGCGTAAAAGGTACTGCCCGCGGCACAACCACGGATAATACCGGCAGCTATACCCTCACCGTCCCTGAAAAATCTACCCTGCTCATCTCTTATATAGGCTACCTGAGCCAGGAGATCCCTGTCAATAGCCGGTCCGTCGTAGATGTAAAATTAGTCGCTTCCAAAAAGGTCATGGACGAGGTGGTGGTCATCGGCTATGGCCAGGCCACCAAAAGGGACCTGACCGGCTCCATCGTCAAGATTGACGGAAAGGAGGTGGCCGACAAGCCCAACTCGAACCCGATAGCCTCCCTGCAAAGCAAGGTGGCCGGCTTATATGTTGTAAATGATGGCACACCAGGCTCACAACCGGACATACGCATCCGCGGGACAGTAAGTATTGGCCAGGTACATCCGCTCTATGTAGTGGATGGGATCTTTAATGACAACATAGATTATCTGAATCCCAATGATATCGAATCCATGGAAATTTTAAAAGATCCATCCTCATTAGCCATATTTGGTGTTAAGGGCGCTACAGGCGTTATTGCCATCACAACTAAAAAAGCCAAAGCCGGGCAAACTATTATTAATTTCAATACGAGCTATGGGTTCAAAAAATTAGTGAATAAAATTAAAATGGCCAATGCCAGCCAATTCAATACACTTTTTGGGGAAGAAAATGCCAACAATGGCGTCACCACGCCCGATTATTCTTTTTTAACGGCCAACACAGATTGGATCGACGCAGTAACAAGGAACGGACGGTTCTCCAATAATAACCTGAGTATTTTAGGGAGTTCGGAAAATAATAGATTTAATATGAGCCTTGGTTATACCTATGATGAGGGTATAGTCCGGCACGAGCAATTGTCAAAGATCACGCTTTCCTTTGGCGATGAATTTAAGGTCAATAAGGCAATCAAGTTGGGAATCAACTTCAATACCGAGAGAATTAATCATCCCTATGATGTCACCCAGTATGGCACAGATGTTTTGAATAATGCCAGGAAAGTAATGCCACAGATCTCGGCCGGCACAAAACCCTTTAGTGTTACAGACCCTTACAATAATACCCAGACGCTGACTGCGAATTTATATTCCACCGTGGATCCCGCCCTTCAAAACTCGGGAGTTCAGAACCCCTTGATCCAATTGGAGAACGAGTGGGATAAGCATATTAATATAGAATACAGAACGGTAGGGAGTGCTTATGCAGAAATCAGTTTCCTGCGACATTTTACTTTCCGGTCGACTTTTTACGCAGATATCAGCGAACCGAACAGTCGTTCATACGTACCCCTTTACTATGCCTATCAACCAAGGGCAGCGGGTGATACCATCAACTTTATCAGCCCTAAAACCCAGGTTCAGGAAAATGACAATACCTATAGAAAATTTCAGCAGGACCATGTGCTGAATTACAAGAATCATTTTGGCGAGCATAACCTGACCTTAACGGGTGGTTTCACCACCTACTATTTCGGCTATTTTGGCAGGCAGGGCCTTGCCAAGCCCTATACCACCGGAACGGCGCTCCCCATACCCAATGACAAAAGGTTCTGGTACGTCACCAACGGCTTTGAAGATCCAACCCAAACCTTCGCCACGTCCAGTCAGAACGAATACAGCACCGTTTCTTATCTCGCAAGGGTATTATATAATTATAAAGAGAAATATTTCTTAAACGCTTCTTTCCGCGATGATGGGTCTTCCCAGATTCCGACCAAAAACCGCTACCAGCAGTTTTGGGCAGTAGGTGCCGCCTGGGATATCAGCAGGGAGAATTTTATGGGCAATCAGAAAATTTTCGATTTTTTAAAGCTGAAAGGTTCCGTCGGGGTTTTAGGAAACCAAACTGCTACAGATGCTAATGGTGTTCCTATACCTTATGTGGCTTATCCTCGACTAAATACAAATGTTGGTGCCCCTTTTGGAGCACTCGTTTATAATGCGGCGGTAAAAACATATATTCCTAATCCGGATCTGAAATGGGAAACCGTATCCGCCCAGGAGATTGGCATAGAGGCAAATGCGTTAAATAACCGCCTGCATTTCGAATTCAACTATTACAACAAGACCACCAATAATTTAATGACGTATGTGAACAGGTCGACCCTGGGTTTGTCGGATGAGCTGATCAATGGGGGTAGTATCCGGAACTGGGGCGAGGAATTGGCCGGCACCTGGAATCAAAACATTGACAAGGACCTGTCGCTGAGCATCGGAGGCAACATCACCTTTCTGAACAACGTGGTAAAAAGCCTCGCAAAAGATTTGCCGACAGGGTATCTTAGCCGGGGATTCCAGAATAATGGAAGCGCAGAAAGCAGGACCCAGGTAGGACATCCCATCGGTTCTTTCTTCGGCTATGTGTTGGACGGTCTTTATCAAAGCAATTTGGATATCCTGAAATCTCCTCCCGCCTCATCCATAGGATCTTACGGACCCGGAGACTTCAAATTCAAAGACGTGAACGGGGATGGTCAGATAAATTCCAGTGACAGAACGTTTATTGGCAATCCTTCCCCAAAATTCTTTTATGGAGGCTCTATTAATGTAAATTATAAAGGATTTGGCCTGAGCATTGACGTGGGAGGTGTATACGGCAACAAAATTTTCCGCACCTGGGGTTCCCTGGAATCTCCGTTCCAGCGCGTAAATTATCCTGCTTTCAAGATCAACAGTTGGCACGGGGCAGGCACGTCCAACTGGGACCCGATCATCAGCCAGGGACACAGATTCAACTATAACGGGTCTACTTACAATATTGAGGACGGATCCTATTTCAGGATCAGAAATCTTCAGTTGAATTATACTTTTAGTCGATTCACGGGACCGAAATCATTGATTAAGAATCTGAAGGTATATGTCAATGCGCAAAACCTCAAGACCTGGAAACATAATTACGGCTATACGGCCGAATTTGGCGGTGATGCAACGGCATTCGGATATGACAACGCAGGCGGCGCCATTCCTGTTGTAGCAACTGCAGGGTTAAACCTGACTTTTTAAGCAATTACTAAAATTAAAATTTGGTTATGAAAACATACAAACAAATTTTATGGAGCTTAGCGGTAATCAGCACGCTGTTAATAGCAGCGACTGGCTGCAAGAAATATCTCGACCGCACGCCCCTGACGGCAACCCTGGAAGATCTGCACCAGGGTTCCCTCGAAGCCCAGAGTTTTGGCTTGTACAGCACGCTTCGCACGTATGCCGGTTTTTCCGTGCTTCCGTGGCTCGATTTTAACAGCATCCGGGATGATGATGCACAAAAAGGCAGCAGCACGACCGATGGCGCTGAGGTCAATACGGAATTTGAGACCTTTCAATACACTAAGAATGATTGGGCTACCGATACGTATTGGAACGATCATTATTATATGATCAACCAGGCCAACCAGGAACTGCACATTGCGGATTCCCTCAAGGCCACGGACGAGGCTTCTCTGCGTAACATAGGCGAGGCTCACTTTTTCCGCGCCTATTCTTATTTTGACCTGGTAAAGGCCTATGGAGACATTCCTTTACTGGATTTTTTTTCTAATGATGCCAAAGCTAACATCAAGCCCAAATCTCCGGCAGCGGCCATTTACCAGCTGATCGATTCTGATTTGACTGTCGCAACAAAATACTTGCCGGTGAATTGGGTCGACGTCAATAATAATAATAAATACCCTGGCCGATTGACCAGCGGCGCCGCTAACACCTTGTGGGCCCAGACCTATTTGTTCCGGTCAAACTGGCCGATGGTGGTATCGCTTTGTAATAAAGTGATCGCTTCAGGCCAGTATTCCCTACTGCCTAATTTTCCTGATGTCTGGAAGGACGGGGTAGGCGGGGCCGGCAAGAATAGTCTGGAATCCATATTTGAGATGCAGTCGCTCGTAGGTCAAAATGGCACATCTTATTATGGGGTTCAGTGGGGAACCTGTCAGAACGTGCGACAAGGGGGTAGTCCTACTACCTGGAACCTCGGCTGGGGATGGAATACGCCTACCCAGGTATTGCAAAACGCATGGGATTCTACAGATCCCCGCAAAGCTGAAACCATATTGTATTCGGGTCAATCTGATGGAGGTCCGGCTACGGGCGGCTACGGCGCTACACTGCCGCCATATAAACCGGGAGTTGCCTTGGATCAACCCTATTGGAATAAAAAAGTGTATTCAGATCCCCAGATGCGCGCATTTACGGGCGAAATCGGCCCGAGTGGCGGCGCAGATTGGATCAATCACAGAATATTACGCTATGCCGATGTATTGTTAATGCTCGCAGAAGCTTCGAATGAATTGGGTGATGGCGGTACGGCAGAAGCAATGGTTGAGCAGATCCGGGCCAGGGCAAGAGGAAGCAATGCCACGGTGTTACCTCATATAGCCTTCCAAAGCCAGGGGCAGATGCGAACTGCTATAAAGAACGAGAGAAGATGGGAATTCGCCATGGAAGGATACCGGTTTTATGACCTGGTGAGATGGACGCCTGCCGCGGATAAAATTGATGCGCCCAATGCACTTGGAAGCCTGGGTTATATACCCAGAAATGCCTTATACCCCATTCCGCAACCGGCTATCGATCTGTCTGGCGGCGTTTTGGTACAGAACCCTAATTATTAAAAAACAAAAAATTTGGGCTATGAATAATAGAAATATAGTAATCACAACCACGGCGCTGGTCATTGCGACATGTGCCGTGCTGATTGGCTGTCAAAAAACAGTAAAGCCGGGTTTGCCAAAAGACTATCCGACAGATAATGTTACGCTACTGGGCGGCAACCTCCGTTTTTATGTAAATTTTGACTCAACCACACCAGCTGATAAGCAAATTAATGTTCGCTTCAAGGATAGTATTTCAAACTATCCCAGCTTTTTCCCGGACCCCTCCACTACCGTTGTTCCAGGGGTGCACGGCACTGCGTACCAGGGCTCGACCGGGACCTTTCTGCATTATTTGAACGCCAACGATTTTCCTTTGGCAAAAAGCTTTACGATAGCTTTTTGGTTGCAGGCGACGATTGCTGAAAAAGATCATAGCAATGCCGATGGGGTTTTGGCCTTATCAAGCACAAAGAACTTTTGGAGTAATGTTGTTGTTTTTGCAGATCATGAAACAAGCACTTCAGATTCTATGGTATTGAAATTCCATTTTGCCAATGGTAGCGGGGATAACTGGGATTTTGCAGGTTATTCCGGCCCAAAAAGATGGCCACACATGTATGACGGCAATTGGCATCATGTGGCATTTACATATGATGCAACCGCATCTACCGCTACCTTATATCGTGATGGGGTGCAATTTGACCAAAAAACAAACGAAACAATTGTATTTGACGGTAACGCCTCACAATTGGTTGTCGGCGGTTTTCAGGAAGCTGTAAATATTGTCGACACCTATGCTAATAATTCGTGGATGTCAGGCTTCCCGGGCGCTATCGATCAAATCAGGCTTTATTCAGCTGCCTTATCTGCGTCGGATGTACAAGCATTGTATACTAATAAACAATAAGAAGGTAGTGTACCTTTTTATTGCTTCAGTCAAAGAAAATAATGTATAACCAGAAGGGCTGAACTATTATTTCAGCCCTTCTTTTTTCTTTTATTGGCGTAGTTTTTTACGCCAGGTGTTTTCGCGTTTAATCGATTGATCATGTTAAAAGGAATACATTACCGTCGGTCACTGCTCATTTGTTCCGGTATAATTCTTTGCACTTTTGCCTTTGTAAAGTGTATTGATCGGGAAGCAAATCATCCCAAACCTGCTGCCGGCATACAATATGATCAATTTTCCGGTTCCATGGTTTGTGCCAATTGCCATAAAAATATTTATGATAACCATATTCATACGGCGCATTACCTTACGACAAGGCCTGCTTCGGAAGAATATATTAAGGGAAGTTTTGAGCCGGGAAAAAACAGGTTTTCATACGACCCTGATATGACAGTCGTCATGGAGAAAAGGGATAGCGGCTTTTACCAGGTTGGATATTATAAGGGTGTTGAACGAATTGCCAAGCGTTTTGACATTGTTGTCGGGTCAGGCTCCAAGGGCCAGACCTATATAACCCGTTCTCACGACCGGCTTTATCAATTGCCCGTATCGTATTTCACAGCGGCCGGCAAATGGGCGAATAGCCCGCAATTTCCAACTCATCCCGTTATTTTCAACAGGACTATCACATCCCGGTGCCTCGAATGCCACAGCACGTTTGCCCAAAAAATACCGGCCTCTAACCGGCAACCCGAAGAATTCAGCCAAAATCAGCTTATATATGGGGTTGATTGCGAAAAATGCCACGGCCCTGCCGCTAAGCACGTCGAATTTCAATCCCAAAACCCAAAGGAAACAAAAGGGAAATATATTATTAATCCCGCTGCCTTTTCCAGGCAACAAAACCTGGATTTGTGTGCTTTGTGTCACGGAGGAAGGCTGCAGAAGACCAAGCCTTCTTTTGAGTTTGTTTCCGGGGATAAACTATCCGATTATTTTGTCGTGGATACATTGACTCCTGCCCCCGATGAAATAGATGTGCATGGTAATCAATTAGGGTTGCTGCGGTCAAGTAAATGTTTTAGAATGAGCCAATCCATGACATGCACAACTTGCCACAATACCCATGAAAATGAAAGGGGAAAAATCGTATTATTTTCCCAACGATGTATAAGCTGTCACAATCAAGAACAGGGCATTTCCTGTAAAATGAACGCTTCCTTGGGTGCTGTTATAAATCAAAATTGTATTGACTGCCACATGCCCTTAAAACCCTCTAAATCTATCACTGAATTGCTGCCGGGGGAAACTAAACCCACAGCGGCCTTGATACGCTCGCATTTTATAGGCATTTATCCTGATGAAACGACAAAGTATAAAGACAGATCACATAAACCGAATTAAAAGAAATGCTATGTCCAGGAAAAAATTTGCGATCCTTTTTTTAAGTATGTCTTCCTTAGTGTTTTATTCCTGCCACCGGTCCGACAATTTGTTTGTTAATTTACCCCCTTCCAAAACGAATATTGATTTTGCTAATAAATTGGAAAAAAGAAACCTCTTCAACATACTTTATTTTCTCTATTATTATAATGGCGGCGGTGTGGCCGTTGGCGACATCAACAATGATGGACTGCCCGATATGTATTTCACGGCAAACAGTTTGGGCCATAATAAGTTATATCTAAACAAAGGCAATTTTGAATTTGAAGATATTACTGAGAAAGCCGGAGTGGCGGGCAGCTCAGACTGGTGTACCGGCGTTACGATGGCTGATGTGAACGGGGATGGATTATTAGACATTTATGTTTGCGCAGTGCAGGGAGAACATGATTTGCATGGACGCAATGAGCTTTTTATAAATAATGGGAATGGCACTTTCACTGAAAGCGCAGAAAAATACGGGCTTGGGCTGGCAGCCTTTTCCACTCAGGCCGTTTTTTTTGACTATGATCACGACGGAGATCTGGATTGTTTTATCCTGAACCAATCTCACCATCCCAATGAAAATATAGTTGACACGGGCAACCGGAGAAGATTCGACCCCAACGCAGGAAGCCGCCTGTACCGGAATGATATCAGCACAACCGGAAAATTTACGGACGTATCGGCGCAAGCGGGTATTTATCAAAGCAGCCTGGGATACGGCCTGGGCATCTCTGTTGCCGATTTGAATAATGATGGGTGGGATGATATTTATGTGGGCAATGATTTTCACGAAAATGATTATTACTATATCAACAAT